>NZ_CP119562.1 GCF_029278565.1 Haloarcula halophila | reverse complement strand
GAGGAAGTCGGGGAGCCGCCAGAGGATGTTGCAGAGTCAGTTCGGTACTTAGATGTGTTTGTGTCGGTGCCGGATGGCGCTGAGTTACCTGGTGATGATGAGGTGATAGTTGAGTGGACGGAACGAGATAGCGAGAGTGGTTCGGTGGATGCTGGTAAGGAGAGCGAGAGCGATGCGAAAACCGAGACAGAGACGGATGTGGAGGGTGGTCGGAAATGAGCAAGCGCAGTCACTTGAGACCGGCTGTATCCAGCATCAACTCGACCGCGAGCACTTTTTCGGCTCCTCACTGTATTGCTCTTGAGCAGTTCTCATCGGCCAGCTGTTTCAGACGAGAGTCCGTCTGAAGAATAGGATTTCAACAGAGCCACTCTCTGTTAGTTTTGAACAGGCGCCTGATTCTGTGTTTTCTCTTTAGAAGACTCTAAGAAGGGGATTAGAACCAACCTCCGCTGAAATCCTTATCTATATCTGACCTCGGTAGGTCACAAAGTGTGCATCGTTCCTCGTACCGGTGCCAGTTGTGATCACAGTGTTCTTGACGCCTCATCAGTCCCGTCTTGATTTCGTAGATATCTTTCTCGGTATGATCAATGATTGAATTTCCATCCGAATCTATAACCTTTGAGGCCCGACATTTCCCGCATCTCTTCCGTTGGACAGAGGTTTTGTACCTAGGGTCCGCAGAATCAGGGTTTTGTTCGATAGAGAACCAATGGTGGATATGTGGTTCAGGGCTGTCGGGAAAGTCCGGTCTCTCACCGTTCACACGTGTATCAAACTCGAAGCCACATGTCTCCTCGAACGCCGGGCGTTTTGAAGGGTCATGCCACCGATATTTGGTTTCACACAGAGCACACATCGCAATCGAGCCCTGTTGTTGAAACTCGTGTGTGCAGTTCGGGAACGGATCCTCTGCTGCCAGTCTTCTTCGAGCTGAAACCACTCCTCGGCCGCAAAGTCATTAAGCACCTCGATTTCAGACCAGTTGTACGGCGTATAAGATACGAATTGTTCGGACTGGAGCGCTAGGTCGATATCAGGAAACTCCCGCTGTGTTTCGACATCTGCTGTATCGATCCAGAGGACAGTGTATCCAGCCTCGATAAAGTCCGCGCTCACCCGAGGAATGTTCTTTTCCTCATGTCTGTGCTGAATCTCTACGGCCAGCCCGCGCCCAAACAACCGGTTTTCCGCTTCGAACTCGGCCATCGCATCGGCCCTGCGGTAGTCGCTCTTGCTGCTGGTCTCTGCAACCTCAACCGGTATCTCCTCCCCGTTTCGTTTTGTATCCAGGCTAACGAACCGGTCTGCGAGAGCCTCGACAGCATACGCTTTCACCCGACTGTGGATCTCAGATTCAGCGGTCTCCCGGCCAACACCATCACACTCGTGTCCGTCCGCACCACCAAGCTTCTCGGTGTGCCAGAAGTGCCGTTTCTTTCCGTCGCCATCCCTGATACCCATCTCACCTCCACACTCCGGGCAGTAGAGTTTGTTCTCAGCATCAACCTGGCCGGGAGAGACTAGTTCCCCGCCCCGCGATCCCAAACGCGCGATGAACGGCATCTACAGTTGCCTCTGTTTATGTTGTGGACGCCACCAATCTCTATCTTTTCTAAATCTCTTGGTCTGATTGAGTTAGTTTGTGCGTCTCACACTGGTTAGGGATGGCAGCTCTCTCCAAAAAATTGTTCGTGCTTCTCGCCGAATGCTCTACCGACCAAGCAAACTGACGGTCAGTACAGGGCCTACAGTCACCAGCGACACGTCGGTAGACACCGGCGAGACAACTCTATCAGGACAGTCGACTAACTTACTGATATACCATCGCCTGCGCGACGGGCTCTCCATGGTAGATTCCGGGAGCGGTCGCAACTGTCGCGGTTTTAATTTCGCCGTTCATCGTCTGTATACGATATTCAATTTCTGGCATCGGTTGATCCTCCGTCATGAGCTGCTCAAAGCGTTCGCGTGAAACGTCCCTATCTTCGGGATGCAGAAACTCGACAAAGGATTTTCCTTCGACTTCAGCGTGTGAATCGGCATCAAAGAATTCCACCGCAGCCTCATTCGAGTAGACGGCTCGTCCCTCTTCGTCGAAGAGAACGATCGGTATCGGAGCAGTATCCACCAAATTGTGATAGCGCTCTTCAGTTCGCTCAAAGGCCGCTTCGGCGCGCACACTCTGGACCGAGTTTCGAATTCGATTCGTGAGGATCTTGTACTGGTCTGTCCCGGTCTCTTTCTGGAGATACTCGGTGACCCCGGCAGAGATCGCCTCGCTTGCGATTTGTTCTGAACCGCGCCCGGTAAACAGGATAAACGGAAGGCTCGGATACTCGTCTCGAACCAGTTCTAAAAAATCAAGCCCATTCTTTCCCGGCATGTCGTAGTCACTCACGATACAGTCGAGGTCCTCGACTTGGAGAATTGATAATGCGTCGTCTACGCTTGTAGCAGTGCAGATCGATAGCGCCGAATCTTCACTTTCGAGAATGTCCTTAACCAGATCCGTGAAATCGGGTTCGTCGTCGACGTGAAGGACCTTCACGTCCTCCAACGCAAATGAACTCATAGCGAAAGGGTTGTAAGTGTAGTTCTAACCTCAGGCAATTAGTGTTTGTGCCAACTGTTAGCATAGCTTGCCAGCTCGCTTCGATGACTTGGCACACCTACCTACCTACCTACCGGCTGTTTCAGCGGGAAAGGTGTGGATTCAATAGGAGTTGCCTTGTTTTGCCTGCTAATGGCGGCAGCCTCAGACGCTCAGACGGGAATATTCCGTTAAGCTAACCCGGAAATGGACGCCGTCTGGCGATATGGTATCGCTCAGACGGCTAGCGTGGATGTGTCGAGAACTTGCCAAAGAACACGTAGACGATCCTGACGTACCCGCCGCGCCGGAAGGCGCGGACGGGTACGCCGAGTGGACACAGATAGCGTTGATTCTGTTCCGTGTCGAACTGGAAAAGAGTCTACGAGAAACTGAAGACTATCTCAACGAGATGTCCGGTATTTTAGCTGTATTCGGCCTTGAGGAGGCTCCACACTACAGCTCGATTTGTCGGTGGGAGGATGAGTATCGGATGCGTGAGCTCCGCCGCCTGCTCCGCACTTCGGCGGAGCAGGCGGGCTGGAGCGGTGAAGCAGCGATTGATGCAAGTGGCTTCCAACGCGATCAGACGAGCTACCACTACCGCGACCGCGCAGACTTCTCATTCCAGAAGATGAAGACGACGATTCTGATTGACGTGAACACGCTAGCAATCAAGGATACTCATTACACGACGCAGAAGGCGTGGGACGGCCATATTGGGATGCAGGTCTTCCGCCGGAACGCGGAAGACCTGCGTGTGTTGTCTGCTGACGCCAACTACTCTTGGAGCGACCTCCGTGAGGAGTGTCGCTCCAACTCAACGCGGCCGTTGATCAAGCACCGAGAGCAGACACCGCTACAGAAAGCTCACAATGCACGAATGAACGAGGACTACAACCAGCGCTGGATGAGTGAAACCGGGTTCTCGCAGTTGAAGAAAGACGACGGCGAGAAGCTCCGCTCCCGGAGCTGGCACGGCCAGTTCCGGGAGCTCACACGCAAGTGCATCGTGCATAACCTAACGCAGGCGGCGAGTTAGGCTCGCCGCCTGCTCCCCTTCTCCGGACATATCCAGGAGAGGTATCGCCGTCGTCACTTGACCGTGGGAACAAAATGCCATAGTTCTGATCATTCACCAAGCACCAGTAGTGACAGCTACTGCATCGTCTGGTCCCGAAATTGTGCCGCTGACGCTGTGAAAATGTGTCTGAGTAGCCCTATCCGGCCGTTGTCTTGTGATTAAACAAGGCAATAGGAGTTCAACAGAGCCTCGAATTGCAATCCTGCCTTTTACGCTACTCAAAGGCAGTAGCCCCTTCCTTAGAAACTGGTCGTGCTTCTCCCAGCATACTCGACCAAGCAAACTGACGGTCGGTACAGGCTAACAGCTGACCGTCCAGAGTAACGATTAATGCGTTACACAAGTGCCGCGGTTTGGTTTCTACGATAACAATCCGCTCACTTTTCAGACGCAGACACCTCGCATGATACACAGTCAAAAATGCATGTGCGCACCGCCACACGAGGCTGGACATCCCTATGATTGGTTCTCCTGACTTAGCCGCCGGGGTACAGTAGTACGGCTATGAGTGGGCTCTCGAAACGGTGGATTCAGCACAATCAGGTCGCACTGTATGCCGTTTCCGTCCTGTTCGCTATCGGTATCGGTCTCGGGATACCGGGTGCGAGCGCGGTCCTAGAACCGCTGATAAATCCTGTTCTGGCAGTCTTGTTGTATGTGACGTTCTTAGAGATCCCGTTCATTCGCATCCGCCGAGCGTTCCGGAACGGGCGATTCATGGGGGCAGCTCTCGGAATGAACTTCGTCGTCGTTCCGGTGGTCGTGTTTGGTCTCACACGGTTCCTGCCACAAGAGCCGGCAATTCTTGTCGGCGCGTTCATGGTGTTGCTGACGCCGTGTATCGACTACGTTATCACGTTCACAGAACTCGGTGGGGGCGACTCCGAACAGATTACGGCCGCGACACCCGCTCTCATGCTGATTCAGCTCGTGTTGCTCCCGCTGTATCTCTGGCTGTTCATGGGTCAGCAAGTCGCCGAATTCATCGAAGCTGGCCCATTCATCGAGGCGTTCATCGTGATTATTGCCATCCCCCTCTCACTCGCGTGGGCGACGGAATACTTCGCAGAGCGTTCTCCCCGTGGCGAAACGTGGCAAGACGTGATGGGGTGGCTCTCGGTACCGATGATGGGCGTAACACTGTTCGTGATCATCGCCTCACAGCTCCCTCGGGTACAAGATTCAATCAGGAAGATCGCTGCTGTCGTCCCGATATACGTCGCCTTTCTGGTCATCATGCCGCTCCTTGGACGGCTCGCGGCTGGACTCCTCGGAATGGGAGTTGGAGAAAGCCGCTCGCTGGTATTCACATCGGTGACACGGAATTCGCTTGTCGTCCTTCCCCTGGCACTCGCACTGCCATCAGGTTATTCGCTTGCGCCAGCCATCGTCGTAACCCAAACACTCGTCGAACTGTCGGGCATGGTAATTCTCACACGGGTTGTGCCGAGTAAGCTTGTACCTGATACCGCTGGTCAATCTCTCAGTGTGGACGGCGTGCAAGGTAAGTAACCCGTATATTACTCTCCTCCACCATATTCCTCGAACGTTCACTACAGAGGAAGAAAGTAGCATCTCAAGTATAAAAGAGTCCTATTGAATGAACACGACTGTATCGAAGTGGACATAGAACAGTACGAACTGTGGAAAAAGCTGAGCCTTTCGGAATATTTTATTATCCAGTGTTAAATAGTCGGACTGAATGAACAAGGCCTTTGTTGTCATTTCAATATTGGTTCTGGTCGCGGCCACGCCCGCAGTCGTACAGGCGACTGACGACGAGATCGCTGATAACTGTGATTACACGCCGTATAGTATCGAGGAACTTGAGGACAAATACGACGCGAACGCGACAGCCGTCGGCGGCGCGATCAACTCACCCGGAGATACCGACGCGTTGTCGCTTCAGGCTGAGAAAGGCGATTATTTCGCCGTGACTATCTTCCATGAGAACATTGGCGACGCGGAACGGCGGCTCACGTTTGACCTCAGTCCAGACACGTCGGCTGCCGAATTAGAAAACATGGAAGAGTACCGTACTGACGCCGATTATTACAAGCGTTCGGAGCCGACGGAGAATGCGTCATTCAAGATATATGCGGAAGAAGACGGTCCCATCTGTCTCCGTATGTTCGAAAACGGTGGATTCCAGAGTGAGTACAAATGGAGTTTCACGATCAGCCAGAACAACGAACACCGGTGGTATCCTGCTTCCGATGGATCGGCGCCGACCCCAACTCCATCACCCACGCCTACCGAAACCCCGACGCCGACCGCGACCCATTCTCCAACCACGACCGATACGGTCACTGTAAGTGATACGAACGGAGGTACGGAGGAAGACACCATCCAAGACAGCGACGGGGACGGCGTGATTGACTCCGAAGATTACGCCCCGAACGACCCTGACGTGCAAGAAAAAAGTGACCTCGTAGACACGACGACCGGCGGGTCCGGTCCCGGCTTCGGACTTGAACTGACTGTCACCACGCTTTTGCTCATAGCGGTTGCCGCCACGCGGAGGTCCTGACGGTCTGTTATCTTGTTTCGCCGTTTTTAGCCAAGCGCCCTTAAAAACTGAAACCACAGGCTTGTTGATTTCACCGTGAAACTGATTGAATATGGTGGTAGGGAGGCATACCCACTGAACAGCTGGTTCAACCCAGCGGTGCTGAAATCAACTCTGTGGGAACGGCCCATCGACTCCGTCTCTATGTATTCGATTTGCCCCGTTGACTCCCGTATTCACGGTGGCAACTCTCTCCAGAAAACTGGCCGTGCTTCTCGCAGAAATTGTGATCAAAACCAGAAGTCTCTGGTGCTGCCCTCAAACGACGAAACATCGGACAGATTCTGTAGACGCTGTTCGGCTTCTTTACGCCGTAGTCCGTAAACCTCCACCACCTCGGGCGTAGCCAGAGCCCCGTGTTCGTTCACAAAGCCCTGCAGTTCCTTTCTCTGGAAGACCCTGGAACGTGAACTCTATGCTGAATAGAGAGCGCGGATCTTGCACGAGAAAAACTACGGAGCCGATTAGGCCGAATCGCGCAGCACAGTCGAACTACCGTTCAGTCTCGGAGCAACCAAACCAGCGAACCTATCAGCAGAAGCGCGCCAACGAGTATCAACCCTCCGCCTGTTTGCGGTGATTCATCAAGCATGGTCGTACCGATTGCCATCGTTGTGATACCGAGCAATAAAAACAGAAGCTTCCATACTATATTGGGGACAAATTCTAGTATCACATCCAGAATAAGTCCAAAGATATCGTCAATCACCATCTCAGCGTGGTCGACAGTTTGACACCTCGTAAAATAAAAGTTTGACATACTGTCCGCAAGATCACAGGTCGACCCTGTGCGGTGAGTTACTCGCTGATCGAGCTAAGGTACACTGGTGACTCTACAATGCTCGACCGCATGGTCGAGAAGGCACTGAGAAAGCTGCTGTTTCCGAAAGCGTGCTCGGCCGGTGCCACGGTCGCCGGCCCGAAGGACGGTCAGAACTGGACCCCGGACCTGTGATTGGGTGATATCTCAGACCAAAATCCTGATTCATTGTGGTTTACCGACGACAAGCGATGCTTAGCCAACCGCTGGCCAAACCGTCGATAATCGCGACGGCGGGTACCGTGGTCGCGAATCCGCTTCCGCTGTAGGGTGTCTGGTTCGGCGACCTGGCGGTGGGTTCGCTGTTAGTGGAAGATCGCACTCAACAGAGCTCCACGGTGATCGTCTCTCCAGCTTCGGTGGTGAGCCTGTGTGTGTCCTCCCCAGCGATGGATGCCTCGTATGAATCGCGAGATGGGAGTTCGGCCTCTTCGAGTCGCTTTTCGACCGCTCGCCACTCGATCCGGATCGGGGCGTCCCGGCTCTCGCTGGGACCGATAGTTGCCGACGCGCCTGAGTCGACGACCGAACCCACTCTGACAGGGATCGTCTGTTCCGCCTTTCCGTTCCCCACCACGCAGCGAAAACTCGGCAACTCGAACGCGTGTCTGAACAACCCGCTCTCGTTCCTGACTTCGACGGTACCGATCCGATCGGTCCGTGTCTCGATCGTCTCGGCGATCGTCACCTCGTACCGTACCACCTCGCCTTCGTTACGGTCGACAGCGGCGAGTGTTAGGGCCGCGCCAACGAGAACCACTCCGGCCGTACCGGCCAGTTCGATCCCGCCGGCGAGGACACCCGAACTCAGCAGCCAGCCCAGACACACGAACAGCACCGCCGAGATTGCGGAGATCGCGAACCGGCCGATCCGCTGCCAATTGTACCACTTCACGAGGTAAAACGACGAGACGGCGTATCCGGCGCCACCGATTGTGAAGCCGACGAGTGAGACGGCTCCGTCCCCGAATACACCGACGGACAACAGTGACAGCGAACCCGCGTACAGTAGGGCGAGTTTGGACGTAACCGAGAGGGATAGCAGAATATCGCGGGCGAAGTAGACGACCGCGAGGATACCGAAGACCGCACCGAACCCGTACGCGATCACACTCGGACTGACTGGACTCATGATCCACCTCGCCGCAGAGCGTGTGCCGGAGGTCCCCGTCTTTCGACTGGTATGGTAGGCATTTTCGGGCAGAGCGACAGTCGTGCTCACGCAGCGCGTTTCAGTATCTGCGGTACGACGATGACCTCGAGGGCAGCGATGCCGAGTGCTGCCCACCTGATGGCCCCGTCCAGAAACGTGAACGCGATGGCTGTGATGACGACAGCGTTGATGGCTGGGAAGCCGTAGTGCGCGAGCGGGTTCTCAAGGATGGAGGGCATACGGTATCAACAAACGGATGATCGATGTTAGTAATTTATATTCGGAGGGACGACCCCAGCAGGGCTACCGGTTTGACCACCTCCAGGGGTCGTGTATATATACTGTCGACGATCGGAGGGAACTGTATGCGTCGGTGGATGTGGATGCTGACGAAGATCCATCCTACAGCTACATAGTTATCGGACTCACGGGAGTGAGTCTGACCGTCGTACTCGGCCGTCCGGGGCGCTACACGGTCGGTATTGCTACCCTCGAGTTTGATGGGTTCTGATTCGTACTCGTCTGTTCATCATGCTGCTTGTACGTTCTGTTACTGACGAGTCCGATCCAGCCCAATATGATGCGGGGCAGTAACGCGACGAACGAGCAGTCTAATTTCGAACCAACAGGCCAGAGCAGGATCCGAGGCGTTGTTGGCTTCACTCATCGCCGGTTAAATATCGGTCTCGAATTTTCTTGAAAGAGTAGATCACGACATTGATCGCCAGCACGAGAAGAACAGTGAGTACCATCCCGACTGGATCAGTCGCGCCGTACTGTAGTGTAACACCTGACTGGAGGACAACAGCGTTAGCAATCATCTGCGGGGACCACATCGTAGTTCCTATGACAAGCTGAAATTGATTACGATACTACTATGATTCGGTGTGCCCGCCGCTGATTGGCGACGCAGTCACGACCAACAGGTCGTATCCGACCAAGGCCGCCATCGCGGCCGTCGGTACGGCAAGCAGAAGTCCGCCGGCGGGGTCGAAGTCGACGCCGGACAGCGAAATACCTACGTAAAGGGCCGTCAACGACGGGCCGCCGGCAAGGGCGGCGCCGAGTCGCACCTGTCCGCTCCGGAGATAGCCCCCGCCCCAGGCGACGAGTCCCGGGACGATGACTATCAGAGAGAGCACAGCCAGCAGCCCACCGTAGACACCGCCGACGAAGTCGTTCGGGCCAGCTGACGTGACTAGAGCGGTCCCGAACAGCCAGACGAGAGCCACTAGAAGCGTCACCCGGGCGGTCCAACGTTGCCAGTCCGGCATCGCTGGGCCGTCGCGTCGGTAGAGTGCGTACAGCCCGGCAAGGACGAACACGTTCGCGCTGACGGTCAACGCCGGGACGACGACACGCTGTGCCCAGACCGCGCTGAACGGCGCCGGGTCGAACACGTACGAATCCCCCGGCCGGGGGGGCAGGCCAGACCCCGAGCGGGAGCATCGCGCCGAGCAGACACAGCGCGCCGACGACGGCCAGCGGTCCCCCGCTCCGTGATGAGGGACGCCACACGGTCAGTCACCTCCGAGCGCTGCGACGACACCTTCGGGCGAAACTGTTACCAAGGCATCGTCAAGCACCGCCGGCGGCTGTAGCCCGTCCTGCAGCGGGTATCGCCAGGTGGCGTCGCCGAAGTCACTCGTGAACGCGACCAACCCGGCTGACTGGAGCGTGAACAGGCCGTCGCCGGCGGCAGCGGTCACGGCACCGCTACCGACCTGCGAGCACCACCGTGGCGTCGGCTTCCCGTCGGCCGCCCGGTCGAACGCGAACGTCGCGTCGCCGGCCTCGCCCGGTGATTCGACCGCGTAGATGCTCTCGGGCGTGACGACCGGCGGGGCCAAGAACCGACCACGATCGATCCGCCACTGTTCGGAGCCGTCCGACAGCGCTCGACCGACTAGATCGTTCCCCGTGCTGAGATACACCGTCCTGTCCGCGACGACGGCGTGCTCATTCGTGCCCGTCGGCACGGTCCACCGGCGCTGGCCGGTTTCAGCGTCGAGAGCGACCGTCCGATCCTCGCCGACAAGGATCGTGTCGTCGGCCACCGCTGGGTCCCTGGCGTCGACTGAGGCCGTCCATCGTGGACTGCCGTCACGAGTATCTACCATCGTTAGCCCGTCCGTTGTCGGACAGATTACCCCCTCACCGGTTCGCGCCGGCGTCCCCGCACCTGTCACGTTGTCCGCACGCCACAGAGTGCTCCCGTCCGCGATGTCGAGGGCGATGACGCCGTCGGCCGTCGGACAAATCACCGTCTCGTCCGTAACGATCGGGGACGCTAGGTTCTGGCCGTACCCGTGTGCTGACTCAACGGCCGCCGGCACGAGGTCGCGGCGCCATCGTTCGGTGCCGTCACGGAGCGACAGGCCGAACAGCCCTGCTCTGGTGGCTACCATGACCGTCTCCTCGGCGACGATCGGTCCACTCGTCAGCCGCTCAGTCTCGTCTCCCGAACTGACGGAGATAGTCGACCGCCACTGGACTGACGGCGTCGGTGACGGAGACTCCACTGGAGTGTACCCTGTATTCGCCGCGTCGAACCTCGGTGACGGCCACACGCCATCGGGGATTGTTTCGAACGCCGACCCGTCGGCCGTCCCGACGGTGTGTGACGGCTCCGGTGTGTCGGTGTCTGGACAGGACGAGGAGCAACCGGCGATACCGGCGACCGCACCGGATACGACTGTCCCGAGGAACGTACGTCGCAACGTGGAGGGCATCAATTACGGTGTCTGACCGATTTACAAAAATAACCAGTGGAGTCTCTCAGTTAGAGAGATACCCCACTGTGTGTTACACGGGGTCCATCGGGCGCCTCATAACCAGACGAAGAGTTGGTGGGAAATGCATATACTCATCTCACGGGAACTCACACCATATTTGTTTCCAGGAATCGTCATCTCTGTTCACGTTGGATGCGCCCCGCCATCTCCGGATCAGCGGCGAGATCCAGGTGTTCGACCAGATCTTCACCGCCGCCGGGGCGGTTGCGGACGAGGTTCGAGTTGGTGTGTCGACGTCGACGCTCGCGATCAGAGCGGGCGACGTCATGAACCACCTGATGGTTGACCTGAGTGTCGACGGAGACTCTTTCGAGACGTTCACGGCGGGTCCGGGGACGCTGGGGGTGACTGTCAGCCGAGTCCGGGAAGCACTCTCGATCGGGGAGCCGGACGACCTCGTACAGTTCTCTCTCAAAGCCGCAAGTGGAGCGCTGGAGATCACGATCAACGGAATTTCCCGAACTGTAGACCTCGAACCAGTCGAGTTGCTCCGCAACCCACCGAATATTCCGCCCGTGGAGTTGCCAGCGACGGCGCACTTCGACCAGGGAGACTTCAAATTCGCACTCAGGGCGGCGAAGAAGGCCAACGATCGTTTCGATCTGACCGTCGACCCCGACGCCGGCGAACTCCGGTTCGAGGCTGTTGGAGACACCGACAGCATGGTCTACCGGCGCGAGGCGACCGATCTGGTGGCATTCGACCCCGCTGACGTCCAGGCAGCCTTTGACGCCGATCTGGCCACATCGGTAAGCAAGGGGCTGCCCAGCGGGGCCAACCGTGTTCTCCATATCGGAGACGAACTGCCGCTGGTCGTCAAGTCGCAGTTCCCCGACGCAGACGGAGCCTGTCAATTCATTATCGCGCCGAAAATGCCCGAAGAGTAGCTGAGTGGGTGGTTTTCTCCGGAAGCGGTGGTGTGTTTAACCAACGCTGAGACCCGTTTGTCGCGTCTGTTGGTTAAGCCGATTTTCTGCGCCCCTGGCGGGTGAGGGCCAACCCTCGTGAGCACAATGGACCCTGCAATACCAGACTACGAACGCTTCGAGCGCCGACAAATCGCACAGGACCGAGACCGACAGCGGCCAGATACCTTCAAGGTCGACGAGCAACGAGCCCGCGATATTGTTCAGCGACTAGCCGACGAGGGGACGGTCTCGTTCATTCCAGAGGCCGGAGTGATCTGTCACGATCCGTCGGGCAAACTGTTCGAGTCCAACACCGCGCTGGCGTACTTCCACAAGGGGTGGGAATCAGCGGAAAGCGAGTAAGAAAACAACGGAATCTTTACTGATTTCTTCATCTCTTCAGAGGTCAGTACAGCGGTACTACTCGACAGCCGTACTTGGAGAAGATAAGTCATCTATGCCCCCTCTATCCTGTTCAAGGTTAAACTGCCAGTATATGACAAAGAACCCGGCGAACAGCCCTCCCCAGAGATAGAACCCACCGCTCAGCCCCCATATCCCGAAGGTTCTGATGGCCCACAGCGTAAAGAGCAGCGCCGAAAGCCCGACCCATCCCAGTTTCTTCGGGTCTTGTTCTTGGATATGGACGAGGTAGCGAACGACACCGACGACACCAAACGCAATCCAGAAGACTCCTCGGAGTGCAGGCGACGACCGACCTTCCCTCTTGGCTTCCCGATAGGTATACTGGCCGATCAGAACCAGAAAGAACAGCGAAACCAGTCCCTCTGCTAACCACGCCATATCTTTTCTTGGATCTTAGAGCTCAAGTCGCTTCTGGTGGATGCGCACACCTACTGATCAGCTGGTTCGTCCCAGTAGCTCTGAAAACAGCGCTGCTCTCTGACAGCCTGTGCCAGCTCCCTCAAGCAGTACAGCAGCGGGATTTTCTGCCCCCCAGGGGAGGTGCGGGGTCGTGCCCGAGAGCGCGATCCGACACAGAACCATGTCGACGACACAGAGCAACCTCCCCGACCAGGAGCACAGCCAGCAGACCACTACCTTCGACGATTCGGACAGCCGTGCCGACGACATGCGCGAGCGCCTCAACGGGTGGGTCGAGGACCTCGCTGACCTCACCGACGAGGCCCAGGCCAGCGAGCAGTTCCAGCGCTGGCTGGACGTCCAGTCGAAGTTCCATGACTACTCGGCCCGGAACACGCTGCTCATCAAGATGCAGTGTCCCAACGCGACCCGCGTTGCGGGGTACAACACCTGGAAGAACGAGTTCGATCGCTACGTCCAGGAAGGGGAGTCGGCCATCTGGATCTGGGCGCCCATCATCACGAACAAGTGTCCCGAGTGCGGGAACTCGCCGTCGTACCACGAGAACACGGATTGCGAGTACGACGAGACCGACCCGGACGAGTGGTCCCGCGGACTGGTCGGGTTCCGGCCAGCTAGCGTTTTCGACATCTCCCAGACCGAGGGCGAGCCACTCCCCGAACTGGAGACAGAGACCCACGGCGACCCGGAGGGACTCGTCGAAGACCTTCTGGCTGGGACCGACGAAATCGGCGTCGACGCCCAACTTGTCGAGTCCGACGAGTGGGACCACGGAGCCGCAAAGGGGGTCTGCACGCGCCGAAGCGTGACGACGACCAATCCTGTGGTCGAAGTGAAGCATCAGGACAACCGAGCAGCAGTCGCGAGCGTGCTGATCCACGAGTTCGCCCACGCCAAGCTCCACTTCGACGTCCAGGACGACACGGAACGGGACAAGCGTGAGGTCGAAGCCGAGGCCGTCGCCTACATCGTCAGTCGACACTTCGGGCTGGACCCGGACAACTCGGCGTTCTATCTCGCTGCCTGGGATGGGGACGCAGCCGAGACGTTGCGGGACCGCCTGGATCGGATCTCCTCGACAGCAGCGGATCTCATCGACGCCGTCGAAAACGAGTAACCACCAGGGTGGGATTTTGTGGCGCGCTGGCCAGCTGGGCGCGCCCGATAGTGGCGCGCGATACTCCATGTCCTCCGAGGCGATCCACTCCTGGTCAGCGACGGCCATCGGCGACGCACAGCACGCAGACTACGTCGGATTCCTCCATCGCGAGCCCTTCGTGATCGACGCCTACGCGCGGGGATTCGCCGTCGGCGTTCGCGAGGACTACTCCTATCAATCGTCGCTCCGGAACGTCGACATCCCGGTCGAGATCCTCGACAACGACTTTCGGAATCCCGACCTGGACCGGTACATCGAGCGGTTCGAGACCTACGAGCCGTCGGTCGGGATACTCGGCGATGCGTACGATCGCCAGGAGGCCAGACGCTACAACAAGGCCGCACGGGAGCTGACACGGAAGTTTCCGGAGACGGAGATTATTGTCGTCCCGAAGTGCCGAGAGGCTATCGACGAGATCGACGAGGACATCGTACTCGGGTACCCGCTGGGCTACTCCGACCAGACCGCCCAGGAGTACATAGATATCGTCGACTGGCGGGGCCGGCGAGTGCATCTACTGGGGGCGAGTCCCCCGAAACAGTACGAGGCCATGGAGGCGCTGACACAGCCGCGTGTCACCGGCGAGGAGCCAGCCGATATCGTCGGCGTCGACTGGAATGGTATCCATCTCGCGGCGTTACACGGCGAGTATTTTACGCCCCACGGCTACGGCACGGCTGACCATCTCTCGATCCGGGAGACGGTTCGCGAGAGCCTGGAGTGGATCAAGCGATTCTGGCAGGACAAGGGCGTCTGGCCCAGCAGCGGAGACGCTCGAAGCCCGCTAGAGAGCGAGCCGATGGACCCCGTTTGGGCTGTCGACGGCAGCCGGGCGACTGCGGAGGCTCTGGAGGACGCCATCGTCATCGAGTACGAGAACGGCCAGACACTCGCCTATCGCGATCAGCATGAGCGAGAGCGAATCGAATACCGGGAGGGGCTGACGCCGAAGGCCGAATACTGAGGCCAGCTAGCATTGGTTTCTGAAACCATCGGTCCGTGACAGGTCTCGGTGGACTTGCTGCATACAGGGCGCGTATCTCGCATGAAATCCTTGCCAGAAAGAGGCCGCTTGAATCGGTCAGTACAGGCTGCTCACCGACCGCTTAAACCGACCACGTAATAGCCAAAACGTGTCTTCAACTATCTCCTTGCTATTCTTTCTCCCTAAAAAACAAATACCACCCGCTACACGTTTTGTCTATCATGACCGAGCAGAGTGTCTGTGAGTGCACACCCGTAGTAGGGACACGGTTTGAGGGTGAACGCGGACGCCCCCCGTCTCTGGCAATTATCGAAGCGGTGGCAGCAGCCGAGGGCATCAGCCCGATAGAACTTGACCCATTGTCCGACGAGATCGACTTAGAATCGATAGACAAGTTGCTCACAGGCCCTGACGGTACGCCGAACCTTCTCCATTTCTCCGTGAATGAATGGGATGTTTTTGTTCGTGATGACGGTGCTATCCGGGTATGTGACCCAAACCATGTAACCGATCCCGAACCGGTGTTCGAAAAACCGGTCTGTGATTGATACGCACACTGAGCAGTTGAGTCAGTAGAGCGTCTCTGAAAGAGACGGGCCGTCGTGCTGCGTAGAACCTCTGTATCTCGCACGTTAGTTTACCGCCAACAGCCTCTAGTAGCGGTTTTTTGACTCCCTGACGGGGTGAGGGAGTCAACGATGACCACCACGCAGACAGAACGAACCCGCGGCCGCTTCGTACTCATCGGTTGCGGCGACGCGAAAACCGACGATCCAGCCGACGCTCGCAACCTCTACACGTCCTCGTATTTTGCGGTCAAGCGCAAGTACGCCAAAGCGGCCGTCCAGTGGGCACGAACCGCCGACCGACGAGCAAACGCCTGGGGCGTCCTCTCCGCCGAACACGGCGTGTTGCTGCCCCGCCAGACGGTCGCTCCCTACGACACCACGGTCGAGGACCTGCGGGGCGAACCGATCGACGGAGAACCACACTACCGGCTCCCGTCGGGAGACCGAGTCGCAACCCGTCTAGATCAGTGGGCGCTTCGTGTCCACTCGGCTCTGGGCGATTGGCTTCGCCGCCCGTTTGCCGCCGATCAACAGGAGTCGCCCTGCCGGGAGTTGGTCGTACTGGCAGGCAGTGACTACGTCGATGCGCTTTGCGAGCGCGAGATTTTCGACGGACGGCCGACCGCCATTCGGACCGATCGCGAGACGTACCGAGCGCTCCCGCCGAAAGCGACTGTCCGGTTCCCCTTCCAGGAGCGGGAGTTCGACGGGATGTTCGACCAGATGGCGTGGCTCTCCGACCGGGCTGAGGACCTTGACACAGCCGCCACGCCCGCCAGAGAATCGGAACTCTCAGCCTTCGACGGGGGCTTCGAGCGCAAACGTGCCTCGTGGCAAACAGACCACAGTAGCGTCGACGTCGACGGCACCGAGCAGGCAGGCCTGGAAGCGTTCGAAGACGTCCCCGAACGATTCCTTGCCACGAGGCAGACGAGCCTCGCGACCGACGGCGGCGAGGGAGGCCAAGATGTGTAGTCCACGAGGGCGTCACATCGAACGGGCAGCCGACGTTCGCGTCGGGACGCCGCTAGATCGAGAGACGATCAGATCCACCGAGACTGGATTCCTGGCCGTCTGTGCTGACCACCACTGTTCCTGGCAGGGCTTGTTCCCGAGCCGAGAGATGGCCAGCGAGGCAGTCGAGACACACGTCGAGCGAGCCCGACGGTCTCCGGATTACGACTACCACTTTGGCAGCCAGTACCCCTTCGTCGTCGAGTTGCTCGACGACACGACGGCACGGGTCTGTCCCGATCAGGATCTGGACCCGCTCAAGCCGTGGAAGGCCAGCTACGACGGCCAGAAGCTCACGCGAGCGGAGTGTGAGCGGCCACCTCTCGACGAGGAACTGCATCGGGGAGACCTTCTCGAGTGCCATAGCCCTGGCGACGGCATGGTCCTTCAGGTCTCTCGCACCCGATCGTTCGGCCTGCCCGCGTTCAGCATCGTGTACGTCTCGCCGGAGGCCGCGACCAACGAAGACGGAAGTTATCGGGAAGCGGACTACCGATACCTCAACAAGTACGTCACTCGCGACGGCGAGGCGGTTCGTGTCCCCGACTCCGATCGGCTATCGTTCCTGGGACAGACAGACGCACAGAGTGACCTCCGGCGCTGGTCTTAACCAACACTGGGTCGGGTTCCTGTGGGTGTGTTGGTTACAACGCAGCCAGCCCCGTTTTCTGTTCCTCCAGAGGGTGAGAGGATGTCGACAGACAGTTCCACTCCGACCGAGGAAACGGCTCACGACTACTCCGGCGGCTTCGAGTTCATCACGCTCGCCGGCGACCACGAGATCGAGGCGGCGTACTCCTGGCGGTACGTCGACCGTATCCAATTGCGGGAGGGCGATACAGTCCGAATCGAGGACACCGACGGCTACTATGTCGAGGACGAGGAATTTCATTGTACTTGCGGCGAGGAGTTCGAGAGCGAAGCAGCGGCCAAAACCCACCTTCGGGAGCAGGCAGTCCAAGGGCCGCCGGTGCCCAACGCCGACGCCCCGACCCCGATTTCCTGGCAGGACGAAGTGACCGACGAGTGTGACGGGTTCGTCCAGCTCCGCCTGGGTCGTGGCCGTTCCACCGGCAAGGTCGTCGACGGGCAGGAGTATCTCGTCGCCGTCTCCCGGGCAACATACACGCCGCCAGCTGGGTTCCGGTTCGACGCCTGGGAGCCACTGGAATCCGGACGACTCACGTTCCCCTCCGGGCGACCACTGTTCTCGGCGCGGTTGCTGTCGCGAGCGCTCGCAACGCTCGTCGACGGCCACCGGTACACGCCTGAGCGGTACACGCTGTACTTCCTGGGCGATGATGGGATGCTGCTGGAGGGGCCAGACAGCGCGGTTCTCGTCGCTCCGAAACAGTCCTCACAGTAACTCACAGGGTGGTTTTCTGTTCCTCCGGCGGGTGAGAGGATGGCTACTCACCCACCCACGCAGTCGTTCCAGCATCGTCCGTCGACGAGCTGTACCTGTCCGATTCATGCGGGCGGCGACCCGTTCACGGTGCCGCTGGGGGTTCGATTCGCCGACCACGTCGACGTCGCCCCGATCAACCGGGAGACCGCAGCCGCCGTCTACGAGGCCCACCACTCATACATGGACTCGCTGCCGTCGGTCAACCTCGCCCACCACGGGCTGTATTTCCAGGAGTCGCTCGTCGGCGCGATTACGTACCGGTATCCGCTGATCTCGAAGAAGCGAATCCGGTACGGCGTCGACGGCCAGTTGCGTCCCGAACCCGTCGACGTCGAGGCATTGCCACGAGGCATTCGGCCAACAGCCCGCCGGGTCCTCCCGTCGACGGACGAGCCCGTTGTCGACAGCGAAGTCGTCGCCGGCGACACGATCGTTGAGGTCGCCCGGATCTGTCTCGGTGTCCGGATGCCCAACCTCGCCTCGGCAGCGCTGGCCCGCTCCCAGGAGCGTTTCGTTCGCGACCACGAGGACCGCGGTATCAGGTTCCTTCTGACCTGGGTGCGAGCCGATTTCGACGGCGCGATGGTTCGGGCCCTCCGAGACAAAGGCTGGACCTGTACCGGGTATCGGGAGCCAGGGCAAGCGAGCAACCGTGAGGACAAGCCGATTCGCGAGCGGTTCAAGTGGCGGTTTCTCTGCCCGGTCAAGCGCGTTCGCGAGCGGTTCAAGTGGCGGTTTCTCTGCCCGGTCAAGCGCGTTCGCGAGCAGTCAACGCTCGGACGGTGGTCAGAGTGACCGTCCAGTGTTCGACCTGCGGGGAGCAGTGGGAGCGAGATCCAGCGCTGGAAGTCGACTGCCCCGCCTGTGGCGCCGACGTCGGCAGCCAGTGTCGCCGGCCCAGCGGGCATCCCTGCGCTGTCCATGCTGGGCGAGACAAGCGAGCGCTCCGCGAAGTTGCGGGCTACGAGCAGTGTCCAGGGGCGGACCCAGAGCAGTCCGACACGGCCGTCGACCGGTCGCAGACAGATATTACGCAGTGTTCTAAGCGATAACTTAATCCATATTTTTATTTTATATTCCTGTTGAAGTGGGAAAATATGTTACCAGAAACTGTCAAAGAAAGTCTGGTGAACGCTCTGGAGGCGGATCGGCAGGCGGCCCGGAACGTGGCTGTTCAGTGGTTCGAAGATGTGCCACACAACGATGTCGATCTCGCAAAGGGCGACGGCCAGACCACGCTCCGGTCCTGTGGGTTCACGGCAGTCTTCGAGCACGGCGACGGCGGGTACGAGTCCCAGGGAACAGCCTCACTCAATTTCGTGTACGATGGCGAGGAGTACATTCTTCGGAGTCTCACGGTTCCTTTCGAGCCGGTGAGCCACGCCGTCGGGGCCGGAGGGTCGGTTCGGTTCCCGCCGTTGAATACCAGTTAGAGAACTCCCTCGATTGTGGCCCCCTGGTACAGTAGCTGATATTCTGAAGCCTGCAATTCAAGTACCGACGGAGTGTACAGAATAATATGAGTCAAGTGGCACGTCAGATCGTTCGTGAACTCCATGACGAGCCACATCTAGAGGGACGACGAATCACGGTTCAGTTCATCAAGACACAGATCGAAGACCGTGGTCTCAGTCCCCGAACTGTCGCTGACCGCCATGATATTGATGTCGCAGATGTGTATCGTGCACTCACGTATTATTACGATCACCCAGAAGAGATGCAGGTCGTAGAAGCCGACAGAGAGGCAGCGATCGAAGAGCACGAACACCTGACCACCGATCCTGACGACGTCCGGGACTGATGGCGTATCGTATTTTGGCCGACGAGAATATTGAGCGTGCGACGGTCACGTATCTCCGGAAGCTCGGTCACGACGTGGAGTGGATTCGAGACGTCTCCGAACTTGGTGTCGGTAGTTCTGATACCGCTATCGCCAGTTACGCGACGGCCGGAAATCGGCTGATTCTGACCCAGGATGATGATTTCTTTACCGAGATGGACCTCTCTCAGAGTCCAGGGGTTCTCTTCCAGAAAGACCAGACGCTCGCTGCACGCGAAGTCGGCGACATCGTCCACGAAATGTCTGAGTATCTCGATCAAAAGGATGTCACGCTGGAATATGTCAGTTCTAACTGGCTGTAAGAGGGGTTGACAGCTCGTCGGTTTCCTACCGTTACAGACAGACTAGCTCTCTCCCCCGGGTTTTGTGTGCCTCCTTGGAGGTGAGAGGATGTCTCGAAACCAGTCTCGACCCGGCAGTGTGGGTGTCTCGTGTCAGAACCACTCGGCGTTCATCGAGTCCATCGCGAGGAGCGCTCGCGAAGACGCTAGCGACCACGACCTCGAAGCCGTGGTCCTGCGGGCGGTCGCCCGGCACTCGGAGATCCTGGATCTGCCGGACGTACTGGAACTGCGGACGGTCCTGGACGTCGACCTCGACGAGACGGCGCCGCTGGAGGCCCGCGTCGCGACGATCGTCGACGCCATCGAAGCAACGGTCGCCAGCTGGCCCCAACAGGAGGCCCCGGAATGAGCTCGGAGGGGACCGCAACGCTGGGCGACTTCGGCGCCGGTGGCCGACGGTCGGAGGCGATGATCGACAAGAAGCAGGCGGCGATCGACGCTACCGTAGGCCAGTGGGAGTTCCAAGCCCGGACGCGGAACATGATCGGCTGGCACGTTCCCGACACGACGGCGGCGCTGCTCCTTCGGTCGACGGACCAGGGCTGGGTGCTTCGGCGGGCTGGGAAGTTGATCGGGTCCTGCAAGACACTCGACGAGGGACTCTCCTTAGCTCGCAAGCACATGCAAGAGCGCCCGGAGGGGCGGCGATGAGCGACGATCGCGACGCGATCCTCGACGAACTCCCGCCCGAGCGGCTGTTGGACGGCGACCACCTCCAGCCGATCATAGCCGGGATTCGCTGTATGCACTCTGTCGAGACCGTCCAGCAGTATCTCGCCTACGAGAACCAGCACCGGAACCGCACACCAGTGCAATCGAACTTGCGGATGCGAGCGCGGGAGCTTCGTCGAGAAGAAGCCGAATCAGGTGAGCAGATTCCGGGCTGATTTTCTGCACCCCCGGTGGCTGAGGGGTGTCCCAACGAGGACGTCCCGCCTGCAACACATGGCTACCACCCACACTACGCAGATCGACGTCGAGGAGGCTAGCCCGGACAAACGCACCGTCGCCGCACTCACCGAGGTGATGACAGTCCTAGATTCCATCGGTCGGGTGCGGGACGCACCCGGTCTGTTCCTGGTCAACTCCAGTTCTGGCTCGGAGTATCTCGTCGACACCTACCAGGGAACGTGCGAGTGTCCCTGGCAACAGTACAACCCCGACCAGGAGTGCAAGCACCGCAAGCGGGTCGCCTTCGCGACCGGCGAGCGACCCATCCCCGAGTGGATCGACGCCGGCGCCCTGGACGACCAGTTCGGGATGCACGTCGACGGCGAGCCGCGCCGAGCGGTGGCCGACGGGGGTGTCGCGCAGGCCCGCGTTGACGATGGCGGTATCACCGACCCAGCCGAGGACCCCTTCGCAGTCCGCTCCGAAGACGAGCCACGGACCAAGCGGGCCAAGCGCGAGTCTATCGACGTCGCCTTCTTGGAACAGCCCGGTGTGTACGAGGTCCACTCGGCGTCGGACAGTCGCTACGAGGTCGACGTCCTCGAGGAGACGTGTACCTGTCCCGACACCGCCGATCGGTGCAAGCACCTCCGGCGTGTCGATATCGAGATTCGCGAGGGGCTGGTGCCCCGCCCCGACGGCAAGCTTCCCGACGCCTGACCAGCAGTGACGCGGTTGTTTTCTGACTCCCGAGGCGGGTAGAGGAGCGATTCTCCATGTCTTCGCGTGTCCAGACACGACTCGACGCATCGACGCAGAACTGTCCCGAGTGTGGCGCCAGCCTGGCCACGGGCGGCCAGGAGACACACTGTCCGGAGTGTGGCCTGGTCGTCGACGAGCAGCCCGTCGACCACGGCCCCGAGTGGCGCTCGTACAACGACGAGGAGTGCAAGCGAACCGGCGCTCCCCGAACAGTCCTGCGCCACGACCGGGGCCTCTCGACAACCATCGGGGCTGCCGACAGGTCTGACATCTCCGCGAGTCGGCGCCGGCGACTTGCTCGACAGCGGCGACTCCACAGCCAGTCCAAATTCGAGAGCAAGCGCGATCGGAACCTCGCACACGGACTTGGCGAGATCCGGCGGATGGTCAGCGCCCTCGAACAGGCTCACGCGGTCAGAGAGCGGGCCGCGACGCTCTTCCAGCAGGCCCAAGACGCCACCCTCCTGCACGGGCGGTCGATCGAAGGCGGTGCAGCGGCCGCCGTGTACGCTGCTGGCCGGTGCAACGGCGTCGTTCGCATGAGCGACGTGGCCGAGGTCGCTCGGTGTTCAGAAGGGCATATCTGGACCTGCTACCGGGCATTTCAGGCGAATCTCGAACTCCCGATTCCTGTCACGCTGCCCGTTGATTGGGTCCCAAAAGTCTGCTCGGACGTTCCCCGACGGGTGCCCCACGACGTGCAACAGCGCGCGAGCCAGCTAGCCGAGCAGGCCACCGAGTCGGCCCAGATCAACGGGAATCCGGTGGGAATCGCAGCTGGCGCGGTGTATCTCGCCAGTCGGAACGCCGACCAGCGGATCACGCAGGAAACTCTGAGCGGGGCCACCGATCTCTCGACAACGACAATTCGGCTCTGGTTCCAGCGTCTCCAGAATCACATCCTCGACTAGGGGCTTCTACAACGGCCGCTGGTAAGACGAAGGTTGATCGGTACAGTATTACTAAGTATTAAAATACGGCTGATCGGTCTAATCTGAAAATTACGTCACAACGACTCTGGTTGTTGTACAGGCTACTTCATCACTTGAGCTCTTGTAATCGTCTGCGGGCAGACCAGTAGTAGCCCAATACATAGATTCCATTGCCTGCGAGCAACAGTATCGGATCCAACGCCGAGATTGAAAGTTCGACTGCTCCCGCTGAGAGAACTTGTTCAAACAGCTCGAAGTTGTACAGTTGTGCCCCGGTAACTGACAGAATCAGCCCAATAACCATTGGAATGAAACGTGGTTCAACCGAGTAAATTCGAGAGTCAACAGATGAGAATTTGAATCCCAGTCCGAAAACGGAGAGTAAGCCGACCAAGAGCGTCCAGATAAGCGTAAGATCGTACGTTTGAGAAACGACGACTGGCCCGAGTACCAGCACCCATACTGCAGCCCAACCGGCAATCAGTAACACCCCAACGATGATCGCTGCACGGCGGAATCGGCGCCTAATTGTCGCAGAGAGACTACCCGACCCTGTCCCACTCACGAACCGGATTATCTTGCTTACTAATCGCGTCGCGGCGACACCCTCTATCCACCGCCCGGCAAGCAATAGCCCAGCGGCGAAAATGTACGTCCGACGCATATAGAACGGAACGAGCATCAACCCGCCGCCGACGAACGCACAGAGCAACATCACACCGGTGAGTGTGACTGAACGTGATTCACCAGCAATCGAGAACGATCCGAACGTCACGACTACGAGAATGAGTCCAGCAGCGAGCAGTAGCGGTCCCAACCAAGTGGGCACGTAGTCGAGGAGCAATGATAACTGAAGGAGAGGCACATTGGCTGGAATCATCCCATCACCAAGATTCGACTGGCGAAATAGACTGGCGCGACGAGCGCAGCCACATAGAAGAGCCAACTACCGATATTGAACACGAACGCCAGTCTGAGTAGCAAGTCGGGAGCAAAGTATCCGATCCCCGCCAGGAGGAGAACACCACTCCCAGCCATGAACAACATGACGGTCGTTTCATTGGACTGGCGAGACGAATCAACCATCGCTAGAACAAGGGAGAAGACAACGAGTCCGACTCCAATCCATCGGATCAGTTCTAGTTGCAAGGGTTAGTCACTGCTGAGATTGTTACGTTTCGAGTTCATAAAAACACCGTACGAGCATGAGCATACCAGAGACCTTCTCTCGTGAAATTCACTATCAACCCAATGGTACACAAATTGGTTGGGTCATTCACTGTTCTACAATGTGAAATACGGTTTTGAGGCTGTTCATAGCAGACCCTCAGAGTAGTACTGGTCGCCAGATGACCCTGACAGCGATTTTCTGCGCCCCCAGGGGGTGAGGGGCGGTCCACAAGAGCGTCCCGACACAGAACGATGTCTGTCAACAGCCAGGCCGACGGAGTCGCACAGCCAGCAAGCGAACCCGCAGATCTCGTTGTCGACGAGGTCGATGCACCAGCACACCACGATCCCTGGAGTTCCCTCGAAGCGAAGGTCCCGACGCTTCGCTCGCCAACGGAGGTGGCTGCCTTCGTCGAGTGTGTCCTAGTCGAGCTTCGCCACGAACCAGTGGCCGCTCGGTACCGCACCAAACAGACGCAAGGCGGTGTCGCGACGATCTGGTGTCGCACCGAGCACACGGGACTGACCGTCGACGCCGAGTACGTCCAGCTCCGGGACGACCCCCGGAACGGCGTCGACATCGAACCCTGCTCGCGAGCAACGGTCAGGGAGGCGCTCTGTGAGTGTCTCGATCACGAGGAACTCGGCCGCATCGACGTCCAGCCACTGGCCGCCATCACCCTGGGGGACCAGCGATGAACGAGTTCCAGATCGTCGCCCTGGCCGGTGGGCTCGTTGGAACGCTCGGTGGAATCGGACTGGAGATCCTGTTGTCTCGGTGGATGGGCGACTCCGAGCCAGTCGCCGGCGCCGCGGCAGTGGTGGTTTCCTCGGCAGGCATCGGACTGGCACTGTCGCCCCTGCTGGTCGCGACGATCCAGACTGGGACGCGTTTCGGATACGGTGCTGGGATCGTTTCGTTCCTGCTGCTGGCAGTAGTCCTGTTCCGGATCGTCGAAGCGATCCGCGGAGCAGCGAAGGCACAGGCGCTGCCGGACCACTAGCGCTCGCGAGTCGGGAGGGAGAGATCGCCGAGAGCAGCCCGCTGGCGAAGCACACACAGATGCGGGCAGACCTCGGTCGACTGGAAGACCTGGCAGCTACACCAGCCAGCATGCTCGCCAGTGGAATACTTGGCGAGTGAGCAGTTGGCCGGGCAGTCGCCGTCGACAGCCACTAGAAACAGGTCCAGGCGACCGCCGCGGTCAATGTCGACGCTTGCCTCAAGTGCAGCGCTCCAGGTCGTCGACCGGGACTGGCGAATCGTCTCGAAATCGAGGTTGCGCGTGCCCTCAGGTTGGCGGGCGACCCACTGGTTCGGGGCAGAACAATCGCTGGTCGGGATGGGGGACTCGGCTGTTTTCATCGGGGAGTCCTCGTGGTCTTTCCTACTAGCGCTAAGTGCAAGAAAGTTAGGATAGGCGTAATCTACGCCTGATTTTCTGCATCTCAGGGAAACTGAGAGATCCGCTATGGGTAGTGCCTATCAATCCAGTTCACGGAACGCGAGTCAGGAGCGAACGTGGCGCTGGAAAGACGAATCGGACCCCGAACCACTGCCGCAATCTTGGGCCGACGGCGGCCGTCGCGAGTCGCCAACGTCAGAGCAGGTCCCCGTGTATGCAGTCCAGGTTCGCACCGGGCTCCTCTTAGAGTGGAAGGTCAAACCCGCCAGCCGGAAAGTCACCGGATCACCGCTGCGCGAGCGGCCAGCAATCCGAGCCGTCTACGTCACGGAAGACGCCACGCAGGCGATCGTCGGGGAGTGGGATGCGACAGAGAAGTCCAGCGGCTGGGTTCCCGACGAGGACTTCGCCAGTGTCCTCGCCAAACGCCCCGAGAAACTCGATCCCGTCGGGCCGACGGATCAGCAAATGTTCCAGCGCCTGCTGGATGATCTGTACGACCTCGGTCGCTGTGCTTAACCAACACCGGAGCAGGAACACGTAGGTGTGTTGGTTAAGATCAACCCATCTTATCTAAAGCTGCGGAAAGACCGTATAGTTACACTGAGCCGGCGCTAATGTGGCGATATGGGTTCTGCTCAGCCAGCGTTCGGCGGGATATTTCGAGAGCTGATCGAGCTGGGCGTTGTTGAAGTCAACACGGAGCCGCTCGATGCAGGCGTTCGCCGTCGGCTTCACGCGACCGGCTGTTCGCTTCAAGAAACGAAAGGGAGTCTCCGAGTATTCGGCGTAGAACGCTCACATCAACCAATCGGTAAATATCAGCTGACGAGATGTTTAACTAAACAATGCCAGTGAACACGGCCTACCAATCCCCCGGTGTATTTATAACCGTCTATAATGTACTATACGGTTGGGAGGTATGTGTGAACACACCACAACAAAATGGGAGGCAGGCAGAGTCACGGCCGACACAAGAAACCAGATTCGGTGACTTCTGGATATTCGGCAGTATAAGTTTCATACTGACAATTTTAGCTGGGTTCTGGTTGTATTCAGAATTAATCGAGATAACGACGTCGTTCCACTTTTTCTCAACAACCGCCCTCACAGTCCTGCATTTCTCCTTCTGGATCGGTCTTTGGATACTTCTCTTACTAATCCGAGGGCAAATCGATTGACATCCTCCTGTTCCGCCTCCATGCGGAGAAATCTTTTTTCTCATCAGGCGGTGGCTGTGGAAGGTCTGCAGCCTGTCCAAGCAGGACTTGAAACAGGCCGCTCACACCTTCGGCATCATCGCTCGCTCAACCTAGCTAATCATTCAGTGTCTCGTTATCGGGCTTTCCGTAGTTCTACATAAGAGCAACCGTTCCATTCGTCTTTAGCTAAGACTGGTGATAATATTTTGCGACGGTATTATTCCCTTCAGTATTAGAACGAGGAAACCAGCGACTGAGATGTTCTTGCTATCGAGAACAGGCGATACACGAAGATTGGAAGCTGTGTTTTCGGGTTGTAGCGAGCGTGCTGCGACGCAATTCGCCTTCGATACGCGGTTATTCAGTATTACTGTGAGTATTAGCTAAAGACGAATGGAGCAACCGTTCTTAACCAACACGAGGGCGGGGGATTGTGGGGTGTATTGGTTAAGACACAGCGCTCCCCTGTTTTCTGTTCCTCCCGAGAGGATGAGAGGATGGCTTCTCCACACGTCGACGTCGACGACCTCATTGCGACGCTCGAACAGATCCGCAAGCGCGGCCACAGCGCCCACTCAGTTTTCCGCGACTGGGTCGAGTTGATGCTATACGCTCTCCAGCGCCGGGACGAACCCTACCTGGAGATTCTGGAGGACTATCGCGAGCGGGCCGACCTGGACCAGCCCGAGGGGCAGCGCTCGCCCGACCTCTTCGCCACGGCGTTTGGCCAGCTTCAGGAACGCATGGCCGAGACTGACGCCGACGTTCTCGGCGCCGTCTACGAAGAGTACGGGATGTCCAGCGACGCCTTCGGCCAGCACTTCACCCCGCACCCCGTGTGCGAAATGATGGCCGGGATCTCGGGGATCGTCGACGACAGCGAAACCGACGGTCGACAGACGGTCCTCGACCCAGCCTGTGGGAGCGGGCGGATGCTCCTGGTCGGCGGTCGGCGACACCCCGAGGCGCTGTTTGTCGGCCAGGACAAGGACCCGCTCTGTGCAAAGATGGCAGCACTGAACTGCTGTTTCTTCAACCTCGACGCCTACATCGTCCAGGGCGACTCGCTCACCATCGACTACCAGCGGGCGTGGCAGACCACCCACTCGCCGATGGGCGGGAGCGTTCGCGAACTCGACGAGGACGAGACCGAGGACCTCCGGGACTCGCTGACCGGGGCGTTCGAGAACACGGCCGAGGAGGTCGCCCCAGACGACGCAGGGCAGGACTCGGAGCGCCAGAAGGAAGGTGAGTCGGTGTCCGTCTCGACGCTGTCTGGCGGCGAGCAGGCGTCCTTGCTGGCTTTCGACCGCGACCAGTGACCGCTCTTTTCTGCGCCCCCAGGGGCTGAGGGGCGTTCCAGAGAGCGCTCCCGTCAGAGAACTATGTCCGACGACGACACTTCAGCCGACATCGACGTCGAGCGTATCGAGCGAACGGATATTGGAACGAGCATGGAAGCCCGGCTCAAGCGAGGCACTGGAACCCGAGACGAGGACCAGGTCACGATCAAAGCGAAGGCCGAGGACGCTGAGCAGACCATCGACGAGTTCTACCAACTGCTCGCTGAGTACGACGACAACATCAGCGACCGACTCCGCGGGATTCAGCCTGAGAAGGCGGATTCCTAAGCACTTCCTAGTAGATTTTTTATACTGGAAACTCGAAACAAAAGACACCGCTCGCTTGAAGGGGCCAACCGGCTCCGACAGGAGCTCGCTGCGGCTTCGATACGAGAACCCACCGTAGCTTAGCAGGGGAGGCCCCGCCTGTGCTCCCGGTGCCCGAGGCAATCGGAACAACCGGGGTTTTCAGCACACACCGGCAGATTCCAACGACGAAACCCGATCCCCATCGTGGTGTCGGGGGGAAACCGTGGTGGGAGGCCACCGGGACAGGCGAGCGTAGCCAAAATCCCGTCGGCGACAGCCGGCTGGGGGAGTCGGCGGTTTTCTGTCTCCCCGAGAGGGTGGAGGATTCCACCAGTGAACACCACGACAGACGACGAAGCACTGCTCGAAGAACTGGCTACCTACGGGAATCGGAAACTGCTGCTTTGGCAGCTTGCAGTCGACGGTCGAAGTTTCTTTGGCATTCGATATCTCGCAAGAGAGCGCGGTCTGCAGGACGCCCCCGTCGAGACTCAGGTCGAAGCCTTCGCCGACAATATGCTCGTCGACGGCGAGATCCGCACCGAGTACCAGGAAGCCGTCGACTGGGACATCCTCGAATCGGAGCACGGCGAGACTGTCGACCAGTACCTCTAGATCCAGTCGACGACGGCGTCGGTTTTTTGTCGCCTCACGGGGTGGAGGCTCAGATCTATGAAGACGACCGACACCCCGCTCGAACCTGACTTCCAGCGCGCCATCGCGAGCGACGTCGGACTCCCGTTCCACGTCGACGTCGAGCGGCCCGACGAGGTGCCTGCCGACGACCAAGAGCGTGCTATCGACCTTGCTGAACGCATCCTCTGTGCCGCTGGCTTCCGAACCGGGTTCCACCACCACGAGGACATCCGAATCTCGATGGAAGAGTGGGCTCCCGATCGCGACGAGGACCGCGAAGACGACCCCGGCTTCTGGCGCTACCAGGTGTTCTCGATGTCTCCCCGCGAGCGGAACATCGGGCAACTGACGGGCGAACCCGAGGTGAAACACCAGAAAGCCCAGACAGTGCTGGCCTGGGCAGCAGACTGCGTTCCCTCCGAGGCCCTCGAAGCAATCGAACAGTCCCAACTCGTGGATATCGAGCAGGCCTGGCGCGAGGCCGCCGAAGACGAGCGAGTCCGACGCGAGATCCAGCAGTTTGCCGAGGACCCGCCTGCCGAGGTCGACGGCTGGGAGCGCTTCGATGCCAGCCACGACGCCGTCGAGGTCGCCTACGTCGCTCAGAACCATGACACGCCGTCGGTCGCCACCGTCTTCGAGGCCGCCGCCGGCCAGCTGAAAGCACGGGAATTCACCCTGGAGGAGTGGATCGACAACGGGGGCGATCCGCGGGATGCCCAGCCCAACCGCTTCTGCGTGGCCAGCAACAGCGCCAGTGCCTACGCCCGTCTCCGGTCGCACCTGCTGACCTTCGAGGCCGAAGCGATGGCTGACCAGGAGATGGAAGCCCACCAGCTCTAGCTCCTCTTTCGTCCGACTGGCCGTCGACAGCGGTTTTCTGCGCCCCTGACGGGTGAGGGGCGTTCCAGAGAGAACGTTCCCGACACAGAGCTATGTCGACGCAAGAGCAACCGACACTGCCAGCAGAGAAGGGCAAGGAGTACAGAGAGCCAGACGCAGACGAGCAGGACACCGACAAGGCGACGTCGGCGGCCGGAGACGATGCGTTCCCCTCCCTAACCGTCAACGCCCGCGGCGTTGCAGAACGGTTCCGCCGGGTCGGCGACTGGGAGCACACCGAGGCCTTGGAGACCCAGGAAGTCCGGCTCTCGCTCTCCCACGACTTCCAGTCCTACGCCGAGTGGACCGACCTCATCTCCGCAGATTTCGATCCGCACCGTCCCACGGTCTGGAAGGGCGATATCGTCGACCGGCTGTTCGACCAACTCTCAGAACACTACGAGCGTCCGTCGTCGACGTCGGACGACCCGCCCCACTGGACGGTCAGTGTGAGTGGAACAGCGACTGCGTGGCGACGGTTCTTCCTGGAGTGCGTTCAGACTGGCTCCGAAGAGCACGAGCACGCCTATCACGCTGTAGCACATCTCAGCCAGCTCCTGGGTGCGGATATCGCCGGCGACGGTGCAGCGCTGGCAGCACTCGACCTGATCAACGAGTACGATCTGGATCACTCGAAAGAACAGTTCCTCGAGGATCTGCAGGACGACGCGGACGACGAGTAGGACAGGACACCCCTTTATCGAACTGTTTTGTTTTACTTTCACCCAGGTGGGCGAGGGTTTAAAAGATATGACGAGTAGAAGAAGATGTGTGACCGATCGCAACCCTGATTTCGATCCTGCTGACATCCGCGGCGCTGCGAGCTCGGACCCCGATGGCGGCCGTCGCGACGAGGAGCGGCCACCTGGGAACTACCCGGCCCATGACGGGGACGACACCAGTACCTGTGCGACCTGCTGGCGGGACATTCCCACGGGGGAGCTTGAGTGTCCCTTCTGCGCCAACGAGGATATCGGCGAGTCGTCAGTCCCCGAGAGCATGCAGGAGGCGACCGTCGAGCCCTGGTCGTTCGGCCGCGTGGTGATCGCCGTCGTCGAAGCCAACTCTGACTACCACGCACGAGCCCTGGGAGCTGCGGCCTTTTCGGTCGCGAGCGAGGACGACCTGGCTCGCGATTTCGACGTACCCTACGCGGAGGTCATGCCACGAGCGGAGTTCAACTCGGAGCCCTCGAATACACTCACAGAGGGGTGGCCGGATCTCCCGCCGGAAGCACCGGTCGACCAGCCCGAAGGGCGGGCCATCCTGGAGACCGCCGTCCAGGCAACCGACTGGGGGGCGCCAGATACCGAACCCGTCATCTATCGCGAGGACGGAACGCCCCTGACCAACTCGACAGCCTACGAAGCCCTCTCGGCAGCGATGGATCTCGCCGAGGACGACTACTGGGTGGTCCCGGGGTTCGTCAAGCGCTACGAGATCGACCCCGAGGGCGATGCTGTTACCCGGATGGTCAGCGAGTCGTCTGTCGAGTACGAGTATTACTGCCGGACTTGTGCCGACATGCGGACCCACACGCACATCGAAACGGACGGGTTCGCAGACCACCCCTACATGGACCGGCCGATCTGGGTCTGCAACAGCTGTTGTCAGCCTCGTCACGAACCAACCGAGTCCAGGTCCGACAGTGGGGAGGACACGCCCGATCACTTCCCGGACGGACTGACCAAAGACGACGTCCACGGCAACGATCCGACTCCCGAGGATCTGGCTGACAAGGAGTTCGAAGACCAGATGGCCGCCCATCGCGAGCGCCACGGTGTCTATCCCTGGGAGTAGCGTCACGGGAGCAACCGTAAGTATTCGCGAGATGGGGCTGAGACAGTAACAATTCTTGCTTGTCGACTGACTCCCCCACCCCGGATTTCAAATGAATTTAGCCAAGAGTAGAAGCCCCGCATAGCCAGAATGTTATAACGAATTATGCCCAGAAGGTACGGTGACCACGAGATAGAGGGTCTGTTAAGTGGGATCATCCGAAAGGGGCACTGCTTCAGTAGGTATTCTTATAGAGTGTACGATATTTCTCTATGGACAAGTAGAACATGAGACCTAGTAGACAGAGTATATAAACACGTCTCTAGGATTGTTTTGAGATCGATCTATATTTGCTCTACCTTTCGAAAACGACTCTATTACAGGCTTATTACTACTACTACTTTACCGATACAGTAAAATATATAATAACGTGGAAAGACGAATAGTCTCCACATGAAGTCCAAGCATTAATTTCGCAAGGTAAAAGCTCTATATCGTGCGATTAACCCTCTCAGGTAACTAACCTAGTTTTCTCCCGAGCCACCCCTCCCCTTCACCTGGAACCAATTTCATTTGAAATCCGGGGTGAGGGTATAGCACAACTCTATCCAAGAGTAACTATACCGCGATTTCATTTGAAATCTGGTGTGGGGTTGGAATATCCACCTGGAGGGTCTGTTCACACGGGCAAATCATTCGAAATACGGTGTCCCACAGATAGATTCTAATCTATATTTGATAAGTCCCGGTTCGAGAACGAGCAAGAGATAAGAAGCCGATGCTCGGCTAAATCCGAGTAAACGACAGAATTAGTGGAAAGAACTAAGTCGAATTCATTTGAAATCCGGTGCATGGCTTCAGGTGAGGAGCAGATGAATACACTGGGTGATTATGCTGCCGAACACGGAGCTGTTGCGTACTCTCGCTCCAACTCTCGTGATGATCCGCTTTCTGTCCTTGATGAAGAAGATCCAATCTTTGCCAACGAAGACCTGCTCCGCATCGACCATATTCCGGACCACGACAAAATCGTCGGCCGAAATGATCAGATCGAAACCGTTGCTCGTCGGCTCAAACCAACGATTTCTGGTGGATCAGGAAAAGGAACACTTCTCTTGGGTAAGTCTGGATCTGGAAAAACACTTGTCACTCGGTATGTCAGTCGCGAAGTCGAAGAACGAGGCGCGAGCAATGATGTTCGCATTGGACGTGCAATTATCGACTGTGCGCAACGTCGCTCGGAGGTCCAGACCATCATTCATCTCTCGAGAAGTTTGAACGACTCCGACAAAACGGGTGTAGAGATTCCACAGTCGGGTATCGCGACGGGAGCTTATTACGATCGTTTGTGGACGGTTATCGACGAACTCTACGACGCTGTTATTGTCGTTCTTGACGAAATCGACCGTCTCGCACCTTCTGATGACACTCAAAATGTCCCCCCAGAGGAGGCCGACGATAGCAAACTTCTGATGCAGCTGTCTCGGGCAGGTGAGGAGAATGATGTTGAGGCCAGTATTACGGTCGTCGGTATAAGCAACGATCTCAAATACGGCGACCGGCTGGACACTCGTGTTGAGAGCTCGTTCGCTCCAGATGAGATTGTGTTCCCAGCGTATGATGCAAACCAACTCGGAGACATCCTGGACCGACGTCGTGACGCCTATCATGAGGGTGTCCTTTCGGACGACGTTGTCCCGCTGTGTTCGGCGTTTTCTGCCCAGGAACACGGCGATGCACGGCGTGCGATCGACCTCTTTCGACTCGCCGGCGAAATCGCTCGGGACGATGATGCGGACCACGTGCGTGAAGAACACGTCCGCGCTGCCAACGATGATGCCGAAGTAACACGGATTCAGGATCTTATCCGAGGGTGTCCAACGCAGGCGAAGGTTGCGATTTCCGCGCTCGCTGCGATGGATGAATATACAAATCAGTCTCATTTTAAAGCAACTGAAATGTACCAAGTCTACCGTGAATTCGCCAAAGCGATCGACATGAATGTCCTAGGCCAGAAGCGAATCACAGACCAGCTTCGGGAGTACGAGACGCTGAAAATCATCGATATGACCCGAACAAGTGACGGGTATCGGGAAGGAACGTATCTCCAGCTCTCACTGCTGGACGAAGCGAGTCTCTTGCTTCAATCCATCGGCCTCGATGATAGGTGCTCACAGATTCCTATTGACACTAGGATGCGTCAACAGCTAATCGATATTGTCAGCCGCTAGATCGCTCCGCTACAAGCATTCCACTACCGTCAAATACGGACTGTCTCCGTCCCAAGGAGTGAGCCACTCTGGTCGGGGACGCTCCAAGATCTCGCTGAGCAAGCTGGTGCCGAAGATTCCACAAACTTGTCAGCAGACTCAACTTCCGCCCCCAGAAGTCAGCAACCATCGGTTACTCACACCCGTATCTCTGAGGACACTCTCGTGAAAAGTGGGGGGTGGGAGCCACTCCAGGAGCTTGAATATGGAGAGTCGTTGGTTTTCTGACTCTCAGATTAGTGGAAGAGTCAAGACATGTCCACGACACAAGCACCGTCGTTCGAGAAGTTCGGGTTCGACCAAGGAGACCACGTTCGCGTCGACTGGACTGAAGGACAAGGACCACTCGACGAGATCATCGGGACTGTCATGGATATTGGACTCAGCGCTGGCGATGTGATCGTCAGCGTTGAAGCAGACGACGACCAGTATCCTGATCAGTCGATCTTCGGAGGAACCCATGACTGCGCTCCCGAGTGGATTGAGCCCATCTAACCGGAATTTTGCGCCCCACAGGTGTGGCGGGAAGCAGAGCCCGCACAAACTACTTATCGAAGCACTTCAAATGTCAAAACACATGAGCTCGGGGAAAGAGATTCGCTTAAAAAACAGGGAAGGGAGTGACCTCTGGACGGCCGTCGATGCCGAAACGGGTGTTGCGAGCCAGGGACGGAGTCGACAAGAGGCCCTAGAAAACCTCGACGAAGCGGTCGAAGGCTACCGCGGTGCCGGACGGCCACCGACTGAGGAAGAACTTCGGGAACTGGGTATTGACCCCGAAGAGAACGAGTCGGGTGGCGAACTCCCCGACATCCTCGAATAATCTCGTCACGATGGTTTCTCGCGACTTCAGCGGAGCAGATATCGTCAGCGTGCTCTGCAACGTCGGTAATTTCACTCTCGACCGGATAAACGGTGACCACTACATTTTGGTCTGGGAACCTCCGGCTGACCATAATACAGATCAACGCACCGTGTCTGTTCCATACCACGATCGTATCGACACTGGGACACTCAGACAAATTGCTGAGCAGGCTGGTGCAAACGACTTCAACGAGTTCTGTAAATGGATCAAACGTAACCGCTGAGCAGTCTGTAAATACAGGATTCCATCCAAAACTCTAGTGTATTTTCCAGCTTCGTCAGACAGTAAATTGAAGTACCATCCGCGAAAAGCGGGCTAACGTCAAGACAAGAACACACGATACCCACTGCTGATGGGTGTTAGAAGCAGGAAAGGGGGCTGTTAATTCAGCCCCTAAGGTTGGACACCTCCTGCTTCTGACGCCCGAATCATAAGCGTTTCCCCACGACCAGAGACATCGCTACGTCGCTGCGGGACTCGTCGACTATCCGAATCCACGCTCATCGTCCACCAAGAGCTGTGCGTGGACCTTCGCTGTCGAGGGGTTCCACAGAACTCGTCCCGTCGCTCGGCCCGACAGCCGGGCAGTCTCTGGTCCTGCCCGCGCCGTGGTCGGCAAGACCTGGTTCGATTCCAGACGCAGGCCTGCAGTATGCACCTGGCTGTTCCCTACAGCGAGAGGGCGAATCGGCATCAAACGACTGGCGAAAGCACGTCAACGGAGGTGGACCCGGATGTGTGAGGACTGCCTGACCCGCGAGGAGGTTGAGGAGATCGTCGCCGAGGAGACGGCCGAGCTGCGAGCAGAACTCGAGGCCGAACGCGAACAACGGAAAGCGGCCGAGGCCGAACGCGATCGTCTCCAGGAGCGCGTCGACGAACTCGAAGCCCGTGCCTACATCGACTGGGACAGTGGCGACGAGCGTGATATCCAGATTGTCGCGACCGATGGAACTCGGTACCCACTCGGACGGGCAGTGAAAACGAAAGTCGCAGAGACCGATCTTCAGGAGCGCCTCGACGACCTTCGCGACCGACTCGCCGAGGGCGACCTCGCTGAATCGGACGCGGAGCGGGAGTCACCGGCGATCGAGACAGAGACCCCACTGGAAGACATCGTCGCCTTACCCGAGCCCGTCGCCGAGTCCGAGCTCTCGGCCAACCAGCAGCGTGCGCGGTTCCTTGCAAGGGACGTCCGCGACTACGCCGACAAAGCGCCAGCTGGGTGGTGTCTCACCGCCGGCCAGGTCGGGACAGTGCTGAAAGCCGGCCTGGACATCACGCCACACAGCGAGACCGTCCGCCGGGTGCTCCAGATCCTCGAGGACCTTGTCGACGACGCAGCGACCGTTCGGAAGCGACGCGGCGAGAAACGCATCGTCTTCGACGAGGACCTCGTGCGACGTATCGAACGACAGCAGGCTCACGACGCTGTGAGGACGGCACCGGCATAGGCGTGTGAGGAACGCACCGATCCCGCCAGGACCCTGGCCAGGCCAACACTAACCGCCGACCGCACCGTCGCCTTCTCCCCCTCTCGCTAGCAGCAGCATTCGGGAACCGCTCGTGCTGGACAGTCGTGTCAACGGCTGTCCGCACAGAAATCGTCGGCACGGACAGGTTCTGTCCCTCACAGCAGTGTGAGGCTTCTGTTGTTCGTTCCATTTTGTGCGCCCCTGGTGGGTGAGGGCCGCCCCACAGAGAGCGTCCCGACACAGAACCATGTCCAGTGAATACAAGGGTCCGTCAGAACTGCGTGGCTACGTCGCATTGTCTCTCGATACTACCCACGGCGCCGGGGTCGGCTTCGGTGGCTACTCTCGACAGCATCCCGATAAGCTTCGACGTCGCCATCCCAACGATGCGATCGTGAACGTCAAACGAGCTCGCGATGTCGCCCGGAGGTTCCACGACTGGGATATTCCCTCTGAAGACGAACTCATCGAGGCCGCTATGGCTGGGCACTAACCTCATCGGGTGTCGACGGCTATTTTCTGCGCCCCCAGGGGGTGAGGGGCGGTCCAGAGAGAGCGTCCCGACACAGAACGATGTCCGATGACGACACTCCAGCCCGTGTTGCACAGCAGCCAGATCCCGAGGCGATCGTCGAGTTCGGCGACGTCGACGCGGAGTTCCGCCAGCTCGTTGCCGACACGCTCGAGACATCCGAGTCTCTCAGCATCGAACTGCTCGGCGGGGACGATCCAGTCCTGGTCGTCGAGGAGGTCGATGGCGATGACTGACGATCGACTCATCCTCGTCGTCAAGGGCGTCGGTCCTGCTGACTTCCCTGTCCACGAGACCGATCCGAACAAGCGCGACGAGGCGGTCGCGCTGGCGGACGATATCTTCGAGCTGCTCCAGGAGGACTACGACAAGGACGTCGCCGGCGTCGTCCCCGTGGTCAATCCCGACTCCCACGAGCAGTTGCAGAAAACCGAACGCTAGCCGCGGTTTTCTGCACCCCCGGAGGGTGAGGGGTTTCCCGATATGAGCACTGAGCACCAAGCCGTCGACGAACAGCCGCCAGAACACACCACCGACGACATCGACATCGAGGCCGAACACCAGGAGGCACAGACAACCGGCGAGGTCTTCGAGGGCCAGCAGCGGGGAGGGCGGTAAGATGGTCTGTCCGGACTGCGAGCGTCCATACCCGTCGACGACCTGCGTCGGAAAGCGATACCAGATCGACGGAGCGACCTACGATCCGATCCCGTGGGGTGAGGAAGCCCGATTCCGAACCTACGAGCAGCAGGTCACCTCACTCGAAACGGAGGTCCACTCCGGGGGACGTGGCCGTCTCTCGAAAGCCGACGTCCGCCAGGAACTCGAGCGCTTCGTCGCGACGACCGATCCAGAGGCGTGGAACAACCGCTCCTGTCCCGCCTGTGGCGTCGAGCAAGGCGAGTACCATCATCACCTCTGCGACTACGAGGAGTGTCCCGCCTGCGGCGGACAGCCCCTGATCTGTCCCTGTGAGATCGACATCGAGGTCACAGACCACGAGCAGGTCCAGGCCGACGCCAGCAGCCAGGGACGCCTGGCCAGGCTCCTGGGCCAGCTGGGGTAGCTGGCCGCTTGCCTGGCGTGGCTTTGTGCGTCCCCGGCGGGTGAGGGACCATGCCCGAGAACACCTGCCCACGCGAGGAGTCCAACGCCGAGATTACTGAGTCCGAACGGGTCGCCTGCGTCGACGGTGAGTACCCAGAAACCGCGACTGTCGGCCGGTACGCGGCGACGTGCGCGAACGGCCACCTCACCGTCGAGGACGTCCCAGAATCGCTGTGAGGCCCGCTGCCGGGCGACCGTCGGTTGCCCCCAGGGTCGCCCGGCAGACACGCCTCTCCTGGTAGCTGATCGCGACACCGACGGCGATTTTCTGCGTCCCCAGAGGGTGAGGGATACTCGATGCCAGACCTGCCAGAGTCCTGTCCAGCCGAGGAGTGCAGCGCCGACATCGTCGACAGCGAGATCACCACGGTCGGGACGCTCGACCCGCGAGCTCGCGATCCACGAACCGAGCCGGTCGTCACCTGCGCGGAGGGTCACCAGCGGGTCGTCTAGGCTCGCTGGCTTCCTTTTGAAACGGAAAGACCTCGCGCACGTCGGGGTCGCGCGCGGTTGGAGACGAGAGGGACACGACTGCACTGGCGTTGGCAGTCGGTCCCTCTCAGGATGGGGCAGACGGCCGGGGGAAACGGGCGGCTGTCTGGTGGATCCCAGCGTGGGGCTGGCAGGCGGCTGCAGCGGGCGAGAGCACGGCGTGTGTCGGCGTGGGACTGACGGGCGGGCTGGATGGGCCGGTTGGCTGGGTGTCGCCTGTTGGCCGCGCAGCCGCCGCTGGGCGGCTGTCTGTCTGTCGCCGGCGCCGGTTGGGTGGATGGGATTGGTACAGAGACGGATGGGTATCGCGACTGGGAGGGTTTCGAGGGGACTGAAACCACTGGTACGAGAGACTCTCGTGGAACTGCTGGGTCTGTCGGCACTCCTGGGCACGGGACGATTCTCACTCATGGTGATAGCGGGACTGTCGGGACTACTGCAGTGGTCAGATCCTCCAGGACGACGTCGACGAACAAGTCCGACCAGCACTCCTTGAAAGCCCCACGCCGCTGGCGGTCGCTCAGCGACATATCGCGCAAACCGCGCGCGATAGGGGTCGCTGCCCCGACCACAGCAAGCGCCAGCGGCGTGCCCCTTTCAGTCCCACCCGACAGCACAGTACGGCGGAGACGGCGCGCGCGTTTCTCGCGCACGGTTCTGAACGAGGAACCTGCTTGGCCTGCGCTCCCTCGCCGGAACGAGCACGTCGCGGCGGAGAGTCTTGCTTACGACGGCAGGCCGCCGATCCGCCGGCGGCTGACCAGAGTCAGCCTTGGCGGCATCGACGCCCTGCCGCCGACGCTGGCGACTCTCTGTTGCTCCTCCGTTCACGGGCATGTGGCGCTCTCTCAGCACCGCCCGAGCGCCATTCCGGGCTTTCGGCATCCGGCACTCGCTTGGCCGCGCGGGATGCTGGCTCAACTGCGACCGCACAAGATATCCCCCGCCCGCCGGGATGTCACCCACGCACTGGTCTTTATATACTATTCCGGGACGAAACGAGAAAACCTAAACACCGCTCAGATACCACTAAAATGTCCGAATATTGCACTTGAAGCGAAGCTATTCAACCACAGTCTTTAAGTGATAGGCACCCATGGCCTTATGTACGGGAAGGCACGACACACGCGGCACTCACGAAGCGGTTTCGTGTCGCAGGAAACCGGATGCTGAGACATCCGGCAAGTGTCTTTCCGTGGTGGTAGAAAGACAATGTACGCTAACTCTTCGAACGGTAAGAAGGCATCGGCAGACGTTGACCAGACGATCCAGCTTAGTGCGCGTGTTGACGGCCCTGAGCATCTACTTCAGCAGGTCGCAGAGACCGAGAACGGGGACGAACTCGATTACCGGCCTAACCGGGGCCTGGACTCTCGCGGGAACTTTTACGAGCGGCAGAATGATTACGACTGGACGCGGGACACCGAAGTCGGCCCGAACCGTCGCCACGGCGAGACGCTCGCGATGCAGGAACAGCGACACGGCGAGGAAGCCGAACAGGCACGGCACCGGGAGACGGCACACGCGGCACACGCTGACGGTGTGGAACGCGCTCGGTCCAGCCGCCAGCTGACCGACGCGGATACGGACCTCGATCACCCGGACATCGCCACGCGCCAGACGGACCCCCGCGAGAAGATGGACGCCGAGACGCTCGCGGAGGTCAACGAACGCGCCCGTCGGGTGGCTCGCCAGACGACCATCACAAGCGCCGCAGCGGGGCGCTGTATCGCTGAGACGGTGGCCGGCGGTGGCAGTCCCCTAGACGGCGAACTCGACGCGCTGATGGCCGCTCGCGACAGCATGAACTCGCCGGTCCCGTTCGCGGAAGTCGACGCAGACGGCGGTGAGGTGACTGTCGAGGGAGAAGTCACCCACATCATCGAGGAGCCGGCCAGTCGGAACCAGTACCAAGTTCTGTACCTCGAAGACGACGCCGGCACGAGCTGTAAACTCACTGTCTGGGACAAGGCTCTCCACGGCACCATGGTCCGCACGCTTCACGAAGGGGATCGGGTACGGATTTACGCGGGCAAGCCCGGCGAGTACCGCGGTACCACGACCGTCGCGGTCACGAGCAAGTCGACCATGTGCATCCTCGAAGACGGCGATGGCCCGGCACCAACGGGTGACCGACGGGCCTCGTGGGGCTGTTCGGGTGACAGCCCGCGGACCGCGCCGTGGGACGCTGAGAGTGACACCCACCAGTGGATTTCCCACGTAGACATGGAGAACGCTGTTGAGGTGACGCTCTCGGACTAATCGCGGGAGTTCCTCGCCTCGCCTCGACGACTGGCTTAGTGGGGGAGCGGTCCTCACCCCCGTCGGCGCGGAGCCACCTCGCGCACGCGGCCTCGCCGCCGCCCACCGGCAGGCCGGGGCGGCGGCGAGACGACCGCGCGCACGGACTGGGTGCAGTCGCCAGCGACCGCGCTCGACGTGGGTCAGTCTGGCCGGGTGCTGGTCGCGATGAACGACTGGATGGACGTTGACCTGGGCCAGCCAGCGGGGCGAAGCCGGTGGCCTGATCAGATGGTCGTGTCAGCGCGCGGCGCCGACGGGTCGCTGCGCTCGGCGCGATCGCGCGCCTCGCGGTCGGTCCATCGTGCTTACTGCGTTGCGCGCGATCCCCGCCGACCGCGGGGAGGGGAGACGGGACCCGCATTCATGGCTGGTTCGTCGAGATCTGGACGCGGGCGGGAGTGGCGCAGTGGTCTTAACCAACACTGGGGTCGGATAATCGCGGGTGTGTTGGTTAAGCGTCGGGGGAGCGCTCGTATCCCGCTACTCGCCAGCGTGGATTTTGTGCGGCCGCAGGCAGGTGGCGGCCAACTCAGGGTCGCCAGGAGGTGAGAACTATGGGAGAAATCCAGTGTCCGCGGTGCAACCGCACGTTCATCATCGAGTTGCATGACCCGCGATTCCGGTCGGGATCATTCTACGATTCCAAACGGGATGAATCATATGACCAGCTCTGCGAACGGTGCCACCGAGAAGTGGTCCGTTGACGCTGGTTGAATCAGTCCCTATTTTTTGCCGCGACTGGGTCCCGGATGGGATTGAAGTCCATTTGTAACAGCGCCTCGCGCTCATCAGTCTCTGTGTCCTCTTCAATGAGCACGCCACGGATTGTTTCTCGATCACTGTGATACTGGATGATTGACTCGTATCCGTACCGGGTATTTACGCCCGGCGCAGACCAATGCGTGACGCGGACCTCAAACTCTTGATCTTCCCACGTTTCGATATGGACCGAGATCGGACGCTTGAGCTGTTGGCGAGCGATCGCGACGACCTGGTCGACCACTGGGCCGATTGTCTCCATGGACGGGACAATCTGGTCTTCGGGTAGCTGTCGCTCTGGATATGGATGTGTCTTGGACATGAGAACCGTTGCGTGCAGACGTTGCCCGGCATCAGGTAAAGCGCTTGTGCAGAGACCAGGCCGCACCGGTCGTCGACGATTGATGGAGTGTTGATTCTCAGCTTGCACTGTTACTGGACGCCTAAACACTCTTCTCACGACCGAGTGCTCCACTATATCGAATATTATTGTGGAATCTCGTAGCGACAAAACTCAGTTGTGCCGCACTCGGGACAGGCCTCACTCGGTGGGTCAATTGTCGTCCCACAGTGGCGGCATTCGATTATCACGTCCGGTCGGTTACCCGGGAGGAGTCGGGTAAGGACTGTCCGGACCTCCATATGTCCGAGCACAGAGAGAGGCACATTAATGCTACTGGATAATTTATTTTGACGAAATTGTGTGTTCAGAGCATGCTCAGCCGCCAAAGGCTTACACTTGAGGATAACAGAGTTTTGTCTGGAGGGACCTGTCACACGCTCCCTCTCCTCTTTGCATGAACGGTGACGCGTCACTCGGTTGCTGTCCAGACTGTGGCGAGTGGATTTCGAGGGCGTGGCTGCTGGTTGAATACGAGAAGGACAATGGAACGACTGGGATTTGGGCTGAGTGTCCCAGCTGCGAGCGGGTAGTCAGTCCAGAGTGATGGCTGGGTCTGGGCTTTAGCGTCATTGTCTCCTCTACAGAGTCTCAGTCGACGCCAGAATCAAGTACTCTGCTTCACGTATCTCTTCTCAGAGGCATTTGATGGAAATTTCGGATCAACTTCAGTGTCTGTTTTCTGCGCAGATTGAAGAACAGAATGGGTCGTACGTTGTCGAGGTCCCGGACCAAGAGATTCAACTCGGCGAGATTCAGACCGATGAGACGTACCGAGTGGCGCTACTGTCGTCGCCATCAACTGGGACGGTCGATGAGTCAGTCACTGAAGCACAAACAGAACGCAGTGAATCACAAACAGAACGCAGTCCGCAGACCCCACCTGTCGACGAAGGCGAACACCGGGATGTTGAGATCGAAGATATCGGTGACCAGGGTGACGGTATCACACGTGTCGAACGCGGCTTTGTCGTTATTGTCCCTGACACCGAACAGGGGGAGCGTGTAACCATCGAGATCGCTGATGTGCGCGAGAACGTCGCCTTCGGAGAAGTGGTAGAACGCCTGAGTTACGACGACTGACTCCTCTCTAGTTCCGGATCCGTTCCGGTGTTTGAGTTCGATACGCGCATCAACTTACACTTAGCAGTTCGGTCCATCACCAACGTCCTTCAGAAGAGCGAACCATGGCAAGTGATAATTGTGCTCCATCCAAATAACTGCCTCCACTGTCAGAGGGTGATCGAGTGCTGATCCATCGCGATGGCTTCGACGGTGAGGTGCTTGGGACGGTGACCGCCATCGACGACGAAAGCGAAGAGATCGCGGTCCATCCGGATGGTGCCCCAGAGGGAATGCGGTTCGAACGAGCGACCCTCCAGTCGATGACTCGTGCAGAGAATCGGGACCCGGTAGACCTATCGTATTTCATAGGTGATCGTGTGCTAGACGAGACGGGGCCTGGAACTGTGATGGAGAAGGTGGCTGAGGCCTCCAAATGGCGGGGAAGTACTGAGTCAGGTTTGGGCCAGACTCGGGGATCGTTGAGCGCGAATAGCAGGAGTTATCGCTGGTCGCTGGGCGAGGCAGCGAAGCGTAGCCTCGGATTCTTCTTGGGTTGCTAACACAGCCGGTTGGCCGGGCAGGCCAGGGTGCATCGAACGGGGACCCCAGGGCTAGGCGCCGCCGCAGTTGATAGTCAGTTTCGTGGTAATTCACGGATGGTTAGGGTGCGCGCTACCGCCGAAAATTGTGGGGCAAGATAAAGGGACACGGTGTGAGCGAAAAATCCGGCTGCCGTCTTGCGGTTTGGTGTGAGTCAGACCGATTTTTCGCACCGTGTTTGTGAGTTATACCGCTCCCCTCTTGCGATTTCACACTCAATACTATAGAAATAAATGAATTAACTGGAAGATTGACATTACCCATGGTAAGACTGGTAATTGGCTGGCCCCCCCCTCTAGATTGGAGATACTCAGATTTGGTCTCAAAATTTCTCATACCTATTAGCGATGGTACAATCGGTCAGTACCAGTACGAGGAAGGTGACTGGACAGCGAGTGTGAGAACCACCCGCAAATATACCGCTTGGAAAGATGCCAACTCACATGAAGTTCGCAGGGTCGATCTCGTCGTCACTATCGTCGTCATCGTTTTCGTCGCGATCCGCTTCTTTCTCGTCACCATCACTCTCGTTATCCGATTCTAACAGTTTCTCTATATCTTCATTGTCATGGACTGGCTCGTGATCTGGGGTGTGAGTTTCCTCCTCTGGAGACTGGTGATTAGTGTCGGCAATTGAGTTATCTGCCCTATCAGATTCAGCCTCAGTTGAGCCGGGTGACTTGGGCTCATTGGTCATTTCGTCAGGGTTGGTCTCTTGCTCACCTTCGGAGTCAGCGGAGTCATCCCCTCCCTCAGTATTGTCTTCTTCGAACAATTCTGAAGCGTCATCAGACGTCGGCTGCTCGTCGTCGACATCGACTTGCTCGAGCAACTCAGTGCGGAACTCGTCGCTCATCCGGAGGGCTTCAGTGTGGGCAGTCACCTCGTTGAGGACCTCCTTGGGAGTCAGGCCAGTCTGGTTGTGGAGGTCCATGAGTAGTTCCTTGATTTCGATGGTCGCGTCGGCACCCACCTGGAGCGAGAGGACCCGATCATCAAGCATCGAGCAGATGTCTTCGAAGGCGTCGATATGTGTCGGGTCGGAGATCGGTGGTTGGTTAAGATCGAGTCGGTCGAGTGCTTCGTCCCATTTCGCATAGGAGAACGACAGCGACGGAGACTCGACATTATCAGCAGCCCACACGTCAGGATCAACCGAGTTATTTTCGCCCGACTCGGTCTGGTCTTGAACCTCACCGTCGATATCAGACTCGCCGAACCGGGACCGTAGTAATGCGAGCCAGCTGTCAGTATCTTCGAGATCATCCTTCGTGTCGTCCAACGAGACCGGTGACTCGACACCCCTCTCAGGGAGGTTGTCACGGACCTCGTGGAGTTCGTGAGCCTGTCCGAGCCACCAGTCAGTCCGGCGGACGGTGACACATTCCCCTGGCCCGAACTTCCGGAGCTGTCCGGGAGTCAGCGGGTTCTGGTCTTTCTCCTGGTGACGGCGACGATTCTGCTCGCTCTGGGACCGGTCGCCGGTCGATCTAGAGACGGCAACCATCTCCTGCGTCTCGAAGGTCCGGTGGTCGCCAACCTCGTCGAGGACGAACTGGGTGGTCTCCCGGTCGCCGGGACCGAAGTAGACACCCTGTGGGCAGTTGCCCAGGATGCCAGAGACAGTCGAGTACGTGTCTTTCAGTTGACCGACCGTCTGGACGCCAACCAGCGCACGGGCTTTCTCCTTCCGGCCACGGGCGGTGAGGTTCGTGACCTGGGAGAGCGGCGGGAGTTGGTCAATCTCGTCGAGGATATGGACCGTCGGATTCGGGGCTTCCATGGCGTAGCGGATCGACCAGTCCAGCAGCAACTGGAACATCGGACCGAGGGTCGCCATCCGTGAAGGCTCGGAGTCGATAATCAGCACCCGGCCGTCGGGGCTTCGGATGTACTCGTTCAGCGAGAACTCGCCGTACTCCGCGAAGTCGTCGACGAACACCGGACGAGTGTGCTCGCGAAGCGTCTGATAGACGTTCCGTGCCCCTTTGCCCTGCTCTGGGTCGAGATGGCCAGCGTCCAGCCGTTGATCGTATTCGCTAAGTTTCTGATATAGTTCGGTATGACCTTCCTCGAGCAGTTGCACGAGATCGAGGTGGCAGAGTTCCTCACGGCGGTTGTTTTTCTGTGCTTCCAGATGGAGGTACATCAGGACGTCCTCGAAGACCTGTTTGGCCGGCGTGTGGAACGGGTTGTGCCCGTCGGGCTCGCCGAAGATTGTGCGGGCAATCTCTCGGAAGTCACGCCGGCTGTCAGCGTCTTTGAACAGATTCCAGACCACATCCCCATTCTGAGCGCTAATCCGCTTGACGTCGAAGCCAAGGTCCTCATAGAAGCGCTGGAAGTCTTGGCCGGCGTCGTGTGCGATCACCGCCGTGTCCCGGTGATAGGGAAACTGGTAGGCCAGCAACTGCATAGCCGAGGTCTTCCCCGATCCAGTTTCGCCGATTACGGCCGTTGACACGTCCTGGTCGATTTTCGGCGGTGTTGGGGCGTCGTCGCTCTTATCGTTGACGCCATCCAATGGGACAACTAATTCGTCTTCGTCACTGTCGTAGGGGTCCATCGAGAGCGAGGCTGGGGATGTCCGTCGCAAGAGATCGCCGCCGGCCACGGCTACGAGAGCGGCGCTATACAGCCCGGTTGAGATCGTATACGAGACGTATGGCAGTGAGATGCCGGGAAATTGGAAACCGGCGAAGATTCCAATGATCGAGAGCCCTGCGACGATGTGGGCGAACGGACCCAACAGCAGCCAGAGAAACTGCCCGTTCAGCAGTGCCGGAAGGAAGAATATCGCTGTGACCGCCGTGAAGCCGAGATAGAGGTACCGCCAGGCCCAGAAGCGTTTGTGGAGTGGTTTATCGGCATCAACCCACATCGCGGGGAACACGAACATAAAGAACGCCCAGAAGAACATCACGACGCCGTCGTCACGCAGTTGGGTCGGGACCTCCGTGTTCTTCTGGCCCGGCTGGGTGGTTGGGTCGGAACTCACTGCGCACCACCCATGCCGAAGTCACGCTCTGGTTCTTGCTCTCGGTCTGGCTCAGGCGAGAGTTCTCGATCGGGGTTGGTTTCTTTCCGGGCCTCTGGATCTAGCTCTTTCTCGTGGGCTTGTTCGCGACGCTCTTCAGTACGTTCCTGCTTTCGGTCGACGTCGCGTTCTTTGAGTCGTTCTTTCTCGCGGAACTGTGACCGAGCCCGTGAACGGAACCGCTGAATCTCTTGGCGATCCATCCGCAATTCAGCCTCTCTCCCGGTCGCAACGATATGTGAATGAGGGTGGCAATCTTTGCTGTGTACCCCGTATAGGTAGTCCATTGTCGGGTTTGAGGTAAGCTCGTGCTGCATCAGCTGCTGGGTATGCTGGGTAACCTCGGAAGGGGAGTAACCTGCTTGTGGATCAGGAGAGACGATAATATGCCGCTCAAACCCGAAGTCGCGACTCTTCGACACGAAATCAGATACCTGTTGATCAGAAAGTTTTCTCCCTGTTGGTCCCCGGACTGGGACTTTACGGCCCGAATCTTGGGCTCGGTCTCTCCGTATATACTTGACAATGTTGCCTGCGCCACCTCGCTGAAAATCTGTTTTCGTAATCATTGCTCGCTCTCAGAAAGCCTGGTTATTCCGCGTCTATCGCTGACCCAGACTGCTCATCAGTCGAATGCCGATCAGCAAGGCGTTCTGAGGCTCGTTCCATTGCTTCTTTTCGCTGAGCAGGCCCGTAATCCTCCTTGAGTAATTCCCACAACGAAATCACGTACATCGTCCGAAGGGCCTGGAGCTGTTCGATCTCCTCACTAGTCTCCGACTCAAGTTCGTCAAGGGTCTCCATTACCTCCTGACGGGCCTGTTCGATTTTCACCTCAAGCCGCTTACTAGGGTTATATCGACTCTCCTCGGATTCCCTGGTCTCTTGCTCAAGATGGGTTTCGAGAGCTTGTGAACAAAACTCCGAAATGCTGAGGCCTGCCTCCTCAGCCCTTCTTTCTATTTTCTCAGCTAATTCATCGGATGGATATACTTGGATTCGATTGTCGCGGGTCATTGGACCTCACCGTCCTTTTTCTGTAGCTTCTTTATACCTTTATCTAACTTATTAGACGCTGATTTCATTGACTCTTTCCGGGTTTCTCGAGAGAATTCACCACTCAGTAGTTCCCATAAGGCAATCCCATAGAGTTGCTCTTGGTCGGTTGAACCACCAAAAATCCGGTCCGCTCTGTTGTTGAGCTCTTCATTGATCTCATCAATCCGGTTTTCGACCCCGATATCGGACATCCGCTTTTGTTGTAGTTCTCGGGCGATTCGTTGTTCAACCGCTTCAAGACAGTATTCAGAGACACTCACCCCACACTGTTGGGCGCGCTGTTCGATCTGCTCTTTCTGTTCCTCGGTTCCATACATCGTGATCTTCTTTCGAGTCATTCTGAAGAGCCTCCAGTATCTGCGGTGGTTGTGTCAGTTGAGCCGCCGTCAGCAACCGCTGTCGCCGTTCCATTCTGTTCGAGCGCCACACGAACCGAATCCATCAGCTCTTCCTGAGAGAGCCCGGACAGCACTTTTTCTGCCTGCTCTGGCTCGAACCCGAACCGCTCGGTCAACTCATGGCGCAGTCCGTGGGCGTAGACGAACTGCTCGAACTCTTTGATCTGTTCTGGCTGGCTATCGACCAGCGCTGCCAGTGCGTCCCGGCCGTGGGCGTCAAGGTCGATCACCCGCTTTTCCTCCCACGAAGTTCGGATCGTCAGCGGGTAGTCTCCGTGTTCGTCGACCCGGACCAGCGCCTGGGAGAAGCCCTGGCCTTCACCGATCGACTCCTTGCCGGCCTCGGCCGTGTTGATGTAGTGCTGTTGCTCGCTCGTGAGTCCGGCCCGGTTCGCCGTCTTCTCGCCCAGGTCCGGCTCGCGATGGTGGACCATGATCGGGCACATCCCCGCAATCTCTTCGGCGACACCCTCGTCGTAGAACTCCTGGAGCGTCTGGGAGAGCATCACCAGCCGGAGCCCGGCGTGGCGCTGGTGGCGGGCGATTTGGTTCAGGAATGCTAGATTCGCATCGTCGTTGAACAGGTAATGGGCTTCGTCGATGATGATCTCGACCTTCTGGTCCATGTTCTTGGCCTGCTGGTAGAGATTGCTCAGCAGCAACTGCATGATGAACGACTGCTTGCCTAGGCCGCTGCCGGATCCCTCGATCTGCTGGAGGTCCAGATAGACCGCCTTGCTGTCGTCTTCGATCAGGTTCAGGTTCGACTCCTCGGAGAGGTTTCCGTAGGTCGAGCCCTGCCGGAACGGGTGTAGTGCCACCGACAGTTCATTGGCGTATTCTCGAATCTTCTGTCGCGAGGACTCGGTGGTTGCACCAGGGAACAGCGACGGGTCCTCCTGAATATCGTCGATCAGGTCCAGGAAGTCCGCCATGCTGGGGGAGTTCTCCGGCGTGTGCGTCGACGGGTCGTCGGGGTCGATGTCGGACTGCTCGAAGATTGCATCGATCAGGAACGTGATCAGCCCCGAGTGCATCTCCAGGTCGATATTCCGGCTCTTCAGGAAGTTCTCGATTACCCCGAAGACCTCGTCTTTCTTCGAGGCGACCGGCTGCATGTCCGGAGACTTTCGCAGGATGTGTTCCGGTGTGGGATGCATTTCACACGGGTTCAGCGGCGTCTCTCCGCTGACCGTGATCGTCTTGGCGTTGAGCATCTTCGCCGACCCACGCATCCCGGCGACGGGGTCGATAAACACCTGCTTGACGTCCGACCGTTTTTTCATCATCCTGATCGATCGGGCCTGAGTCCCGTGGGATTTTCCGCCGCCGGGCATTCCGGTGACCAATTCGGAGTGGCCAGTCTCCAGTTCCCAGGGATCGATCAGCAGCGACGACCCGTTGTGGCCGTGGGTGCCGTATTCGATTCCGTCTTCCATGCGGAGGTAATTCGACGAGAACGGAAACATCGAGCCGAGGGCTTCGCCGGTCATCGCCGACAACCGGCCACGGCCGAGTTCGTTCCCGCCTAGTGGCGAGACAGTGACCATGCCCTGTTCCTGGCGTCGGGTTGCTCGTTTGACCGAGCAGTTCGCCGGGGCGTCCCGCAGGAGGGTTTCCAGCTGGTTGGTCTGTGTTCGCAGTTCTTCTTTCGAGTCGGCGGTAATCCGGACGAAGACGCCGGCCTGGTAGAGCGAGGCTCTGTTGCGCCGGACTAACTGGCGGAGGTATTTTGCCCGGTTGATATCGTCGCGAATGTCCTCGGCTTCGAGTTCGCCCATGTCGTTTTGGACCATCCGCAGCGAGGTGATCCACTCTGACATGACCTGGACTGCATCTTGGGAGTCGTAGGGGTCAACGTGGATGTTCACGTCGGCCCGCAGATCGGTATCCAGCAACAACCGCTCGAAGAGGCCGTTGGTCGGATGCTCTGGGAACGTCTCGATCCAGAAGGTCCGCGCATAGGTCTCGTTCTCGATCAGCGTGTAGTCCGTCTGCCAGTCGATTGCCGTCGGCGCTACGATCGACTGATGCTTCCGACCCGGCTGGGAGACATCCGGTGAAATGTATTCGATTTCTTCGCCAGCTTCCTCGACGTGCTCTAGATCTTCTCTGGCTTCGGTCTCCTTAGCTTCTGTCTCCTCGGTGTCGCCGGCGTCCGCTGGAGCAGTGTCAGCATCATCATCGTCAGCAAGGTCCTCGGCAGTCAGCGCGTCGTTGACGTCGTCGCCGCCGTTGTCCTGGTCGTCCGAGTAACTGATCGGTGAGATGCCGGCCGTCGACGCGAAGTCCGAGTGCGGCCGGGACTCGCAGGCCCAATAGTCCTTGGTAAGCTGTGCGAGGTCAAACGGCGAGACGGCATTCCCACGACAGCGATAGAGGTTGTCGACCGCTCGCGAGACGTTCCCCAGGCGGTCGTTCAGTTTCTTCGCCTTGTACTTCTCGCGCTCGGCGTCAGTGAACGTCTCTGGGGTAAGCTTCGAGACGGCTCTGCCGATTCCGGGAAGGTCTTCGAAGTAGCCCAGCAGCGATGTCGACTCCCGCTCGAGTTCGTCGATGTCGCTGTCGGTGACCGTGATGATGATATAGTATTCCCGCTGCATCTCGGTGGAATCCTGGATTTCGCCGTCATCGTTGGTATAGCGGTTGACCCATTGGGAGAGGACGCCTCGAAGCATGGGGAGGCTCTGGACATCGGGGTCCTGCAAGCGCTCTTCGTGGGCTTCGATATGTGGCCGGTTGCTCACGTTGGTGGTCGTAACGTAGATTTCGGCGGTCCCTTCGAGGGCAGTGACGAGGTCTGTGAGCGAGGAGACGGCATTGGCCCACTGCTTGCCGTCTTCGAGGGCCATGTTTGCCGGGCGAACTTCGACAGCCCCGACGTGGGCACCGTCGATGCGCTCGATTCCGTGGGGCATGATCCGTTTGAGGCGAGTGACATGGCGGGTATCTTGATTGCCGTCGTCGATGGTGTGTTTTTCTTTCTGGACGGCGAATCGCAGTCTCACCATGAGCCACTCGGTCAGTCGGTAGTAGCTGGGTTTGACCTGGAAGAGTGCAAACAGCAAGATTTCGAGGGCGATGACGGCGCCTGTTGCTGGCAGGAACGCACTTGCTGGCACGAAGGGGATGCCTAGGAAGAGGAAATACCCGAAGATCGGGACGACGAACAGGGCGAGTTCTGCTAGGGTATACTCTCCCCAGAACTCGGTTTTGCTTCCGAGGGATTCGTGGATGATGTTCGTGCTGTACTCGGTGTTTGTCTCACTCATGAGTCATCACTCTCGGTAGTTTCCGTCTCGAAGGGGTCTGCGTAGGCTTCACGACCGAGTATGTCGTCGTCGGTCGCGAGTGCTTCGTCGATGGTTTGGCTGGAGTCTGAGCCCACGTCGGTGTCTTCAGTCTCCGAACTGCGGTAGTCGGATTGTTGAGAACTCCGTTCGGTTGCTTCCGGTGCGTCCTGGGTCGTCTCTTGGGACCTGTCGTCGAACCCTTGTTGATACTTTTCGGCATCTGGGTTCGCGACGAGATCCGATGGATCGAGTTCCGATGTTGTGGCTGTCTTCTTCTCTTGAGGGGGCTGATCACCTGGGGAGGTATCTGTGATTTCAGTTGCCGATCGCCCGGGGGTTTCGACCCCTTCGGTGTTGGGAACTTCATCACCAGGCTGGGGTGGATCAGCCGACACTGGTTCCGATCCACTGCGCTCTCCCTGGGGCTCGGAGCCGTGCTCACCAGCAGACGTGCTAGTGTCACTCGATTCGGTTACTACAGACTGGCCGGAGTCCTGGCCCTGGAGATCAGCGAGGGGGTCGGACTGGGTAGTGGTAGTTCGTGGTCCAACTGGAGCAATCCGTTCCGGTTCAACGGGTGAATCGCGGCCGTCATCGCCGTCCCAGCCTTCGGGAACGGCAGGCTCTGGTTCGCTGGTATCTGTCGGCTGGGGACTCTCTGTGGGGACAGCAGCGAGGTCAGCTTCTGACACTTCGATCTCTCCGGGCAGATTGACTGGCCGTACGGTGGCTTTCTTCCCAGGGACGGGGGGCTTTGTGACGGTCGCCCGGCTATCAGCAGCCTCGAATTCATCGGCAGTGATCCGAACTGGATCCCCGGGATTGAACTGGCGGTCAACCTCTGGTCCGGGTTCGTACATCGCAACCTCAGAGGCTTCCAGTGTCATGTCTTCAGATCGCTCACGCGACTCGGGCCGGACTTTGACGTGACCAGGGACGGAGCTGGTGACGACAGCACGTTTATCAGTGTGATCGAAGTCCTCTGAGTCGATTACCACGCGGTCGCCCTGAGAATAGCCCTCTTGTGAAGCGTCGGCTATCTCGGAGCTGCTTTGGCCGGACTCCGTCGCACTGAACCAACCGCTCCCGGTCGAATTAGTGTCGGGAGATTGTTCTGGACCCTCCGCAGATTGACCTGGGGTCTCTTGATCGGTGTTCCTTCCCGAATCTTCGGGGGTGTCGCCGTCGTCCGTATTGGGGGTTTCACTGCCGCCACTCTCTGTCGGTTCCTCATCAGGAGAACTACCAGAGAGATCTCCAGATAGCTCCCCCTCATCAGATGTACTATTGGAGCTGTCCCCAGGTGACGAACTGTTGCTACCCGATGGTGTCTCTTCATCTTGTGCTCCAGAGCTTTTATTCTGGGACCCGATCTGTGGTGGTTGTTTGGAGGACATTGCCCGGTGAAGCTGGTATGCTTCCATCCCCCCGGTCTGCCCCTTTGCAGCCTTTTGTGCTCCACTGGCTGCTGCACCGGCAGCAGGACCTCCGACAGCGTACGAGGCTGCAACGGAAGTTGTCGCCAGCATTGCGCCACCAATCTTCGCAGGCTTTGCAGCAAGCTTACTGCTCTTTTTTACCATGACCAGCTGGGCTTTGACCGCGATAAACAAAGCGAGGATATCGACATAGGCCCCAACCTCGGCTGGTAGCCCCCAATTGCCCCCTATAACACTGAGGCGGACCAACATTGCGGCTGGGAGGCCACCAGCTATGAGGCCTGGATATGCTCCCGCAATCCTTTTTGAGAGTCCAGCAAAGCGATTTAATGGCCATACCTCTAGCGCCCAGAAGACCGCCAAAACAGGCATAAAGATCGTCAGGAGGAATATCCCGGCCCAGCGCCCAAGTGCGGTGAATATAACTTTGAGGTATATGTATATGACAATTCCAGATACAAATAAGAACTGACCAAGACCCTTCTTATTATTTAACGCTAGGTTGACACCTTCGAGAATAAATGTTTCAACCGTTGTAAGGCTGGTTCCCCCTCCAGCTCCGTTAGCGATCACAATTCCCACTTCATTGAGAAACTGAGTTGCGAGCGAGGCCATCGGCAACCAGAAAAAAATCGACAAAAATGCAAAGAAAATCCTCCGAGTGAGTTTCTTTCGGACTCCTGGATCTATCGCATTATATCGGAGTCCAACGAATGCGAGAACAATTATTAGAATCCCGATCGCTAAACCCAAGGAATACTGCCAATACAGATCGTTTATCAGCGCCTTCCACGGCGAATTTGTAGCACTCATATATGCGATATTGATCCCACTCCCAGCGCCTTCGGGACCGGGTGTACCAACCAATGTCTTCAACATTCCAGTAAGTAATCTTTCAATTTCTTTTATAATACCAGTGAGAATACCGGTGAATAAACCTCCAACGCCATTTGATACCCCTTCGGAAAGGTATGTTGCATTCGTGAGTGACCCGTTCGGGAGAAAGCCCGATTGGGGGACTCCGCCACCCGGGGGTGCAGATACCGAAGCAGATGTTGACAGATTTGAATTTGAGACCAACGCCTCAGCTATCGACGAGTTGCTGGGTTGTGATGCTATTTCAGCTGATTGAACCGTTGATGAATTGATCCCAGCAGTGGTAGCCGACTCGGTAGTCACGCCACTCTCTCCAGTGGCCGCTGTGACACTGGTATCTGAGCTTGTAAGTTCGGCTAGCGCATCCGGTGAGTCGTCTGTGTACCGTCCTGTAGTCCCCTCTATCATTGTTACCCCTGATCAGTTTCTGTCGGAGTTTCAGTCCTCGGAGGAGCTGTTTCTGCTTCACCGGCTAACGAAGTCTGGCAACCATCGCTTTTATTTTCCTGATTGTAGGACACTGGAATTTTCAGACCCAAATCCTCGGCAAACGCCATCGAAATTGAGATCCTTTCATCGTGTGTCTCTCCCGAAAGATCCTCACATAGTCGGACATTAAGAAATTCTTTATCAATAAGGAGATGTTCCGAATTTTTTGGGATAATTTGTTCTAATGGGTAGTAAGTTTCCATCCAGTCGGTGCCCCGAGTCCCACCTGAATAGCGGTGCCTGACCTGTTTTAGTAAGGCCGGCTTGTTTGTCGGGTTTTCTACAAGAATCCCAATGTGGGGATCATATTTGCTAAGATCTTCATGTTCGCCAGGGGCCAGTACCTGTTTGAATTTGATTTCCGGCTTGTAACGCAGTGGTGTCTTTGTCTTTCCCTTGTTGCTAATGAGGATGACCTCAGTATCGTTTGGCGAGATACTACCGGCACTGTTTCCAGTGAATGGATCTGCGCCAATGATTGAAAGACGAGCCTTGGTTTCTCCTTCTGCCAGGCGTACCGAATCAAATAATTCACCATCAGAAATTAGATTTATTTTCCGTATCCCGTGTCCCTCGCGGAGAGTGATATCTAGCCAGATATCTGAACCAAGCGTCGCTTCGGTTGGGGTGTTATACTCGATTTTCCTGATTTCTTCAACTTCCGTTGGGCTTGGAGTGGCCGTTGAATCTGGTGATGACGATCCAGAGCCACCGATACAGCCAGCTAGAGCGGTCATCCCACTCCCGGTGAGGCTGAGCATGGTTCGACGGTCGATACGTGGGTCAGTCTGCGAATTCGTGTTGTGAGTCATTGGAATACAGTCCGATGAGTCGTCCGTTTGTCAATACATCTGCGAGGTATAGCATCCCCAGCAGCGGTCCAAACCATAGCAATGTCACCACTGCCAGTTCGATCAAGCGTTTGAACGGTGGGAGCCCTGTTCCAACGCGCAGGGTCGTCCTAGTTTTCCCCATCGCCGCGACAACCGGCCCAAGGCGTATGTACTGATCCCACCACGGCTCCGGTGGGATATACAGCATCTCGAACTCCCGAATGTTTGTCTGAGGGATTCTAACGACGATGGTGCCGCTGGCGTACGTGTTTATGACTGTCGCAGGGGACCGGGGAGCGCCACCGGTTGTGTATGCGTGAGTTATATTAATGCCAGTTCTCGCACCTGGCTGCCCAGGATCAAGAATCAGCGTCCCTTTTTTAACCGGCTGGTCGGTGGGCGACAGAATTGAGATCTCGAACTCTGTCCCTTTCTTGCTCCGGTTCGTTACCTTGGCAGTCAGGTTAGCCGGGTGGACCACAGTGGGATTCCGAAGCCGGGCCGATTGCTGGCTTCCGCGGACAATCCCCTTCACCATGATATCTTGGTACTTGTATGGGTTGTTCGAGCCAGCGTCCCGAACTTCGACTCGTTTGGTCCTCCTGTATTCTTCAGATACGTCTATGTTTACTGTCTGTGAGGTGTTGACAGGACCAGACGTGTTTGGCCCGGTCGCTTTTGCGACGCGGAACTCTCGGTTGCTCCGGGTGTAGCCCCGGCTCCCATCGAGGAATGTGCGATCCGCTCCCCGCTTTTCCTCTCGTAATCCGCTTGTTGGAGCGCTTTTTATTGGGACAGCGTGAACTTGTAGCGGCCGGATCTCATTGAACGGCGGCCCACCTGGTTTGCTCCGTGGGCTCGTCGACTTCGACCAGTGTTCCCATCCAGGCGGGCTCCGAGTGTAAAAGAACCACCGGCTGTGAACAGTCCGGTCGATGGTTGTGAACTTGATGTTTTGCCACATCCGGGGGACATTCACAACGGCGCCTGTGCTGTTACGATGGACAGCTGTCTCTCCATACACTGTCGTTCCGTTCAGCCGCTGAGTCCTCACTCGCCGCGTATCTGAGATATCCTGGGTCACAACCTGCTTCGAGGTTTTGACCGTCCCATTGGCGCTGAACGTCGTCGTCTTTTGCAGAGCCACATCGACTGTCCCGTTGACTTTTAGGGTCGAGTTCCCGGTAGTGTTCGTGAACTGGAACGTCGGCTTTGTCGTCGAGGAGACGGAGTCCTCGATTGAGCCGTTGATCCATAATTCCGGATCTTCGATTTCAGCGTCCAAGACGGTCCATATGACGGTCCGTGTTGGCTTGATGACCGGCGGAGGGGTCTCGACACGATAGTTCGCAATCGCCTTCACTGACCCATTTGACCGAACGTACTGCGTTGTGTTATTGCTGTGATGAACGACGGTGGAAGGGGTCACCCGGACTATCTCAATGTAGGCGTCTCTGATCGATCCGTTGGATTTCAGCTTTGCACGGTCTGGATAGACCGAGATTCGTTTTCCCAGCGAGTTGTACCGCTTCAACTCCTGGTTGTTCCACCCACTCATGTCGGGCGGGGAGGGAAACCAGATATCGTCTTGGCAGGCGGTCGCTCCCCGGAAGCTGGCAGGCCCTCGGATCTGGCTCCGGCTGATGTTCGGATTCGTATAATCCATGTCACCGGACCAGTACATGCGGAACTGTGTCTCGTTGAGTGAGTGAACCCGCGAGGGGAGTTTCGTCGCGTTCGGATGTTTCGTGGGCGAAGAGGACCCGTTGAAGCAGTCGACCTGTCGGTACTCACTGCCGAGATCGTGGGATATCTCACTATTGACAGCCGCGTCGCTGGCTGTCTGGGATGCCGAACCGGCGGCGGCCGGACCGACTATCGCAGCGAGGGAGAGGACCAACAGACCGATTTTGAGCACAGGGGACATGGGGACGAGGCAGTATCCGGGATTAGTATGGCATCACACAGCTGGAGAAGCCAAAGCCGATCGTACTGCCGACCTTGTCGACGAGTTCGGGAGCGACAATCGCGAGGGCAACGATCCCGAAGCCGGTGGCGGTCAGGATCAGATCGGACCGGGCCTTGTTTTTCTTGTTCGGGTTCCCCGAGGATCGCATGTATGAGAGGCCCGAACGGCCCATGAAGAACATCGTCGCTGGGAGTCCCAGGCCGGCGATCGCGCCGAAGATGAGTCCGATTCCGTCGGCAACTGGAGTTGAACAGAATACACTCCCGATCGTCGAGGTGTTCGCTGCGACGACGGGCATCACGTAGAGGGAGGCTTGGCCTCCCAAGAGCATCCAGAGAAACCCGGCCTGTGCTGTGACGTGGGCGAGTGGATCTTGGAGGGTTGCTTCGGCGTGGGTTTTGGCCTGCGATCGCAGTGTCTTGAAAAGCGGTTCGTCGGCGGGGGTATCAGGATCAGTAGTATCGTCAGTCATTGGTAACTGTGGTAGGTGTCTCAGACGTGTCGGTGTCCGGAATGGCCTGTCTACTCAGCATCCATCGGATGAACTCCTTCTGATAATCGTGGAGTGTGATGCCAGACGATGGGTCAGGCAGATGTTCTTCGGGAATCTGGTCGTTTGGAATGACTTCTTCGTCGAGCTTTTGCCGGACAAATCCCGAGATGTTGAAGCTCTCGGCGTTCTCTTCGAACTCCTTCTGATAGTCTCGGAGTTGGATGATCTTTTGTTCCATCGCTCTCCGTCGAAATGTACCTACCTCACCGAATAAAAATTCACGGATAGTAGATCAAATTTAATGGGGTACAATTCAGGGAATACTATGTATTCCTGAATTGTTGGGGTGGGGGGTGATAGCGGCACATATTATGGTAACATCTGGAACTATTTCTGGGTGCTTTGACGACGTACTGGAACACTCGAAAGAGGGGGTAGAATTGTGAACCCACAAGAGGGGCTACTCACTCATCATCGAAGATATCGGAGTTGTCTTGGGCAAGCTCGCTGGCTTCGATGTGGGCATCGAGAGTGTCTGAGGGGCGACGTGAATCCCAGGGTGTTAGCAGGCATTTCTGGCTGTTACGAGTGCTGGCGGGCTAGTAACTCCACTACACAGTAGTCACGTAGTGGATGAAGATCGCGAAAATATGGTTTGAACCCTATAGACAGTCAGCCACACAAACAGACTCCACCCTCTCGAATCTGATCTACCACGAATTGATGGACAGCAGTGGCGAGTTCGGTCATTGCTCTTGCTTGTTCTTTGGTTGGTCGACCGCCGCCGTAGTAACTCTCTGTCCGGTTTTCGCTGTAGAGGTCTTTCATTTCCTCTGCAGTCTGTTTCTCGAAGAGCCCGATTTGATGGGCGCGCTGATAACTGAACTGGTGATCCTGAAAATCTTGGAGCGTATCGTTCGTCATTGAGAGCGCATACGCCTCAATAGACCGTTCAATGGCCCCGAAACAGACCTCGATAACAGCGGTGTAGTACCCGTCTTGTGATTGGAGTGTATCGACAACTTCGAGAAGGCGACACGCTTTCGTCAGCTGTGTCTCCCAGTCTGCATCAGCGCTAATTCCTTCTTCAAACTCCGTTCGACCGCGTCCAACCATTTCGAAGGCATCCTGCGCACGCTCGAGTGCTTCGAGCACAGCTGCGGGGTCCGAACCGCTACTCATCGTCGCCACCTTCCTCTAAGAGGAGGTTTTCGACCGTTTGGAAGTCGTTCGTCTGGTAGACCGGAATGCCAGAAACGATAATTTCCCGGATGTCCTCTGTATAGGCCGGAATCGCTTGGACAGCCTCAACATCGATGTCGTAGGCGTATCGGTTCCCATCGAATTTTTTCTCTTCGAGATCACGGGCAACAGCATTTGCTTCCCGTTGGCTTTCGGCTCGCCCGGAGCGTGTGAGTACCCAGAGGTCGATATCGCTTCGTCTGTCAGCGTCTCCCCTGGCAACGCTGCCATACAGGATGATACCGACGACGTCACTGATATTCTCACGAAGCTTCGTGACAGCGGCTTTGACCGGCTGGTGATACTCTGCTTGCGGAATTCGGAGGATCGGATCGTCTGGGACTGAGAGGCGTTGTCTGTTGATTTGGACGAGTCGCTGGTTGCTCTCGGAAGACTCGACGACCAGATCATTCGCACTGAGAACGTCCACTGCCCGCCGGACGGTCTGAGGTGAATGGTCGACCTGCGCCGCAAGTTCTCGGAGCGAGAAGTCACTAAGTCTGTGATTAGTTAAAAATAGGAGAATATCGCTTGTCGCTTTGTGTTTGAATAAACTCGGATCTGAAGGAGGTATTGAAAGCGAAATAGATGTCCCCGAGTTATCTGTGTTTACCGTCTCGTGGCTCATGTGCCGTTACACGAATCACTACTATAAATAGATTATATGTATTGACGCCTATTCTTAATAAGTGAACCTGGATTCGTGTCTCGTTTCTTGGCCGGTCACTGATTCGATGGTGGTCTAGGGTGTCATAGAACGATTCCCAAGGTGTTGTTTGCACCCACGATTAGGTGAATCAGCTATTAGAATGACTGTGCGAACTGATCAGGGGATGATTTATTCGATGTCGATGTTCTGCTGCTGTTCTTCTTCGAGCCGTTGACAGCCGAAAACTAACGAACCGGGGATACTGGTTGCTTCTGTGTGGAGCGCGTCGAATACCACTGCGGCTTCCTCGAACTGCGGGCCGCGGGCGGCAACGAACGGCTCTGTCTCCCACGTAATGAAGCCCATCTCTGCTAACATCGGCAGGTGAGCGTGATGTAATTGCTGACGAAGTGTTTCCGTGTTCGGTGGAACGTTGGGATTGACTGCACTCTCTGGCAACGGGACTGATTGGTCTGCCGGGGCGTCTAATAAGGAGACAATGATCTGACGACGGGGTTCTGACGAGAGAGCTCTGAAGACGGAATCCCAGTTGTCGATGACCTGTTCCCCGTTATATCGACGGTTTGACATCATACGATTGATTATAAATTGGCCCCGAGGGCGTATAAATGGGGTCACATGTGAGAAACTGGGTGACAGAGCGCTAACGAGATGTCGGGTATAGATACCACCTGCATCAAACGGTAAGTCTCTCGCCTGTATCGACCGATTCTCCCTGCGACGATTAGCAGGGTGTGAGAACGGTTCTATGACACCCTCCGGCGGTCGCCTATAGTCTCGATACAGGTACGACGACATTGTTGGAGATTCACCGTTAACCTCAGATGCGAGCGGGAGAGTCACAGGATTTCCCCTGGGGAAGCGGCCTCATGAGGTGGTTGCAGCTTTCGTGTTTCCCCGAGGGCGGCGACTCACTCCAACCCACAGCACATTATTGATCTAATGTGCAGTACAAACTGAATTGCCTGAATACGCCTGAAAGTACACGATACAATCCCTCAGTCGCCCGTTTCTGATATGATAAACTATATATCGCGATATATTATCTCTCCGCCTCGATCAGGTCAGCAAGCTCCTCAATATGATTTCCAGCTAATCGGGCGAGGGCGTCGTGTTTCTCCCGCTTTGGGACATCTCTCAAGCCCCGATTTCGGAGCTCCAGATCCAGTTCCGCCAGTGCATCACCCAACTCATCGAGGGAAGACGGTCGAGCGTATATCGCTTCTTGCTTTGTATCGTCAAAGCTGAACGCCGGGCCACCTGATGGCTCTGTCTCAGTACTCGTTCCCGTCGAGGTAGTAGTCTCGGTTGTGTCGCTCTGGGTAGAGTCAGAGCTTGAGTCAGTATCTTCGTTATCCTGCTCATCCAGAGCATCGTTGAGGTCGTCGAAGGCCATCAGCGCTGCACCTCCCCAGCCTCCACAATCTGAGCGAGTTCATCATAGCACGTCAATTGATCACACGTCGAGTCGTGGTCACGCAGCGGGAGACCTGCATCGTTCGCATTATCGATTGCCCCCCGGTGTCGGATTCCTGGGAGAGCACCGTCATAGTCGCCGTTGTCAACAGCATCCCAGTCATCCTCGGAGAGATACGCATAGTTCGGAACATGACGAGCGACTGCGTCGCGCGTAGTCAACTCGCGCAGGAGACGGCGGTCCCGAGTATCCTGGTCGATGCGATCCGAGAGATCCGTTGGTGTAACAGCGAGAATATCCAGGTCAAAGTACTCTCGTGCCTCCATTACGAGTCGCTGAATCGTATTCGTCAATCCACTCTCGTAGCCATTCTCTGGCCGAAGTGGAATGATGATGTTCCCAGTTGCGTACATCGCATTGTCGTTGAGTTTCCCCCGGTTCGCTGGACAGTCGATAATGATGTACTCGTAGTCTGATTCGAGGACTTCGTCGACCAGATTTTCTTTCAATCGCGTTGTCCCCATCGTGGCTTCCTTGAGACCCGACTGGACATCCTCCAACGCGACGTGTGCTGGGAACAGGTCTAAGCCATCAACCACGTCAACGGTGTACTGATGTGGATCGGCCCCATCAAGTAGTACTTCGGCCGCGTGGTTTGTTTCAGCGCTATAGGCTTCCTCGTGACCGAGGTTAAGCGTCATGTGGCCGTTGTCGTCGAGATCGATCAGGAGCGTTCGATCGTTGCGGTGAGCCAGCTCCCGACCGAGGTTGACTGCTGTCGTGGTCTTTCCGAACCCGCCTTTTAAAACGCCGACAGCTACCGCCCGTGAGGTACCTGACATAGCTAACTCATCTACCTAAGGTAACTTAGCTGTGTTGGGTAAGGTAGATAATCTACCTAAGGTGAATATTTTAGGTAAGGTGGGTCAGCTAAGGTACCTAAGGTAAAGATTGTAGCTGATCTACCTATGCTAACTAATCCAAATATTGTAGGAGGCTAAAGGGTCAACTCGTTCTGGCAGTACTTCTTGTGGTAGCTGCAATTGAATAGTAATGTATCTTATCTCTCTAAAGGTAGCACACACCCGGTAGTGTGCCAGTAGCGAGACTTTCCTCTGGGAGCGGTGTGGAGTGCAAATCTTGTACGCGCCTTCGTTCACCCGGTGAAGCCATGCCAGGCCGAGTAGGTACGTCTATTGGAGTAAACGTAAGCACTTGAGAAAGGGCGAGAATCACTCGTATTTGGTCTCCTGAGAGCCTACAAAGGTGGATTTTTAGTTTTTGGAATACCGATGTATCATATATCGCTATACCATTTTCTACACATTTCGGCCACGTTTTCGGGATCTCGATTTCTACCAACCACTAGCTTGGTGATACTTTGATTGGACAGCAGTACCGTGTGACGAGACAGCTATGAATTCGATAAGAATCTGGAACAGTCGATTTGGCGACTAATGTGACGACTTGAAACCGCTCGCTGCCGCGCTCGAAACTACGATGAGTTCTAACCGATTGACGGCAGTCGATGACGACGCCCCCGCGCTCGCGGGGGCGGTCGTCTATCACGCTGGGGAAGTCTGTGAATCAGTGGATCATCTCTGGCGTGTCCTTGGAGAGGTATCGATTCCAGTTGACGGACTCACCGACGACCGCCAGCAACACAAGGTCGCAAACGGCACTGAACCGATGGCTCGGGTGTATCTCTATCAGGAGATCTACGACCTCGCCCAGAGCGAGGTCGCAGATCGCCTCGAAAACCGACCATCACTCCTGAAAACACTTGAATTGGAGAAGGCACCGAGCCAGCAATCACTCTCGTACGCGTGGGAGCAGTTCGGCGAACAGACCAAACGGACGCTTAACGCCGCAGCTACGGGTATCGCACAAGAAGCCGTTGATCATGGCGTCGTGTTGGAAGCACGGGTTCCGATTATCCCAGATGAAGACGATATCGAGGAGAACGATGATGAACCGACCGTAACACGCGAGCACGTTCGAAAGCAGGGGAACAAGATCGTCGAGCTCGCCCGAAGGCACGCCTTCGGCGAGTTCGACTCTCACAGAGCCGATAACAAAGTCTACGAGGACGAACAGATCCTCGATCTGTTCGCCTCGGCATGCCTCACCCAAGGAAGCGCCCATTCTGAAGGCGAAGCTGGCTGGTTTCTCGACGAGAACGACACCTGTGACGATTCGACGTTCCTCCGTGTAATCAAGCAGTTCGCAATGTCGGCTGATCAGGAGGTCTCTATCCCACTCCAAGAGCAACAAATCGAGGATATCGTCGCGTTCACCGAGGTGTTCCGCGAGTATCTCATGGACGCGTTCGATACTGCCACCGAGAACATCCTCCAGACGATACGTTACGAAGATCCATTCGACGACCGCCACGTGGTGGCGGCCGTCGATTTCACGCACGTCCCCTATCACGTCTGGCCGTGGATCGACAAGGACGAACAGATCCCAAAGTCGACGTACCCGCCCATGGTGAGCGGGTACGTCGACGACGGTGAGTTGAAACACGGCTACACGTTCGCGACGATCACAATCGTCGGGAACGACGTTCCGATCATCCTTGGGATTGAGGGCGTCAAGGAACATTCAGACTGGGAACCAGTCGACGCCCCAGCTGACTCGAAAGCAGACGTCGTAGCGCGTCTGCTTTCGAGAGCCCGGCGGTACGTTGATCTCGACGAGATTCTGCTAGATCGTGGCTTCTACACGAGAAACGTCCGTGCAGAGATCAACGGTCGTGGCTTGCTGTACACGATGCCAGTACCGAAGTACGAGCCGGATTACGAGGCCATTGAGAAAATCGAGAGCAAAGACGGGGTAGACGCGGCCGTCAACCACGGCGTCCCCGTCGGGATAGACGGGGACGTCGATCATACTGCAGAATATCTGTACGTTCCAGCCACCAGTGACGACGCTGAAGGCAAGTACGCCGTATTCGTGACCAACCGCGATCACGTCGATCCCGACGAGATCGCTCACGTGACGAACAGCTATAGCCGTCGCTGGGACATCGAAAACCAGTACAAGTCGGTGAAAGCGTACCTCCCCAAGACCTCCTCAACAGACTACCGAGTGCGGTTGTTCAACTTCACGTTCGCAGCGCTACTGTACAATCTGTGGCGACTCACCGACTTTCTGGTGAAAGTCGGCATAGAGCGAGAAATCAGGTCGCCGCCAATCGTGACCGCCAGGACGTTCGTCCGGGCGGTCGGGAACTTTCTCCGGAAAGCCGGGTGAGAAGGTGATGCAACACCTGTCGCTCGCCTGCGGCAAGCCGCAGGACTCGCGGTCTGAGTACGATATCGGTTGTTCTCTCTCAATTGGTCCGTGACTTCCCGCCAATCCACGACCAATGCATAGCATCACCGTGAGAACATCTCAAACTCCGTTTGATTCGACAGATACTGGTTTGTAGACGCTCTATATCCCGAAAACGTGTTCGGCACGTATTCGCAACCCGGTTTCAATCGACCAATAGCTAGCTGAAACGTAGTTTAGGCGGCAGTACCGTGTGACGAGACAGCTATGTAGTATGTGTTAAAAGAAGTATTCGATGAGAACGATATCGTGGTCCCAGCCATATTCTCTTTGGTATAATAGACGAAACACCATCTTCATCTCATAGATCGTTAAGCCAGAGTATAATCTCCTCTCGTGGGTTCGAAACAACGATGGTGGACATGTCGATGACCCCATGAGCGAGATAGACAGCCTCTTCATTCACTCAACCGCCGACGCTAACGAGCAAAGCCGAGTGGATCATTTGAACTCATCGACGACGGTCTCGCTGTAGGGATTCCTCTGCTTTCTCAAGACCATCCTGTACATCTTCTTCTGTAACTTGTCGTTGGGAGCCTGTCTTAGATTCACTTCCTGAACCGATTGAAGAAGATATCGCGGTGAATATAATGGCAAAAGCCATTAAAACAAGAGCCACAAACCCAGACAGAATTCCTACACCATCAGAACCAAAATTAGAATCGCCCGCGTTTGCTGACTCTTCTTGATATTCGATTCTAAATTCATCCCATAGGGCAGCCTCTCCAGAATACACTTCCAGTTCAAGGTTTGTACCAAAAATATCAGACTCGATTTCAGCTGTCCCCCTTTGAGAACCATTAAGATAGTACACACACTCAACAGATTCCTGGTTCTTTTCGAAAACAGCTCTAAAATTAGTCCACTCGTCTAGCTCAAAACTGCCAAGGTCAATATCATTAATACCTGAACTGAAATTACCATCAGGATCCCCGAATAATGATAAAAGGTTTTTTTCTTGCGAGTTGTAATTTATAGTAGCAATTGCTGATTCAGCATAGTATCTACTTGAGATGAGGGCAACAGAAAAAGAAATCTGGAAAGCACCAGAATCGGGTATTTCAATCGGATCCGCAGTGCTTGTGCCGCCGCGGCCAGTTCTCAACATATATTGCCCTTCAGCCACAGCAGGGTCCTCAACAACTGCAGGTAGCGTATTTGGCCCTGTCCCTACTGATGTGAATTTAGATGTTTCACCGGACTCAAAATCTTCATAGAACAGTATATCTGATTGAAGATTTGCTTGAGGAGATATCTGGTTACCGGCGCTTATGGATGCTACAGATGCCCCAACCGACGAAACAAAATGTCGCCGAGAAGTCTCAAGGGATGTATCTACTTTTGCGTCCACAAAGTGTTATTTTGAGTTACATACTTATTTTTTTACCATCTTGGGCCTAACTCTGTCGGGTTCAGAGTTGATAAATCCCCTGAGAAACTGAGACTCTGGTGGTTTTCGGGGTCGCCTAGCTACCGCAGGTGGCCGATGTCCACGTTGACACCGGGTCCACCAAACGAACCGACGCCGAAACCGTCGCTATCTGGCGTGTTGAAGACGTTCTGACCGTCGATTACTGGGAGGATAAAAGCCTTGTAACCATCGTTGGTTCCGTAATACGCAACCTCCTCTTGGACCGTCTCGCGTGCGGGCGATGTAAGCTCGTAAAATCCGCTATTATATGATATGTCAAGTACCCATTCGTCAACGATGCGATGCTGCTGGTCAACAATTACGAACCACACCTCGTCAAGCCGCTCCTGGTCAAGTCCCATCTCAAAGATGTTCTCTAAGATATCACGGTTGTTCTCAAGGAAGTCATGTTTGACATCTGACTCCAGCCTAATCAAAGAATACAGCTGCGCAATTTGGTTCTGTACCAGGGTCTTCGAGTGGGCTTTCGTCGTTTGCTTGGTGTTCGTTCCGGTGTTGCTAGAGTTACGTGTCATAGAATGTGTTCGTACCAGGTGAGGTCGCACTGTCGGTCTTTATCTTGAACGTCGGCAGATTCCGGTGGGCTGCGAGGAGTTGTCTTTACCCATCCGTCGATGGAAGGAGGCGCTTGTCCGAGGTCGTTTTCACTCGCGATGCCGAGCAAAACCCGATACTCGGTAGACGACGGAAACGGGTTGAGACCTTGCAACTGCTTCATCGCATCTTTTCGAGATTGGTCGAAGTCCGATTCTTGTCCTTTTTCGAGGTCATCTGCAGATACCCACTCGAACAAGAGGTCGGCCCACTCAATCGCGGTGTTAATGTCTTCTTGGTCAACTACCTCGATTCGGACTACCTGTAGATGTCGCGTAGCAATATATGTATATAAGGCGCTATCGAGTTCTTCTCTTTTGTTCGATATTTGCTCAGTTTCTATGCCACGCGAGTGAGCAAAAGAAATCAAGAATCCCACCGTTTGGGTGACGACGAAGTTTTGGTTCTCTGGGTTCGCGAACACCCTCACTGTGGGATAATTCCATGACATCCTCGGTTAAGAGGTCTCCTCAGTCTCTGGCGTTCCACCACTACCCCCACTGCTACTTCCAGTCACCTGATCGTCTATCTCGCCGAGATCCATGACGCCACCCTCGCGGGTCATCCGGTCGGCGTCCGCGAGGTTTTGGATAGTCGGTGGGCTCTCAGTGTATTCGTAGCCGAGTTGCTCGATTGCGTCAACGACTTCGTCGCCCTTTTGATACACATCGTTCGGATGCGCGCCGTCGATTTCGACTTCGTGCTCGTCGCCGTCGATGGTGAATTTGACTGTTGGCATTACGTGGGGCCTCCTTAGCGAATCCACAGACTAGCGTCAGCGTTGACTGCTCCGGCCCGAATCGCACTACCATCCTCGTCATCCCCGAGATTTTTTTTACTCAGGTGGTCAGTCGACCGAGCTGTCGTCGACGACCAACCTTTGACATCCGGTTTCGGTTGGCCAAGGTCGTTCTCTGACACACACCAGATGAGGATTCGATAGTTTACATTAGATGGGAGTGAGTCGAGATCCTGTAACTGACTCATTACATCCTTTCGATACTGATTGAAGTCTCTATCTTGTAGTTTTTTGATTTCATCGTCCGAGAGATTGTCTGGATCCTTCACGTCGAAGGTAAGGTCGAACCGCTCGATAGCCTCGTCATCTTTCCCAGCACCTTCTTCGTAAACCTCGATCGATACCCTCCGCAAGTGTCTCGTGTTAAGATATGTGTATAACGCGCTCTCTAATTCCTCTCGTTTGTTCGAGATCCGATCAGTCCCCAAACCACGCGCTTGAGCATAATCGAACAGGAATCCAACCGTGGAGTTGACCACGAAGTTCGCAGTTTCCGTCCACACTTTATGCGTGACCTTTGCGTTGACATCCGTATGAACTCCCGATTTACTCGCCATAAGTTACTTCCTCCAAATTGTTCGCCTTTGATTCAACTCGATTTGAGAGATGGTGGTGCAGCACATCTCAAGCCGCCCTCCGTTCAACTTGCCAGTATACGGTCCCTCCGTCGTATGATCCAGGGTCGGCACTATTGTCGATAGCTGTCGAGTACTTTTTATCCTCGTACAGACCAATTTCAGCGTCATATACGTCGTGCGACTGCTTTAGATCCGTGACGACGAACCCCATTGTCTGGTCATGTGGTAACTCAGTGGTGTCCTCCTGGCCTTCTGGCCCGATGAGTGTGAGGGTGACAGGCTCAGTGTCAGTAGACGGCTTATCGCGGCCCTTGGTCTCGCCCTCTCCGTCGGTTGGATTCTCTTCCGCCGGCCCTGGATCGGTTATCTCCTCTTTTGGCTCCGGCACTATGCTCTCTACTTTGACGTTCCCGGTTGTAGCCGAAAGGTCGATGTCGCGATTCATCAGGCAGTAAATCGTCAACTCGTCCCCGTCATCGAGGATGGGAAGCGCGTCCGGGCTCGGGACTGTGAGATCCCGCTCGTCGCCGAGTTCGTACGTGATGTCGACGCGAATCACCCCCTCGTTACCGGTGACGACAATCGCATCAAGTGCCTGCCCGTTTGCAATCGAGAACCACCAGTCCTCGTCGAGGGGATCAGACAGCAGCGCCGTCTCGACATCGTTAGCGTCCCGTCCCGCCGCCTCGACGGTACTCGTGATGAGTTCCGCGACCTCCTCCTGCAGGAGACGATACGGTTGGGCTTCCAATTGGTCGTACAGTGCGGTGCGATTGTCGACGATTGTGTCGACACCGATATCGGTGGATTCGGCTGTTCCATTGCTCATTCGGTAGCTCCCTCCTGGTCGTTGTCGTTGCTTGCGTCGTTAGGTTGGTCAGGCGTTACTCCGAGCTGGATGTAATCATTGCCGGCGTTGTCGAGCATCTCCCGTTTGTGTTTGAACTCGCGAAGCAGTTGGTCGATTGAGAGTGTCGCCGGATCCCGAACCGTCGATGTCTCTCTGGCCAGAGCTGAGAGGACACTCTTTCGCATCCGTCGGCCGGAGAAGCCGTCCGAAAGCCTGACCAGCGTCTCTATATGTTCGTCCGTTGGCGACAGTTGCGTCTCGAATGCCTCCTCGAGGCTGGTGAAGATGTCTTCAAGTATCTGGCGCCGGTGTTTCGGCTCCGGATTCCCGATATAAATCTGCTCGTCTGTGCGGTCCACAAATGCACTGTCAACGGCGCCTGGTTGGTTCGATGTCGCGATGACATAGATATTGTCGAGGTCAGATAACGCGTCTAGACAATCAAGGGCAGTGTTGACCGCGCGGATAGCGTCCATCGGGTCGGTGTCACCGAGCAACCCTCGATTCGCGAATAGTGACTCAACCTCGTCGAGCAGGACAACTTGGTAGGTGTGACCACGCTGGCCACCCTTTATCACCCGGTCAAACGCCTCCTCAACGAGTTTCGGCGTATCGCCGTGGTCACTCGAAAATAGATTCCTAACCTCAATCTGCTTGAACACGACGCGCTCAAGTCCAAGCGCTTCGCGGTCGATTTCCTCGGCGAGTTTGTACGCCGCGCCCTTTGCGAGCGTTGTTTTCCCCGTCCCAGGCGGTCCTGATAGCAATACCGCACCGTGTCGGCTTAACGTCATCTGATCAAACGATGCCGCTTGTAATTGTTGTTCCAGTAAACCGTAGTTGATCAGCTTCTCTTTGTCCTTCTCGTTAATATATATTCTATCCCATTTCTCCTTCCAGTCAACTTCTGAGAGATCATACCGGCGTACGAATTCTGCCCCCGATATGTCCTCGTCTTCAGTGCCTGTTGCCCGACGAGCCATATTGCTTAACAAGTATTGACATCAATTAATATCTTAGGGTGCCAATTTGAGCGAAAAACTCTACAACTCGGAAAGTGATCTAAATTCCGTATCGTGGCCCATACATAAATATACATATTTGAGGGGTAGACATCACTCAGATTCAATTAAAACAAACCCAAATATAAAATGACTGTCAAATTATGAATCGAATGACGATTTTATGGTTGCAAACGCTGATTGACGAGTTCTTGGATATGCCTGGGCCTTTTGAGATGCTAAATCCAGAACTTCTGTTGATGTTAGGTATGGGAACAATTGGAACGGCAGTCGGTCTACTCACTACCGCTATAATGAACGCTAGAATGACAAATGAACACATGAAAATGAATCAGCGAACGCGATATCTGTTTGCGCTCTCTCTTGGGGGCACCGGAATTGGTGGCATCCATGTTTCCCCGCTTATCACCGAAATCTACGGATATATGTCATTCGTCCTACTATTGCTACTCCCCATCGGATTCTCTGTGCTGATCATCAAGGAGCTGGTGAGGGCAGATATATGATTCTCTCACTGTTTCTGCAGCTTGGTTTTTGGATTGATTCAGTCCCGCTTTGGCTGGCTCCATTACTTGTTCTGCTCGGAGTTGAGCTTATTCTCATCTACCATATTCAGCAGAGTGTCTATGTGTTTCCCCGGGATAACACCGATCTCCAACACACCGATAAAATAACTATACCAACTCGTGATTATAAATTACTAATCTCTGGGTTAACATTTGGCATCCTGCTATCAGCTATTGCTGTAATTCAAAATTACCAAATATCAAACTGGTATATTATATTACTATTATTTTGTGGACGAGCAATTGAGGGCGTTGCAGCAATCAGATTCTATAAGAAAGTGATACGGTTTACACGGTCACGGAGATGGGGTGGAGATTTCGGAGCTAAAATAAAACATAAGCTCACAGCTATTTTTATTATATTTATAGGCCTTTATTTTATAGGATATGTTATAGTAAACGGCCCGTTTCTCCGTTCGCTAGGGTATACTATTCAGTTCATCTGGACGATAGTCACTCTTTTTGTGACCTTTATTGGCCTCCACTGGAAGCTCCGACCGGTTCGCGACAAGTTCGATCAAAAGATTATTTTTGGTGTCATATTATTCACAACCGGTGCGGAACTGTTTAACTTTGCATTCATCGGTCAGTTAATCGCGACGCTAGCTGGTGCATTTGGTTACACAATTGGATTTTGGTTTGCTGCCGCCATACTGATTAGAGACCAGCAGGAACCAGTAGTGATGGGACTAAAACACCGTATTCGTGACATTAGAATTTGGCTTCGGTCTTAATTATTTTTCTCCAGTTCTTTTTTAATTTGTTCCAGTTTATTGTTAGCTTCGTCAGTAGATAAACGCCTGCTGGTTGTTTGGTCAGAATTTTTATTCGAAATTCCTTTAGTATTCGAGCGATCGTATTTTCCGAATACTTCATCTAATGCAGACTCTGTGATTTCTGCGGGTGTGCTTCGAAAATATTTGCTTAAGTCAATTGGGTCAGGTTCTATCGATTTGGCATGTGAAGACCTATGAGGGTTCAAACGTCGCTCAATATCCTCTCCTAAAATCTTAATTATCACTTTGTTACGTCCTGAAGTAAACTCGCCAACCATCATTGCTAATAGAATCAGACTAACAATGACCCATAATGGAGTGAGAAAATTTCGGAATAAATATATTAGTAACCCTGGGATTAAGATAATTGAGATATGAGCTATCGCACTGGCGAGCCCTATTAATATCAAAAATACAAGCGTTGGTGGACTATATGGCGAAATACTAGAAGAATTGTTTCTTCTAATTACTTTAGCAGACTGAATAAACGCTGAAAGAGCAAGTGAAAGCCCACAGAAAAAACCACCCATTGTCCATGTTAATCCCGCTAATACCTTTTTTCCATCCCAAGAGAAAACACCGCCATACAGGAGTTTGGCGCCATCTGTTGCCATCAAGATTATTGGAGCGGCCTTCAGTGGTCTAACTGATGCCACGTTATGGTGTTAACAAACTTCTAAACTAATATTTCTTATGCGCAAAGACGAACAGTGTCTAAATTACGGTCTTTGATATCTTTACCGTGCCGCTGGTACTCTTTACAACGGTCGATATCGGTTCCACAGATTATGTCGGCATAAGCTCTAGATCTCTGGCTCGTCGTACGTGTCTTGAGCAAACTCTCGGAGGTCCTTGAGATGTTATTGCTGGTCTTAGTCTGCAGTAAGACCACAAACGTAGATGCCGATACCAGGCATACTTTCTGGGTTCTCAGCCGAGTATTAAGCCACCCGCCTTTTTAACCGATCCGCAGGAACCACTAGCTTTTTGCGAACTACATGGCTTGAGACAGCCTTGTTCCATCGAACGTTGATTGTACCCCACAAGGTCACACACCATCCTGTAATAGGAGCCAAGATTCTAACGGTAGAATCCAACCCACAGCGTTGCCTCGGACGTGCAACAACACGACGTCAGACGCACGGTACGGCATGGATCGCCACGGACCAGTACTCAAAGTAGCACTGGGAATACTAAAGAAGTTAAACTCTACCTTGGGTGGGCTATGTCTTGTCCTCACGCTCAACCAGACCAACGCCAAGCGCTACTCGGACTACGACCCCGTGCCTGCGTGCCAGTGGATTCTTTATAGGTCAGTTGTGTCATCGTCTAATGACACATCAGGCTCATCCGGGAGGTCTCCGGTCTCCTCATTAACTTGGTCTCTGAGGTGGGAGAATACATGGAGAAGACCACCGACCCACAGTAAAGAGACTAATGTCGGTTCCACCCATGGTGGGAAGTTCGCAAAACTGAGTTCTGCTACTCGGAAAAAGTAGAATAGGAGTGGTATCCCAACCGAGAGACCTATTGTGACTACGGTGGCACGGAGACTACCTCGAATCCGGGATGGGTCAAGTGACTCGTGCCTATCAGCCAGGCGACTCCGTTCGTCCTGCAGAGACCGTATTTCGGTCATGGTCTGAACCCATCGTCGGTAGTTCCGATTATATCGTTGCTCCGTGTGTATCTGCCACTGATGGTCTATCTGATTATTGATAGCCATTACCTCCGCGTCAATAAACGCGTCATCAGGAATGTCTCCTCCATATGAAGATGTAGTGGTAAGAGCCGATTGGATATCCTCATACCGCTCTTGCAGGACATTGTGTTGCTCCTCGTTGAGTCGATCTACATCAAGATAATCGGCTAATTCACGCTGCAACATTCGGGGTGTTAGTTCGTCTGGATCGGCAGTGAACTCCACACGGATATGCTCCTCAATGAAGTTGTCTACTTCCTCTTCTGCTTGCTCACAACGTTGCTCAGCTTGTTGTTGCTCTCGGATTTCCTCTATTGTATCACGAAAATGCTCATACTGTTTGTTTAGATTCTCTAATCGGGAATCAATAGTCCCAATCCGTCGATCAATTCGTTCTCGTTGTGCATTTAGGTTAGAGAGGTTGCTCGCGAGCAGTGCTGTTAGAATACCAATGAAGACACTGGCAGATGCCGCGAGGGCTCCATAGAAACCAGAGACCATTGATTTATTCGAACGAGTGACGCATAATAACTCTCGTGATAAATATTCTCGATTTAGTCTCGGAGGAAAGAGTCCTGTACCCGGACCAGTTGGAGTGACGGGAATGGTGCGAACGGAACTTGGTCTTCAATGAGGTCGTCGATATCCACGGGGACCTCGCGCTCGTTCCATTTGGGAAGGTAATCTTCTAAGACCGTCAAGGGGACTACGATGACCACTTCGTCATCTTCCGGGCACTTGTCCGTCCGATCGGCGAGGGTCTCTCCGTCCTCAAACTCCCACTCACAGATTTCGAGTCCGGGAACGTTGACGACGACCAATGCAATCGGGTCTTCTGTCTCTGTGTTGTGTACGATGTCGCCGTAGATGAAGTCGGGTTCCTCCTCGGTGTCGTTCAGATCTTCCCGCTGCAAGGCCAGGTCGAGAGACCGTTGCATTGGTTTCTCTCCACCCGGTGGTTTCCATGGTTCTTCGTCTGTTCTATCCTTCGGTGGACCACCTGTTTTTCGAGTCATAGGAAGTTTGTGATGTCGGACTGCCATTCGTTCAGTGCGTCTACGCGCCTCGCTGCGATGTCGGGCATTCGGTCGCCCTGGAGTTCCCCGGTCGCGTCCTTCGCCTCCTGACGGATGTTCCAGGCTCCTGAGCAGGATACGACACACTCCGGGAGCATCTTGAGCCATTCCGGTGCGATACGTCCGTTGACGAAGACCCGGTTGACATCGAGGACCTCCACCATCGTCTCGACGTGTTCCTTCAGTCGGTACTTGGAGTAGTACTGGGTCGCGTCGAATCCGACGGAGCGACTGATGTTCTCGACAAGGGGACGGCATCGCTCGAAGTGCCAATCCTCCCACCCCATGATACACGGGTAGACCGGGATGTCGATATCCGTCATCAGCTCCTGCACCGTGAGTTGTCGCTTGACACTCTCCTCGATCTCCTTGACGAGCTCGCGTCGGTTCATCCCCTCGTCGTAGGTGAACCGGTCTCCAGGGAACACGCCTTGAGCGTCGTCCTCCAACTTCTCGTATCGGTCGACCTCGTCAGTGGGAGTGCGTCCAAGTATGTGGCCGTCGTTCTCGTACGTCATGATGAACAGGTCTTGGTCGGGGTGCAAGAACTGTATCCGAGGGTGATTGACGAACCACGACGCTCGGTGGAACTTGCAGGCAACGAACGGAACGGAGTCTGGTCGGTGTGCGAACAGCTCTTTGTGCGCCGGATGGCTTGGATGTACCTTGCCGCCGAAATCCTTGGGGAACGGGGTCATGTAGATCGTTAGGTGCAGTATTTTTCCAATGGCACCTGTTTGACCACTACGAGACGAACACAGATAAATGTTGTTTGGAAATTCTTCTAAGAGTGTCATAGATTAGGCGAAACGAAATACGAATTTGGGTTCGGGACATAACTCGACACACATAGATAGCGGATAACGAAGGTCTTTAGCATGAAACAGATACAGAGAGAACCATGACTGAACGGGTCCACTTCCTGCCGGTTGGATTCGATTTTGACCGGCTCATCCTCCCGATTTCGAAGGGACAGATGGAAGCCGACCGTGTCGTACTCGTGACGCATGATATCGAAAATAACGATGACCCTAGCCGTGCAGCGGAACTCGCGTCGAGATTGACCGATAGACTGGAGAACTCTTTTGACCTTTTCGACGTCGAAGTCGAACGAGAAACATTGGAGGTCGAAAAGTTGTACCAATACGAGCTCCTCTATCCCGAAGCGCACGACTACATCCTCAACGAAATCGTGGAAGGTAACGATGTCTATGTCAACATTTCCTCGATGCCGAGGACCACCGCGTTCGCCTTTGCGACCGCCGCTGACTCAATCATTACTGAGTATCAAAAGGAAGTCGAGGAGATCCGCAATAAGCTCCATACCTACTACGTCCCACCGGATAACTACCTTGTCCTCGATATGATTGAAGCGTTGGAAGATGCCAGAGACTGGATGAAGGGCCAGGAAAGTCTCGATGTCTATCCACAGTACCAGAACATTTGCGAAATCTTGGAGAAGGTTGAGGATGGTGGTGTCACGGAAGGAGCGAAGGATATGGATGGGCAGATGTACGTCGAGTTCCCCTCGTCTCCGGGTAGCGATGTTGACGACTTTGAAAAGAAGATACTGAATTTCCTAAGGGGGAGAGACTCGATATCGTCAACGTCGTCACTGGCTGAGAAACTGGCCCAATCGTTGGATGTCGAGTATGATGAGTCGTTCCGAAGCCGAGTCCAATACAACGTCACGAAACTTGACGAAAAGGGCTATGTGGACCGTGAGAAAGAAGGAAATCGTCTCGAAACCGAGCTGTCGACTATGGGCCGAATGTGGGTTGAAACGAATTAACTTGGGTGGACTGGCTCCTCACATGAGAGACACTCCGCGTAGACGCCATCCTCGTATTTAGTAAGTACCATACCTGCTGGTATCTGCGTCTCGTAAAACGGGCATATGCCGAGTGTAGTCTCGGTGATCATTGGAAAGTGGAGCGTGTCACAGGCACCATCACACGTTACGGCCGGAATGGTCAAAAAGGCGGGCGGACTCTCAAGGAGTTCAATATGAGCACCAGGTGGAGTGGCAGACTCACCGAGAGGGAATCCCTCCATTCGAGAGCGGGAAGAGATTCGCGAGGACGTTAGACAGTTTTGAACTACTTAGTGAGGAATATATTGTCCAGTCAGAGGTCTTGTTGGACGAATCGGTCGAACTGAAGCAAGAACTACAGACTGAAATTCAACTCAAATAGGGACGTTCTGGACAGTTCGAAGCCATGGCGTGAACTCGCTCTGGTTGTTCAACTCTCGAATTACCGACCGGTTATCGGTTGATTCGAATGGTGGCGTTTGTTAACCAACACTGCCACCTTTTACCACCGCCTGTTGGTTAAGATCCCGGTCATCGCACCATCCACGCCACGGTCGATACGGTCAACAGCCCAATGGCCAACACAAGCTAGACACCGACCAGTCACTCAGTGTTAGGAGCCTGTGTGGTACCATATTAGATAGTCAGCCACTGAATTCAGTCTTCACATGGTCGAGCAAATTATCTACTGCAAATGCAGGAACAAACTCATCTAAAAGTAGATTCCGTGCAGCATTTCGTCCGTCAGCGACTTCACCATCGATTGTGTCGAGCCGAATCGCCTCTTGCTCGATGATCGGTGTGAGATCCACTTTCGGGACACCGGATTTTGTTTCCCCGGTTCCGAGATCTTTCAGCCATAGTGTCCATCGGAGTCCGTCAGTTCCGATGCCGACCAGATACCGTTGCTCCATATCTCGAAGGTACTTACAGAATGTGTCCTCTTCGATATAGGTTCGAATATCCTCTGTCGCTTTTTGTTTGGCTCCACACATTTGTTCTCGATTCGCCGCTTTCGCCTCGACAATACAAACCACTTCAGGAGCGATTTCCTTGAGTAGATAATCCGGTTGCAACGGCTCTACCTTGTCATATGTGAGGGGTTGGCGAATGAAGTGTGGCCCGTCGCCTGTATATTGTTCGGAGGCTGGGTTGCGGTACCCGAGTCCGTTCAGGACTGGCTCGATGAGATATTGCTCAGTGAATACTTCCGGCGCCTGTTCGACCCGTGCCCCCGGGAGTGTTTGCGTCCTACGGAGAATGGTGCTTAATTGGCCGCCTTCGTTCAGTTGGCGGAATTTTCTCGGGAATACTTCCAGTTGCATCCGCACACGCTCTGCGATATGATAATCCGGCTGGAGCGTTGGATGGAGATCGGAATCGCTAGTCATCGCGTTGATACCAAATGGGTACGTGGGGTTTCAGATCGGAGATAGGAATAGGCTTCCCCCGAAACGAGTCGCAGGGATTCGATTGAGGGCTCCCAATCGATTTTCAGGGGATCAAAGAGAGCGGACAGAAAGTCGTTTCTTAAACTCTTGGTCAGTCTTCTCTCGGATTTCTTGGCGTACCTCCTCTTGATCAGAGCCGATCCCGAACTCATCCTCAAACGACTCGAAGCCTAGCGTCGTTAGAATATCCAACAGCAGCTCAACCCGTCGGTCCTGTAGTGACTCATAGGTCCAGAATGAATTGAAATATGCCACTACATCGGCGTCCACGGTCGAAACGTCACCGCCATCGTGCTGCTCACGGAGTTTGTCGAGAGGTTCGCGGTCGACGTTGCCATATTCGGCCGTGAAATACCGATTAGGGTAGATACTCGCGAAACCGTCGATCTCGGTGTAATACTGCGTCATTTTCTCGGCGAGTGGCCGGTTGCTCGCTCCGATATTATCGGAGTCACGAAGCAGGAGGAAGTTCCCAATATCGTCGATGAACCCCTGCGTGATGAACTCCGAGATGTTGTCTTTCAGTCGCTCCTCCTCTTCGTCGAGATCAGAGCGCTGCACCAGCTCGATGTAGCGCTCGATCTCTGAGGCGATCTCGATATCCGGCTCCGAATCGAGTTTGAAAAACTCTCGAAGCCACGTAGGGTCTTCCGGGTCGCTGACGGGAGTCTGTGGGAGGACGTGTTCGAGATGGATGTTCCCCATGTTCAGGTCTCGCTCGACGGCACGACTACTGTCGTCGAAGTGATCCTGGGCGATCTTCCCGAAGAGCAGTCGCGCCGTTCCGGTACTCCAAGACTGAGTCTGGACGACCGTATCGATGAACCGGTCGCCGAACAGCGTCGGCGTAGAGGAACGCATTTCGGTGATGAGATACTCTCGAGAAGCCTCGTACACACTATCTGGGGTGGCATCGGCAGTTGGTGCGAGATTGAACTCCTCGACGGTCTCGATGAAGACCTCGCGGAAAATACTCGGTCGTTCAGAGATGAGGAGGCGTCGCAAGTTGAGTTTCTCGATGGTCTCTAGTACGCGGTAGAACTGTGCTGCATCCCGTTCCGATTCAGGATTGGTGTGATAGTAGAGCGCCAGGACGAATGGCCGCCACTGGTCCATCTGTTGGTTATTGAGGCGAACAAGGATTTCTTGACACTGCTCTCGGTGGCTGGCTAACTCAAGGTCCTCAGCGGCGAGCTCCGTCGTAGTGATATCTTGGTAGTAGTCGATGAGGTCGTGTGCGTAGTCAAGGAAGGCTTTCGCTTCATCGATATTCCGAAGCCTCGGGACGACATCCGAGTCGATGTTCCGCGTGTCGAAAGCGTTGGTCAGTTCGGCGCTCGCGTCACCAATCCTGTCGATGCCATCGTCGACGATACTCAGATAGATGGAGAGGTAGTCGTCGATGGCATCACCATCGGTCGCGAACGCCACCACGATGTCTTCCCACTTGTCGACGTACTCGTCTTTCACGTCGGTATCGAAGAAGGCGTTCACGACTGCGGCCCTGATACGGTCGATCTTTGTCAGATCGACGCCACGGTCGTTCAAAATCTCGAAGATTTGCATTCGGAAGTCCGATTCCGCCTCTCGAATCAGGTATTCCCCGACGTGGTAGGAATTGTAAACGTAATTGAGGATGTTCACAAGCGCTCGAACCGTCTCGTCCGGCGTCTCGGCGTCGGCGACGACGTTGCTGATCTTCAGGTCGTAGAACTCGTAAGCGTTCAACAACCGCCTGTGTGAGCGATATAGTTTGAAGAACGCCCCCGATGAGAGAGAGTCCGTATCTAAGTTCGCGAGTTCATCTTCCGTGGTGCCGAACCGGTCCAGACATTCCGAGACCTGTACTGCGTCGCTGTTGTTACCGTGAATGCTGAAGTCAGCTTCATTCTTGAGGTAGTTCACCTGGGCGGACGGCCCCATCATGAGGGCTTTGAAAAATTCAGCGTCGTGTTTGTTCAGCGTGAGCCGTGGCTCACGTTTCCCGAACGCTTCCTCCACATACAGGATACCGGTGATTCGCCCGATCCCATAGTCCCGGAACTCTGCTATAGTATCGTCCTCGATAGAAACTGGATCGACGTCCTCGAGGTGCTCCATAAGGACGCGTAACAACAGGTGTGTCGTCGTCAGCCGCTGTTGACCGTCGATGACCTCATAGACCTGTTTGTCGTCGTTGACTGCGAAGTACATCGAGCTGAAGAATACGTCCGACACCTCGCGTCGGTCAGCGACCAGGTCGGCATTAACGAACTGCTCGATGTCCGACCAATACTGTTCGTGGTGGATATTCTTCCACGAGTACAGTCGCTGGTACTCTGGTACGTTGAACTTCTGATCGGTGAGAACCTCCCCCAGAGTCCGTTTCTCCATCTCAAAGTTCTCGGCCGTAATCGGCCGAACTACTTTCCCATCACCGACATTCCGGGTATCGAGATCTCTGCCATCGTAGTCGATGTACTTATCATACAAATCGTCAGCCTCGTTCGACATTATTGACTGCTGTTTGTAGTCCGTCCATTTACCGTTGTGGGCGGGTTTCCGGGTCGAGTCAAGTCACCCCAGAAGGTTAGCGAGTTCGTGGAGGCTCTGTTTGAGATTTTGGTCGAATACGGAATCGACGTCGTATCCTTCTCGACCAAGCAAGTCAACAGCTAACTGTTCCAGTCTCGCACCGTCTCCGATAGCGCGGATATTTGCTTCAAGAGCAGTATTTGGCATCTATTGGTTCATCTGGGAAGTCCATGGTTACAAAACTACCCATCTACTGTGGCTGCTTTGTTGACTTCTCTCGGTTGTCGAGGAATTGGTCACACCACGTCGGAAGGGAATCCATCGGTCCATTTTCAGTCACAGTCCCATCGCCTGCAATCCGAGTAAACACGCCGTCTCGCCCCCACGCACACACGACTGGCTCTTGGTCTTGATCGGGTCGAGTCACGATCCGCTGTTGGAGTCGCGACGTATCCTCACTCACATCCTGCAGTACTGTGAGGAGGTGTCCTAGAAGTGGATGGCCTGGTGCAAGATGCTGAACCGATGGGAACTCGTCAGCACATACAGCAGAGAACGTCACCGCCACCTCGTCAGCACCAGTCGCAATAGCCTCTGCAATCGTCTGTTCCCCATCCACGGATGGGACCTCAATCGGTGCATCACCTACTGAGAGGCGATATGTACTGTCCGCAAAATCGAAGTCCCCGTCATCGTACTCGAAGTCAATCTCGTGAACCGGGGTGAATTCAACACCGGCCTCAGCAAGCGCATCGTTATCGACCAATACTGACTGAAGACTCGGTGTCTCGAACGGGGGTTGGTACTCGTACTCCTCCTCGCCGACGTCGACGAGATCCGGGTGACTGTAGGACTGCCACGCATCAAGTTTTGCTTCGTCGAGGACATCCTGTGTTACAAGCTCGTCAACGTCATCAAGGGACTCGCCGACGTCGACACGGTCGTCCTCCTTCTGGTGCTCGATATCCCTTGATAGCTGTTCATCCGCTTTTTTAACCGTCTCCTGACGGTCGTCAGAATCGGCGTTCAAGGTGGCGTCTCGTATCTGTTTGCTCACACCCGAGAGGATGGGTTGCATATCGCCCACCACGTTCTCGAATAGACCGATCCGGTCGTCGAGGCGGTCGTAGATGTCTGTCTCAACAGTATTTTCGTAACTGTAGTTGAGAATCGTGACCTCGTCATACCGCTGTCCGATACGGTCGATTCGCCCGATACGCTGTTCGACCCGCATTGGGTTCCACGGGAGGTCATAGTTGATGAGGGCCCCACACTCCTGAAGGTTCAGCCCTTCACTGGCTGAGTCAGTACATACGAGTATATCGACCTGGCCGTCGTCGTCAGCGAACTCTCGCTTCACACGCTCTTTACCAACGGTCGTCCAGCCCTCGCTGTCGAGGTCATACATCTCGCCACCGCGACCAGAGTACGTTGCGACCGTTGCGCCGTGGATAGACGTCAAGCTGTTCCGGATGAAGTCCATCGTGTCGGTGTACTGGGTGAAGATTATGACTCGATTATGTCCTTCACGGTCCAGTTTCCCCAGGTCGCTGATGAGTTGACTAACCTTCGGGTCTTCGTCGATACGCTTGAGATCATTAACGAACGACTCCAGCTCTTTGATTTCCTGTTCGAGTAGATTGATTCCCTGGTCGGTGACGTTCGGGATAATCTCGGCGAGGTCGGCGTCTTCGAGGTCACCACTGACCTCGTCAATCGTATCGAGGTCGTCCAGTTCGTACTCAGAGAGGGATTCGAAGAGGGTTTGGCTGGACTTACCTTGAGAACGGTCGGGATTGGCGGCACGTTGTTTCCCCTTCAGCACGGTTCGCTGTGCTCGAAGGGTTTCGAGGCGGGTTTGCAGACTCTGTGAAATCGCGTAAACGCTGCTCGTGAGTCGCTGGCGGTAGGTAGTCATCACGAAGCCAATCGCCCTGGTCTCGGCCTCATCGGACTGCTGGGCGAGCTTGTAGAACTTGCTCGTGTACTCGTCGATGCGGTCGTAGACGTCTCGCGTTTCGTCTGTCAGTTCGATCTTCCGCTGCTCCGGGTTTCTGTTCGGAACGGTCTCATCCAGTAGTCCGACTTTCTCGTACTTCCGCAGGGTATCACGCGTATTCCGGTGGATAAGGGCGTCGACGGGCGTCGAATCCGCGAGAACGTCCCGAACGACTCGCCAGCCAGCCTCTGAGAGATCATCGAGGGCACTGAGTTGATCGTTCCGTGAGTAGGTGAGCCACTCTTCCTCGGCCTTCCAATCCGGATAGAGGAGGTATTTGAGCTTCTCGTCTTCGTTCGCTTCGAATGGGTCGACGTTGTACTCCTGTACCGCCGTTTCGAACCGATCGACGTACCCGTCGTACTGATCCCCGTAGTTCGAAGCAAGATTGCACGCTTCGAGTACACGCTGTTTCGCGATTCCGCGTGCGTGCTGTTCATCGTTGATCTCGAGTTTCTCCGCGACCGCGTCGAAGACCCTATCGGAGAGCCTTCGTTCGTTTGGGAGCCGATCCTGGTACCGCTGTTCGTCCAAGGTGGCTTGGGCCGACCAGGATCCCCCTGAGGACCCTCCACCGCTCTCGACCTGTTCTTTTAGCGCCTGATTGAGGGCCTGCCGAGTCTCAAAGAACTCGACGAACTGGTCTTTCCGGTCCCACTCGCCAGGGAGGTCCAGTAACGCCATCAAATCATAGAGTTCGCCGGCGTGCAGCTGCATCGGCGTCGCGGTCAACAGGTAGTACGTCTGGGTGTGTTCACGAAGCCGCTCGAGGAGCGTGTAGAACTTGCTTCCGGAGCGAGCGTTGTGTGCCTCGTCGATGATGACGGCGTCCCAGACGCCCTCACGACGGGTTGTGTCGCGTCCGCGTGCGCTCGCTGGGACATCGTCGCGAGTACGTACATCGCCTTCGTCGCGGGGAGCGACCTGATCCCAGCGGTCATCAAGCCGGGCGGTGTGCCACGACATGATGACGATCGATGGGCCGTCGGTTTGGTCGTCGGACTGCTGGTCATGGAGGAACCGCCAAATTGGACTCTCAACCCACGCTTTCGACCGCTCGTCGGCATCGAGGTCGAGACTTGCAGCAGAGGGTGGCGCGTGCTCACGGCCGAATACATCGTGGAAGACGTACTGATTTCCGCTCCCTCGATCGAAGCGGTAGGCGTTGATGTTGAACTTTTCCCAGAGCTCCTCTTGCCACTGAATCCTCAGGCTTGCGGGGACGAGAAGGAGACCAGTGTCCAAATCGTCTGTTAACCCAAGCCGAGAGAGCGTCAGACCAGCCTCGATCGTCTTCCCGAGGCCGACTTCGTCACACAGGAGGAAACTGTTCGGGTAGGTGTTGACCAGTGTGTCAGAGACGACGCGCTGGTGGGGCCAAGGAGTGATCGTACTACCCTCTTCAGCAAGAGCCAATCCGCCGGGTGCGAGCGAGCCGTCAGCGATAATGTTTGCTTTGTCGCGCTCGGTCGGGGGTGCCTCGCCGCGTGCAATCTGGATGGCGGTGTCGACCTCAGTATCGGAGTCGGGAGCCTTCCAGTGGATAATCTCCTCTTCGATGGCCTCGGGGAGGTCGTAGACTTCGACGTAGGTGTGATCGTTGTCCCAGAGACGGTCGAACGTGTCGACGTCGCCTTCGACGTATTCCCGCTGTCCATCGCGCCACTCTCGGTGGACCTTGAAGCGCTCGTAATTGCGCTCCCAGCCGCCGGCTGTCTCGTTGACGCTGCCCTCAAACGACAGCGAGTTCTCCTGGTCGTCATGGAAGACGCCGACCTTCGGGTGGAAGATGCCCCAGTCCCCTCGCCGTGGCACAGCGACCTTGATCGTGAGTCGTTCCTCCCGAAGCAGTTGCGCGAGAAGTTGGAGCTGCGCGTCGAGCCGTTCGTCGTCGAGTTCGTCAAGGCCCTCGCTGAGTTCGTCGGAGAGCGCTTCCAGAACAGGACGGTCAGTCTCGTAGAGTTCAGCGCCGACGATGAGTCGCATCTCCCCATCGTTTTCCACGAGTGCGTGGACACCGCGAGCTGCAACGGCGAGAGCACTGCTAGAGAAGTATCCTGCTACTCGGTCGTAGCGAACGCTTCGTTCGAGGGCTGGAACATAGAATTCATCAACAAGATGAGAACCGCTCGTCGAAGGCTGGCTCTCGTAAATCGAGTCCCAAGAATAGGTCTGAAGGTCAGCCATTAGTGAGCTTATTTGACTATCTCAATCTGGTGCTACTTAATCACTCCAGTCGCTCCGCTATTGTCCCTGTTCGGACTCAGGGATAGATCGGCCAAGTCTGCCAGCACATCGGTAGCCAGCCGGTCAGCGAGACTCAGGCCCAATCCTACTGCTATCTGGACTGCTTCGATGTACGTCTCGAACGTGTCCAAGGTTACTGTCGTCCCTCGTGCCGTCATCGAGTGAGAGAGATCGTTTCGTGCCTCCCGGAGTGTGTCGTCAAGAACCTCCAAGTCGACGCTCTCTGGTGCAAATCCTTCGTCTCGAACCCACCCAATAACTTCCTCAAGCGTGGTTTCGTCCAAATTTGGGTCGATACCTGTATCAAGCTCTTTCACTGTGACCGCTCCAACTTCCTCGACCATCGCCGCACTGGTCAGGACGGCCACGAGCAGCGGTGGATGGGCGATATAGCTGAACATGTCGGGCCCGTACTGTTGTAGATAGCGCGAGTCTTCGTCCCGCAAATGTGTCGACAGCTCACCGGCTTGCCAGACGCTTTCGCTAATCCACTGGACCCACATCGACGTCTGAAGCGAGAACTCGATTCGGTCACGAAGCTCTCGTGACTCCCGAAGCCAGCGGCGTGACAGGAGTTCGTAGCTGGTTTCGTTTCCGAACGTTGCTCGCTGCCGGCACGCATCTATGGACGCAGTGAACGCATCGAAGGTCGACTCGAAGCCGCTGAGGAGATCGGCGACTTCTCCCATCCCCCAGCTGAGCCGTACTGGTAGCGGGTCGAGGACTCGCCCATCAGATGAACGGCGGCGTTCGATGTCGGTTTCGTAGACCGACATGGCTTCGTTATGGACGTGAAGACAATACTGGAACCGTCGCCCGCAGAGGTCGATAATCGCGGCGTGCCACTGGTCACCGGGAAGCGGAACCTGAAGCTTCGTCGGCGACCCATCACCCTGCTCCCGGAGAGCGAGGTGAACCGCGGTGAGGTCGCCGAACGCTCGCATTATGCCTAGTGCTCACCGAGCGTGCTCTGTTTCGTCTCGTCGCCGTCCTCGGCGAAGACGTTGGGGCTGAAGTCCAAATCAAGCACATCGCTCGTGCGACCGACGGCGAGGTCCCGAGCAAGTTCCCAGTCCTCGTGGTTGTGCGGCAGCACCTGGAGCAGCGCCTTCAGCGTCGACTTGAACTGACTGTCGGAGTCGAAGTTCCGCTCCCGCAGCCACTCGATGGTCTCGGTTTCGCCGCGCTTGTCGTAGACGTGCATCGCGGCGTGGACGGCGTCGAGGGAACGCGGGAACGAGAGGTCGTCTGGGTCGACGGGCAGGCGACTCGACCGGTCTTCGGGCTTCTCGTTGATGTTCTGCACGCGGCCGTCGTGCCCGCGGAGGCTGATGTCGCCGCGACTCTTCCGCCACGTCTTCGTCGAGCGCTTGATCTCATCGATGTCGACGCCGATACCGTGCCCGAGCTGAAGTCCATCGTCGTAGGCGAACGTCTCGGACTCGTGGACGAGCCAGCAGAGGATGTACCACTCGGTAACGTCGTCGAGGTTGTCGACGGCCATCCCCTCGAGATATTCGTCAACGAGTATCTGCGTCACGGCTTCCCGCGCCGTTTCGAGGGCCTTCCGCGGGGGAACCTCTTCGTCCTGGTCGTCGACGACCGGGTAGGCGTCGGCGAAGACTCGGAGTGTCGGCCCGAACGCCGAGATGATGACGTCGGTCTTGGTCAGGGAGATTCCGGACTCGAGGAGGTCGCGGGCGGCTTCCTTCGCGGCTGCTCGGGTGTCGGCTTCGACGTCGCTCCAGAGCGTCGGGACCGTGTTGTCGGGGTCGCGTTCCTCGTGGGGTTTGCGGCCTGTGAGGAGAAGAGTGGAATCTGCCGAGGCGCTGTTGCGCATTCCTGCCCGCTGTGGCATCTCGCTCGTAATTGGATGGGTCGAAGTGATAACAAACCCAGAGTTGATGAGCGACATCGTCAACGTATCCCAGGCATCCGTCTCCTTGTGCGTGAACATAACCGTCATCACGCCGCCGGGTTCCAGAACCCGATAGAGTTCAGAGAAGATGTCGCTCATCTTCTTCTCATAATCTCTGTTGGCTAGTTCTCTCTTTGATGAACCACCACCCGAAACATCGGAAAACTGATCCGGGTTAGCAACTGCTTCTGAACTCTTGTCTGTGAGGGTTTCAGAGAAGAGGTCGGGAAAGACACCTTTGAGGCATTCACGCATCCAGACGTAGAACACGTCCGAGAGTTCGGCATACTGGATACTGCTGTAGTACGGCGGGTCAGCGATTATTGCAGAGATACTATCCGTCTCGTGAGGGAGGTCAGCGGCGTCAGCATTCGTTACATTACCTTCCTTTGAGTCTTCTGGCAGATATGAGACAATCTCCTTATATGAATCGTATATCTTATCTAAGTACGAAAGGAAGTCAGTACCTCCAATAGAGATATTTGAATCTACAAAGACACGCTTGAAAGCCAGATTCTGTGATTTGAACATCTGACTTGGGTATCCCTTACTAGTATCCCATGATGTCAGGCGAGAGTTTCTGTCTATGAGCTTGCTAATAGAGAGGGTGAGTAAGGTAACTATTGTATCAGCCGTCTCTTCATCGTGTTCTGACCTAATCTGCGGTCGCTGGTTGTTTATCGCCTGAACGTACGCGTGATTGCTAATCAGTTGGCGAGGAGCGAACAAATCCCGCCATTCATTCATTCCGTAATTTCTTGGTTCTGTAGTCTTGTTTCCGTCCGGGATCGGTGTGTCCAAGAAGGTGGATAGTTCGTAGTCAGACTGGATGAAGGACTCTGCTTTCTCTAATGCCTCTTGGTCCTCTTGTACAGGCGATCTGAATCCACGCTCTCCGCTTTGGTCCCTGTATCTCACACAGTATATATCGTAGTCAAACTCGCCGTTCTTTAGTTGGGATCTAACTTCATCGTCTTCAGTAACTACCCCGCACCTCAGACATTCCGTGTCTCCCCCTCGCGAAACTGGACCGTCACCCGGATCGAACCCTTCTAATTCTTTATCAGATGGGTCAATCAATACCTCATATTCCACAGACCCATCATCTTGAACCTCTGGGCGAGAAACTACGTCAATACCGTCACTTCTCGTTCGAATCCACCATTTTGGGACAAGAGGAATATCAGCGCCGCATGATCTGCATTGAATACTATATGTAGAAACGTAATTTATGGGGGTCTGACCCTCTTCCTTACCGGGGAAATACTCTTCAATTACTGACGATGCTTCAGAGTCAACTTCGTTTGCCCAATGCTCAACTTCTTGTTCAATATCCCCCACATTCGGCGCGAATTCCAATAGCACTTTAAGTATCAATGAGGGGATAGGGTTCAGTTCATTCGCATGTGTGGGAAGCCCATAGCGGAGAGATTCATACGGAATTACCCCACCTCCAGCTGTCGGATCAAAGACAGTGGGTAAATTTCCCTCCCAATGGTTCTCAAGAACCTCATGCAACTCTTCTCGCTCTGCCTGCCTTGGTGAACGAGTGAACGGTCGAGGGTATCCGTAATGGCTTTCTAGATTTCCACTCCTTTCACTTTCTGTCGCCTTTTTTCTCTCTATATAAGATGCAAGATCTTCATCAATCCCCTCCTTAGGCCCAATCTGCATCCAATTTAGTAGGTCATCTGAGTCAACTCCCTTGGGGAGTACAGACGCCAGAATAGCTAATCTGGAAGCAGGGGTCGGACGCCGTGCGAACCACGGATGGAGATAGCGATGTGGGGGAAGATACTGAGGATTCGCCTCTCGTAGATTCTCGATACCCACCGCTTTCAACGGAAGCTGTCCCTCGATAGCGAGCGGTTTCAGATCGTCGTCGTGGTCTGTCATAGGTGGTCAGTCAGCAGGGTCCGGAGTGCTTTTTCGCCGTTCGGGCTGGACGGGGCGCGACACTTCGCGTGCCAGTAGTAACACTCCTCGTCGCCCATGCGGGCGATGCCGCGGCACAGGGCACGCATCCGGTCAACACGCTGGAGCGGTTTGATGCCGCGGAACGCGAGCGCCAGGCGAACGCCGACGGTCTCCGGGAGGAAGAGGTCGCCGACACCGCTGGTCGTCACAGTGGTGGCGTCAAGTTCCGCGCCGTCGACAGTCTCCTTAATGAGTGGGGAGAGAGCGCGGAAGCGACAGCCGTCGAGACGCGCGATCTTCACCGCCGTCCATCCCTCCCAGTCCCAGCGCGTCGCTTCGTCGGCCGACGAATCGTCGAAGACCTCCTCGAAGGACTCGATGTTTAGCGAACGCCCGCGGCGTTCGAGTCGGTCGCGACGGGCGGTAGCCTGTTCTTCGGGGAGCAGTTCGTACAGCGTGACCGCGCCGCCGTTCGACCCTTCGCGGCGCGTCATCGCGAACGTCGGCCGGCCGCCGTAGACGCTACTCCCGAAGGAGGACGTCGGCGCGTCCTCAGTTGCCGCGCTGGCTTTCGTCGAGTCGACTCCAGTTTTCATTGGGTTGCCTCAGGGGGTACTTCGGTCAGTCCTCTGGCTTGAACTTTCACGTCGATATTGGTCTGGCCGAGCCCCGCCTGTAGTTCTGCGAGCACGTCGTCCTCGGCGTCAGTTATCGGTTCGGGCTCGTCGAGGTCAACCCGGAACTTCAGCGTGACGTTGACCGACTCGCCGAACGGGTCGGGCTGGTTCGTCACGCGAGAGAAATCGTCGAGACTTCCCTGGTAGTCCGCGCTGTAGCTCGACCCCGTCGATGTCTTCACGTCGTAGCTCATCCGGACCGAGATCGCGTCCGACCGGTCGGTGAAGGCATCTCGCTGAGCAATGAACGATCCCTTCGAGAGCCGATCCTCGCCCACCACTTCGACCGTGGCCTGCGAGACGCCTGGTGCGCCCCCCGACGCCGCTTTCGAGAGCGCGTGGGTTCGTACCTCGTTGAACGCCCGCGACGCCGCCATCTGGCTCGTCGCCGTGTCCCAGCCCGAAGGCTGCGCACAGTCGGGGCAGATCCCCCGGGCGTTCAGTTCGCTCTCGTCGTACTTCTCGCCGCAGCTCTGACAGCGAGCTTTCTCTGGGGGCTTTCGGTGTTCCTCACAATACGCTGGGCCGTCATCAGACGGCTCAACCATCGTCGTACAGCCGTCCTCGGTGCACCCAACCTCTGTAGCTTCGGGCGGTCGGATCGAGTCGTGGTGGACGTCAAGGAGAGCTTCGATGCCCGTATAGACGACGTAGTCGTTCCCGATCTTCACGTCAGTATCCTTGATCGAGGTACGAACGTCCGGCGAGTCAGCGAATGGCTCCCGCTTCCGCCAGTTCTCGGGGTGGTCATCGGCGTCGCCGTCCCAGTAGGCGGTCTCAGTTTCGGCGTCCCAGTAGGTGTAGCCGCTCTCGTCGACCATCTTCGCGACGGTCTTGCGCAGCGGCTTTGTGCTCAGGAGGTACGGGAGTCCCGGCTTCTTCGCGAACTGTTCGACGAGCTGCTGCGTCGTCATCGAGTCCTGCGTCCGCTGCCAGAGTTTCTGCTTGAAGAACGCGACACCCTTCGCGTCGGCGTCGGCGCGGATCAGGCGGTCGTCGAGGGTTTCCTCAACGGCATTGACGAGCGAGGTGCCGCCGTTCGCCTCGGTCGCGTTGATCGTAATATGGGTGAGCCCATCGCGGTCGACGTAGTAGAGATGGCGATAGACCCCGCGGACGAGCTCACCGAGTAGCCCGTACTTCTTGTCCTGGCGCTCGCGAAGCTCCTCGATTTGGTCCTCTGAGAGGTCTGCGGTCTGCTGAGAGTCATCGAGGAGCGCTTCGATGGCTTCGAGGTGTCGGGCTTCGTCGACGGCACTACGCACGCGCTCGTCGTCTGGGGCGAGGAACAGAACGTAGTTCTTGTAGACTCGACTCTGGACATCGCCGCCCTGCTTCGTGGCTGACTTCTGGTACAGTGATTGAACCTTCTCGGGGACGGACTCGGGGTTCGATTCGTCTTCGAGTAATTCCTTAGTGACCGGCGCCGTGTCCATGTGCATCACGGCGAGCTGTGGCGTCGACGCCTTGTCCGGGAGATCGGCCGGCGATTCTGGGTAGGAAACCGGTTCGAACGCGCCAGTCCCGGTCTCGCTCTCCAGTCTGGCTTCGAATCGCGAGCGCGCTTGCGCGTCGGGGGTATTGTCGACGCGCTGGTCGATGATTCTGATGAGGTTCGGATCGGACTTGAATCGAACCCGCTCCTCGTCGTAGAGGTAGTAGCACGCGACGCTCATGTCCGCTCCCGCCAGCGCATCAAGGGCCGAGTCGTAGTTGTCGAAGCGAATGTCCGGGTGACCTAGCGTTTCGTTCATTTCGGCCCGAGTGATCCCGGTCGCCTGTTCTCCGTAGGCTAGGCTATGCCAGAGAACGGCGGTGGTCATGTGTGAGCCGAGTGCCGGGATTCCCTTCTCTGTCCACTTGCGATCCTCGAGTTGTGCATGGGCAGTCCCGTCATCGTTGTAGATGTCTGCGGAGACAGCGGAACTGAGGTCGACGAACTCGAATAACGACTCATGGAGGGTCGAACTGATACTCCCGCTCGGAGCGTCGTCCGCCGGTGTGAGGTCGTATAGCCGTACCCATTGACGCTCGTAGTGGTCCGGGCGGTTGTTCCAGCGATAGTAGACAGCCCGCGCAAGGAGCTTCAGCGCCCCACGGGTTCGCTGGAACTTCGGAATCGTGTCGATCTTCTCCGTGAGCGTATCGATGACCGTCGGGTGGAACGGGTATTCTCGTTCGAGCCGGTCGACATAGCTCGCGTCCGTCGCTTCTTGGGGGAACTGCCGCTCGCTGTTGGTGTACAACTGGAAGTACGACTGGGACACCTCAGCTGCGGCCTCATCGTCGATATCCTCGAAGAGACGATGCTGGAGCACCTGCCCGACCTCGCTCTCGTCGGTTGGTGTGACCGTCTTATGCTGACGGCGTCCGATCTGGTTGAGCTCGTCGATAAGCCCACGGACGTCCTCGGCTTCCTCCTCGAACGCGGTGTCCGCGATCGAGTAGACGATGGTGACATCATCGGACTCGGACGCCGTCTCCAAGAGTGAGAGAACGAAGCTCAGCGTCTGGCTGGCCAGCGTTGCGTTGCCGACCTCAACGGCCGATGCACTCTCCAGGTAGGCAGCAATCTCGTCGATGAGGACAAGAGCGGGACCATCGCCGAGCTCGAAGAGGTCCTTGAGTTTGTTCTGCCCAGGTGCGTTCTTGTTCTGGTCGTACTCTTTGAGTTCTTCGTAGCCGTCTGCACCGTACAGCTGGTAGGCGATCTCGCCCCACATCGTCTTCGTGTTCGGGGCGTCTGGATCGTTCCGGTCACTGCGGGCGTTCCGGGCGTCGACGTGCCCACCGACGAAGACCGCCGAGTCAACTGAGAGGCCTTCCTCTACGGCCTCCTGGTACGCACTTGCACTACGCTCATCATCAGGTAGAAGATGGTCTTCCAGATTCTCGATATCGCCAGCGTGTTCAGCCAGATGGTACGAAGCGATGAGGTCGTGGGTTTTCCCACCACCGAACCGCGTGTCGAGACAAAGGATACTACTCGTATAATCTGTCCCTTGGTTCGTCCCACTTGCGAGGAATCGTCCCGTGAGATTACTCAACAGCGTCTTCAGCCCCTCGGTGGGGTAGGTCATCTCGAAGAACCGAGAGGCCTCACGGTAATTTGGGGCCGCCTTGTTTGGATCGTGAGCAACCGTAGCTAAACTTGCGGCGAACTGGTCCTCCTGAAGTGAGCCGTCTAAGACATCGTCTCGTGGCTGACAGCTCTCGAAAAGAGAGGGGTACTTGTTACTCATCGATTTCCTCCATGGATGATGAATCAGCTGATGGTTTGGACACGATCACGAACTCACTCTCCGTGCTGTTCTCGATAATCGCCTTGGCGATTCCCTTCGATTCGGCGACATCGACCTTGATAGCGTCTCCAACCTCTGCATCGAATTGGTCGAGTTCGGGTCCCGACAAATTCACCCGGCCCGATTGACCGGTGTTCTGTCCAATTGTCTTCTGAGTCATCTGGATGGTTATGTCATTACAATCGCGTGATATAACCTTTACTTAGTCTAAACCATCTTTTGACACCACAGAGTATGTACAGCCCATATCATGAACCAGAGGTTTGGTTCTGATTACTGACGTATGCTCAACCGAACTCTCTAACGACCAGTATACCATCTACGTTGATTATAATTCCCGAGACAACCACCTGCCACGAAACTACGGACCGTTCGCGTCGCAGAAGAAGCAGAAGTAGTTGCTGTGCGATACGCTGCCGGAATCGCAGACGATAAATAACCGCGACGACGCGCACGTGAGAGACAACAGCCTGCTGATTGACGCGCACTGCGTGGATATCTACGCTAGCGTGACAAAGCTCATGACCGTTCAGAAAATCAGTGATGAGCCGTCAGATATTTTTCGCGGATACTGACTTCTTCGTTTCTGTGGGTGGTGTACCATCGTTCACTATCGGGGTGGGAGTAAGTGTGTATCTTTTTCACTGAACGTTGTGGGGACGTCCTCCTCGGCACAACAGGCGTAACGTTGGAACGTTTGTGAGTGTTCACCACAAAGAAAAATATACGCGCGACTGAACTCCGAGAGAAATGGTTCTTTCCGTCGTGCTTCAGCTCGGCGAAGTCTGGTCGTACATCCTCACAAACCCTACTTCGACCGCGCAAATAGCCCTTTCAGCCGCGCTCGTGGTGGTCACGGTGGCGTACACGTACTTTACCAAGCAACAAACTGACGAAATGGCGGACACACGGGAGATGTCGAACCAGCCCGTAGTACGCGGCGGTATTACCAGCATGTTCCCGACTAGTCTCGTGGTTGAAATCACGAACACGGGGAATGCTGCGGCACACGACTTACATGCCACGCTCGATTTCGCCGACACCGACGACGACCCTCAGGAGTTCCGCACGTCGATACTCCAGCCCGGGGAGTCGTACGAACTCGGGTTCCCGCTCGATGACGACAAACCCTTCACCACTAACATGCACGGGATTGAGTCGAAGCTAGAAGAGCGCGATTCCGAGGGTATCTTGCACGTCGATACTGAGTTTGAGAGCCCGTTTGGAACGGAGTACGAGGAACACGAGGAGATCGAGTACTTCGACGTTGTGGAGAATATGAATCAGATTATTCGCGATAGCAATGAGGACAAGATTGTGTCTGCTGTCGAGGGTATCGAGGACGAGCTGGGGGCGGCGAATACGCATTTAGAGGAGATAGGGAAGACGGACGAGCAGAAAGAGCGGGAGCGACAGGAGCGCAAGGAACAGGAAGAGCGAGCGGAGCGTCATCAGAATGTGTTAGATACGGTGCAGGAAGCGTCGAGGGTGAAGTTCGGGGAGCTCGTTGAGGAAGTCGGGGAGCCGCCAGAGGATGTTGCAGAGTCAGTTCGGTACTTAGATGTGTTTGTGTCGGTGCCGGATGGCGCTGAGTTACCTGGTGATGATGAGGTGATAGTTGAGTGGACGGAACGAGATAGCGAGAGTGGTTCGGTGGATGCTGGTAAGGAGAGCGAGAGCGATGCGAAAACCGAGACAGAGACGGATGTGGAGGGTGGTCGGAAATGAGCAAGCGCAGTCACTTGAGACCGGCTGTATCCAGCATCAACTCGACCGCGAGCACTTTTTCGGCTCCTCACTGTATTGCTCTTGAGCAGTTCTCATCGGCCAGCTGTTTCAGACGAGAGTCCGTCTGAAGAATAGGATTTCAACAGAGCCACTCTCTGTTAGTTTTGAACAGGCGCCTGATTCTGTGTTTTCTCTTTAGAAGACTCTAAGAAGGGGATTAGAACCAACCTCCGCTGAAATCCTTATCTATATCTGACCTCGGTAGGTCACAAAGTGTGCATCGTTCCTCGTACCGGTGCCAGTTGTGATCACAGTGTTCTTGACGCCTCATCAGTCCCGTCTTGATTTCGTAGATATCTTTCTCGGTATGATCAATGATTGAATTTCCATCCGAATCTATAACCTTTGAGGCCCGACATTTCCCGCATCTCTTCCGTTGGACAGAGGTTTTGTACCTAGGGTCCGCAGAATCAGGGTTTTGTTCGATAGAGAACCAATGGTGGATATGTGGTTCAGGGCTGTCGGGAAAGTCCGGTCTCTCACCGTTCACACGTGTATCAAACTCGAAGCCACATGTCTCCTCGAACGCCGGGCGTTTTGAAGGGTCATGCCACCGATATTTGGTTTCACACAGAGCACACATCGCAATCGAGCCCTGTTGTTGAAACTCGTGTGTGCAGTTCGGGAACGGATCCTCTAGCTGCCAGTCTTCTTCGAGCTGAAACCACTCCTCGGCCGCAAAGTCATTAAGCACCTCGATTTCAGACCAGTTGTACGGCGTATAAGATACGAATTGTTCGGACTGGAGCGCTAGGTCGATATCAGGAAACTCCCGCTGTGTTTCGACATCTGCTGTATCGATCCAGAGGACAGTGTATCCAGCCTCGATAAAGTCCGCGCTCACCCGAGGAATGTTCTTTTCCTCATGTCTGTGCTGAATCTCTACGGCCAGCCCGCGCCCAAACAACCGGTTTTCCGCTTCGAACTCGGCCATCGCATCGGCCCTGCGGTAGTCGCTCTTGCTGCTGGTCTCTGCAACCTCAACCGGTATCTCCTCCCCGTTTCGTTTTGTATCTAGGCTAACGAACCGGTCTGCGAGAGCCTCGACAGCATACGCTTTCACCCGACTGTGGATCTCAGATTCAGCGGTCTCCCGGCCAACACCATCACACTCGTGTCCGTCCGCACCACCAAGCTTCTCGGTGTGCCAGAAGTGCCGTTTCTTTCCGTCGCCATCCCTGATACCCATCTCACCTCCACACTCCGGGCAGTAGAGTTTGTTCTCAGCATCAACCTGGCCGGGAGAGACTAGTTCCCCGCCCCGCGATCCCAAACGCGCGATGAACGGCATCTACAGTTGCCTCTGTTTATGTTGTGGACGCCACCAATCTCTATCTTTTCTAAATCTCTTGGTCTGATTGAGTTAGTTTGTGCGTCTCACACTGGTTAGGGATGGCAGCTCTCTCCAAAAAATTGTTCGTGCTTCTCGCCGAATGCTCTACCGACCAAGCAAACTGACGGTCAGTACAGGGCCTACAGTCACCAGCGACACGTCGGTAGACACCGGCGAGACAACTCTATCAGGACAGTCGACTAACTTACTGATATACCATCGCCTGCGCGACGGGCTCTCCATGGTAGATTCCGGGAGCGGTCGCAACTGTCGCGGTTTTAATTTCGCCGTTCATCGTCTGTATACGATATTCAATTTCTGGCATCGGTTGATCCTCCGTCATGAGCTGCTCAAAGCGTTCGCGTGAAACGTCCCTATCTTCGGGATGCAGAAACTCGACAAAGGATTTTCCTTCGACTTCAGCGTGTGAATCGGCATCAAAGAATTCCACCGCAGCCTCATTCGAGTAGACGGCTCGTCCCTCTTCGTCGAAGAGAACGATCGGTATCGGAGCAGTATCCACCAAATTGTGATAGCGCTCTTCAGTTCGCTCAAAGGCCGCTTCGGCGCGCACACTCTGGACCGAGTTTCGAATTCGATTCGTGAGGATCTTGTACTGGTCTGTCCCGGTCTCTTTCTGGAGATACTCGGTGACCCCGGCAGAGATCGCCTCGCTTGCGATTTGTTCTGAACCGCGCCCGGTAAACAGGATAAACGGAAGGCTCGGATACTCGTCTCGAACCAGTTCTAAAAAATCAAGCCCATTCTTTCCCGGCATGTCGTAGTCACTCACGATACAGTCGAGGTCCTCGACTTGGAGAATTGATAATGCGTCGTCTACGCTTGTAGCAGTGCAGATCGATAGCGCCGAATCTTCACTTTCGAGAATGTCCTTAACCAGATCCGTGAAATCGGGTTCGTCGTCGACGTGAAGGACCTTCACGTCCTCCAACGCAAATGAACTCATAGCGAAAGGGTTGTAAGTGTAGTTCTAACCTCAGGCAATTAGTGTTTGTGCCAACTGTTAGCATAGCTTGCCAGCTCGCTTCGATGACTTGGCACACCTACCTACCTACCTACCGGCTGTTTCAGCGGGAAAGGTGTGGATTCAATAGGAGTTGCCTTGTTTTGCCTGCTAATGGCGGCAGCCTCAGACGCTCAGACGGGAATATTCCGTTAAGCTAACCCGGAAATGGACGCCGTCTGGCGATATGGTATCGCTCAGACGGCTAGCGTGGATGTGTCGAGAACTTGCCAAAGAACACGTAGACGATCCTGACGTACCCGCCGCGCCGGAAGGCGCGGACGGGTACGCCGAGTGGACACAGATAGCGTTGATTCTGTTCCGTGTCGAACTGGAAAAGAGTCTACGAGAAACTGAAGACTATCTCAACGAGATGTCCGGTATTTTAGCTGTATTCGGCCTTGAGGAGGCTCCACACTACAGCTCGATTTGTCGGTGGGAGGATGAGTATCGGATGCGTGAGCTCCGCCGCCTGCTCCGCACTTCGGCGGAGCAGGCGGGCTGGAGCGGTGAAGCAGCGATTGATGCAAGTGGCTTCCAACGCGATCAGACGAGCTACCACTACCGCGACCGCGCAGACTTCTCATTCCAGAAGATGAAGACGACGATTCTGATTGACGTGAACACGCTGCAATCAAGGATACTCATTACACGACGCAGAAGGCGTGGGACGGCCATATTGGGATGCAGGTCTTCCGCCGGAACGCGGAAGACCTGCGTGTGTTGTCTGCTGACGCCAACTACTCTTGGAGCGACCTCCGTGAGGAGTGTCGCTCCAACTCAACGCGGCCGTTGATCAAGCACCGAGAGCAGACACCGCTACAGAAAGCTCACAATGCACGAATGAACGAGGACTACAACCAGCGCTGGATGAGTGAAACCGGGTTCTCGCAGTTGAAGAAAGACGACGGCGAGAAGCTCCGCTCCCGGAGCTGGCACGGCCAGTTCCGGGAGCTCACACGCAAGTGCATCGTGCATAACCTAACGCAGGCGGCGAGTTAGGCTCGCCGCCTGCTCCCCTTCTCCGGACATATCCAGGAGAGGTATCGCCGTCGTCACTTGACCGTGGGAACAAAATGCCATAGTTCTGATCATTCACCAAGCACCAGTAGTGACAGCTACTGCATCGTCTGGTCCCGAAATTGTGCCGCTGACGCTGTGAAAATGTGTCTGAGTAGCCCTATCCGGCCGTTGTCTTGTGATTAAACAAGGCAATAGGAGTTCAACAGAGCCTCGAATTGCAATCCTGCCTTTTACGCTACTCAAAGGCAGTAGCCCCTTCCTTAGAAACTGGTCGTGCTTCTCCCAGCATACTCGACCAAGCAAACTGACGGTCGGTACAGGCTAACAGCTGACCGTCCAGAGTAACGATTAATGCGTTACACAAGTGCCGCGGTTTGGTTTCTACGATAACAATCCGCTCACTTTTCAGACGCAGACACCTCGCATGATACACAGTCAAAAATGCATGTGCGCACCGCCACACGAGGCTGGACATCCCTATGATTGGTTCTCCTGACTTAGCCGCCGGGGTACAGTAGTACGGCTATGAGTGGGCTCTCGAAACGGTGGATTCAGCACAATCAGGTCGCACTGTATGCCGTTTCCGTCCTGTTCGCTATCGGTATCGGTCTCGGGATACCGGGTGCGAGCGCGGTCCTAGAACCGCTGATAAATCCTGTTCTGGCAGTCTTGTTGTATGTGACGTTCTTAGAGATCCCGTTCATTCGCATCCGCCGAGCGTTCCGGAACGGGCGATTCATGGGGGCAGCTCTCGGAATGAACTTCGTCGTCGTTCCGGTGGTCGTGTTTGGTCTCACACGGTTCCTGCCACAAGAGCCGGCAATTCTTGTCGGCGCGTTCATGGTGTTGCTGACGCCGTGTATCGACTACGTTATCACGTTCACAGAACTCGGTGGGGGCGACTCCGAACAGATTACGGCCGCGACACCCGCTCTCATGCTGATTCAGCTCGTGTTGCTCCCGCTGTATCTCTGGCTGTTCATGGGTCAGCAAGTCGCCGAATTCATCGAAGCTGGCCCATTCATCGAGGCGTTCATCGTGATTATTGCCATCCCCTCTCACTCGCGTGGGCGACGGAATACTTCGCAGAGCGTTCTCCCCGTGGCGAAACGTGGCAAGACGTGATGGGGTGGCTCTCGGTACCGATGATGGGCGTAACACTGTTCGTGATCATCGCCTCACAGCTCCCTCGGGTACAAGATTCAATCAGGAAGATCGCTGCTGTCGTCCCGATATACGTCGCCTTTCTGGTCATCATGCCGCTCCTTGGACGGCTCGCGGCTGGACTCCTCGGAATGGGAGTTGGAGAAAGCCGCTCGCTGGTATTCACATCGGTGACACGGAATTCGCTTGTCGTCCTTCCCCTGGCACTCGCACTGCCATCAGGTTATTCGCTTGCGCCAGCCATCGTCGTAACCCAAACACTCGTCGAACTGTCGGGCATGGTAATTCTCACACGGGTTGTGCCGAGTAAGCTTGTACCTGATACCGCTGGTCAATCTCTCAGTGTGGACGGCGTGCAAGGTAAGTAACCCGTATATTACTCTCCTCCACCATATTCCTCGAACGTTCACTACAGAGGAAGAAAGTAGCATCTCAAGTATAAAAGAGTCCTATTGAATGAACACGACTGTATCGAAGTGGACATAGAACAGTACGAACTGTGGAAAAAGCTGAGCCTTTCGGAATATTTTATTATCCAGTGTTAAATAGTCGGACTGAATGAACAAGGCCTTTGTTGTCATTTCAATATTGGTTCTGGTCGCGGCCACGCCCGCAGTCGTACAGGCGACTGACGACGAGATCGCTGATAACTGTGATTACACGCCGTATAGTATCGAGGAACTTGAGGACAAATACGACGCGAACGCGACAGCCGTCGGCGGCGCGATCAACTCACCCGGAGATACCGACGCGTTGTCGCTTCAGGCTGAGAAAGGCGATTATTTCGCCGTGACTATCTTCCATGAGAACATTGGCGACGCGGAACGGCGGCTCACGTTTGACCTCAGTCCAGACACGTCGGCTGCCGAATTAGAAAACATGGAAGAGTACCGTACTGACGCCGATTATTACAAGCGTTCGGAGCCGACGGAGAATGCGTCATTCAAGATATATGCGGAAGAAGACGGTCCCATCTGTCTCCGTATGTTCGAAAACGGTGGATTCCAGAGTGAGTACAAATGGAGTTTCACGATCAGCCAGAACAACGAACACCGGTGGTATCCTGCTTCCGATGGATCGGCGCCGACCCCAACTCCATCACCCACGCCTACCGAAACCCCGACGCCGACCGCGACCCATTCTCCAACCACGACCGATACGGTCACTGTAAGTGATACGAACGGAGGTACGGAGGAAGACACCATCCAAGACAGCGACGGGGACGGCGTGATTGACTCCGAAGATTACGCCCCGAACGACCCTGACGTGCAAGAAAAAAGTGACCTCGTAGACACGACGACCGGCGGGTCCGGTCCCGGCTTCGGACTTGAACTGACTGTCACCACGCTTTTGCTCATAGCGGTTGCCGCCACGCGGAGGTCCTGACGGTCTGTTATCTTGTTTCGCCGTTTTTAGCCAAGCGCCCTTAAAAACTGAAACCACAGGCTTGTTGATTTCACCGTGAAACTGATTGAATATGGTGGTAGGGAGGCATACCCACTGAACAGCTGGTTCAACCCAGCGGTGCTGAAATCAACTCTGTGGGAACGGCCCATCGACTCCGTCTCTATGTATTCGATTTGCCCCGTTGACTCCCGTATTCACGGTGGCAACTCTCTCCAGAAAACTGGCCGTGCTTCTCGCAGAAATTGTGATCAAAACCAGAAGTCTCTGGTGCTGCCCTCAAACGACGAAACATCGGACAGATTCTGTAGACGCTGTTCGGCTTCTTTACGCCGTAGTCCGTAAACCTCCACCACCTCGGGCGTAGCCAGAGCCCCGTGTTCGTTCACAAAGCCCTGCAGTTCCTTTCTCTGGAAGACCCTGGAACGTGAACTCTATGCTGAATAGAGAGCGCGGATCTTGCACGAGAAAAACTACGGAGCCGATTAGGCCGAATCGCGCAGCACAGTCGAACTACCGTTCAGTCTCGGAGCAACCAAACTAGCGAACCTATCAGCAGAAGCGCGCCAACGAGTATCAACCCTCCGCCTGTTTGCGGTGATTCATCAAGCATGGTCGTACCGATTGCCATCGTTGTGATACCGAGCAATAAAAACAGAAGCTTCCATACTATATTGGGGACAAATTCTAGTATCACATCCAGAATAAGTCCAAAGATATCGTCAATCACCATCTCAGCGTGGTCGACAGTTTGACACCTCGTAAAATAAAAGTTTGACATACTGTCCGCAAGATCACAGGTCGACCCTGTGCGGTGAGTTACTCGCTGATCGAGCTAAGGTACACTGGTGACTCTACAATGCTCGACCGCATGGTCGAGAAGGCACTGAGAAAGCTGCTGTTTCCGAAAGCGTGCTCGGCCGGTGCCACGGTCGCCGGCCCGAAGGACGGTCAGAACTGGACCCCGGACCTGTGATTGGGTGATATCTCAGACCAAAATCCTGATTCATTGTGGTTTACCGACGACAAGCGATGCTTAGCCAACCGCTGGCCAAACCGTCGATAATCGCGACGGCGGGTACCGTGGTCGCGAATCCGCTTCCGCTGTAGGGTGTCTGGTTCGGCGACCTGGCGGTGGGTTCGCTGTTAGTGGAAGATCGCACTCAACAGAGCTCCACGGTGATCGTCTCTCCAGCTTCGGTGGTGAGCCTGTGTGTGTCCTCCCCAGCGATGGATGCCTCGTATGAATCGCGAGATGGGAGTTCGGCCTCTTCGAGTCGCTTTTCGACCGCTCGCCACTCGATCCGGATCGGGGCGTCCCGGCTCTCGCTGGGACCGATAGTTGCCGACGCGCCTGAGTCGACGACCGAACCCACTCTGACAGGGATCGTCTGTTCCGCCTTTCCGTTCCCCACCACGCAGCGAAAACTCGGCAACTCGAACGCGTGTCTGAACAACCCGCTCTCGTTCCTGACTTCGACGGTACCGATCCGATCGGTCCGTGTCTCGATCGTCTCGGCGATCGTCACCTCGTACCGTACCACCTCGCCTTCGTTACGGTCGACAGCGGCGAGTGTTAGGGCCGCGCCAACGAGAACCACTCCGGCCGTACCGGCCAGTTCGATCCCGCCGGCGAGGACACCCGAACTCAGCAGCCAGCCCAGACACACGAACAGCACCGCCGAGATTGCGGAGATCGCGAACCGGCCGATCCGCTGCCAATTGTACCACTTCACGAGGTAAAACGACGAGACGGCGTATCCGGCGCCACCGATTGTGAAGCCGACGAGTGAGACGGCTCCGTCCCCGAATACACCGACGGACAACAGTGACAGCGAACCCGCGTACAGTAGGGCGAGTTTGGACGTAACCGAGAGGGATAGCAGAATATCGCGGGCGAAGTAGACGACCGCGAGGATACCGAAGACCGCACCGAACCCGTACGCGATCACACTCGGACTGACTGGACTCATGATCCACCTCGCCGCAGAGCGTGTGCCGGAGGTCCCCGTCTTTCGACTGGTATGGTAGGCATTTTCGGGCAGAGCGACAGTCGTGCTCACGCAGCGCGTTTCAGTATCTGCGGTACGACGATGACCTCGAGGGCAGCGATGCCGAGTGCTGCCCACCTGATGGCCCCGTCCAGAAACGTGAACGCGATGGCTGTGATGACGACAGCGTTGATGGCTGGGAAGCCGTAGTGCGCGAGCGGGTTCTCAAGGATGGAGGGCATACGGTATCAACAAACGGATGATCGATGTTAGTAATTTATATTCGGAGGGACGACCCCAGCAGGGCTACCGGTTTGACCACCTCCAGGGGTCGTGTATATATACTGTCGACGATCGGAGGGAACTGTATGCGTCGGTGGATGTGGATGCTGACGAAGATCCATCCTACAGCTACATAGTTATCGGACTCACGGGAGTGAGTCTGACCGTCGTACTCGGCCGTCCGGGGCGCTACACGGTCGGTATTGCTACCCTCGAGTTTGATGGGTTCTGATTCGTACTCGTCTGTTCATCATGCTGCTTGTACGTTCTGTTACTGACGAGTCCGATCCAGCCCAATATGATGCGGGGCAGTAACGCGACGAACGAGCAGTCTAATTTCGAACCAACAGGCCAGAGCAGGATCCGAGGCGTTGTTGGCTTCACTCATCGCCGGTTAAATATCGGTCTCGAATTTTCTTGAAAGAGTAGATCACGACATTGATCGCCAGCACGAGAAGAACAGTGAGTACCATCCCGACTGGATCAGTCGCGCCGTACTGTAGTGTAACACCTGACTGGAGGACAACAGCGTTAGCAATCATCTGCGGGGACCACATCGTAGTTCCTATGACAAGCTGAAATTGATTACGATACTACTATGATTCGGTGTGCCCGCCGCTGATTGGCGACGCAGTCACGACCAACAGGTCGTATCCGACCAAGGCCGCCATCGCGGCCGTCGGTACGGCAAGCAGAAGTCCGCCGGCGGGGTCGAAGTCGACGCCGGACAGCGAAATACCTACGTAAAGGGCCGTCAACGACGGGCCGCCGGCAAGGGCGGCGCCGAGTCGCACCTGTCCGCTCCGGAGATAGCCCCCGCCCCAGGCGACGAGTCCCGGGACGATGACTATCAGAGAGAGCACAGCCAGCAGCCCACCGTAGACACCGCCGACGAAGTCGTTCGGGCCAGCTGACGTGACTAGAGCGGTCCCGAACAGCCAGACGAGAGCCACTAGAAGCGTCACCCGGGCGGTCCAACGTTGCCAGTCCGGCATCGCTGGGCCGTCGCGTCGGTAGAGTGCGTACAGCCCGGCAAGGACGAACACGTTCGCGCTGACGGTCAACGCCGGGACGACGACACGCTGTGCCCAGACCGCGCTGAACGGCGCCGGGTCGAACACGTACGAATCCCCCGGCCGGGGGGCAGGCCAGACCCCGAGCGGGAGCATCGCGCCGAGCAGACACAGCGCGCCGACGACGGCCAGCGGTCCCCCGCTCCGTGATGAGGGACGCCACACGGTCAGTCACCTCCGAGCGCTGCGACGACACCTTCGGGCGAAACTGTTACCAAGGCATCGTCAAGCACCGCCGGCGGCTGTAGCCCGTCCTGCAGCGGGTATCGCCAGGTGGCGTCGCCGAAGTCACTCGTGAACGCGACCAACCCGGCTGACTGGAGCGTGAACAGGCCGTCGCCGGCGGCAGCGGTCACGGCACCGCTACCGACCTGCGAGCACCACCGTGGCGTCGGCTTCCCGTCGGCCGCCCGGTCGAACGCGAACGTCGCGTCGCCGGCCTCGCCCGGTGATTCGACCGCGTAGATGCTCTCGGGCGTGACGACCGGCGGGGCCAAGAACCGACCACGATCGATCCGCCACTGTTCGGAGCCGTCCGACAGCGCTCGACCGGCTAGATCGTTCCCCGTGCTGAGATACACCGTCCTGTCCGCGACGACGGCGTGCTCATTCGTGCCCGTCGGCACGGTCCACCGGCGCTGGCCGGTTTCAGCGTCGAGAGCGACCGTCCGATCCTCGCCGACAAGGATCGTGTCGTCGGCCACCGCTGGGTCCCTGGCGTCGACTGAGGCCGTCCATCGTGGACTGCCGTCACGAGTATCTACCATCGTTAGCCCGTCCGTTGTCGGACAGATTACCCCCTCACCGGTTCGCGCCGGCGTCCCCGCACCTGTCACGTTGTCCGCACGCCACAGAGTGCTCCCGTCCGCGATGTCGAGGGCGATGACGCCGTCGGCCGTCGGACAAATCACCGTCTCGTCCGTAACGATCGGGGACGCAGGTTCTGGCCGTACCCGTGTGCTGACTCAACGGCCGCCGGCACGAGGTCGCGGCGCCATCGTTCGGTGCCGTCACGGAGCGACAGGCCGAACAGCCCTGCTCTGGTGGCTACCATGACCGTCTCCTCGGCGACGATCGGTCCACTCGTCAGCCGCTCAGTCTCGTCTCCCGAACTGACGGAGATAGTCGACCGCCACTGGACTGACGGCGTCGGTGACGGAGACTCCACTGGAGTGTACCCTGTATTCGCCGCGTCGAACCTCGGTGACGGCCACACGCCATCGGGGATTGTTTCGAACGCCGACCCGTCGGCCGTCCCGACGGTGTGTGACGGCTCCGGTGTGTCGGTGTCTGGACAGGACGAGGAGCAACCGGCGATACCGGCGACCGCACCGGATACGACTGTCCCGAGGAACGTACGTCGCAACGTGGAGGGCATCAATTACGGTGTCTGACCGATTTACAAAAATAACCAGTGGAGTCTCTCAGTTAGAGAGATACCCCACTGTGTGTTACACGGGGTCCATCGGGCGCCTCATAACCAGACGAAGAGTTGGTGGGAAATGCATATACTCATCTCACGGGAACTCACACCATATTTGTTTCCAGGAATCGTCATCTCTGTTCACGTTGGATGCGCCCCGCCATCTCCGGATCAGCGGCGAGATCCAGGTGTTCGACCAGATCTTCACCGCCGCCGGGGCGGTTGCGGACGAGGTTCGAGTTGGTGTGTCGACGTCGACGCTCGCGATCAGAGCGGGCGACGTCATGAACCACCTGATGGTTGACCTGAGTGTCGACGGAGACTCTTTCGAGACGTTCACGGCGGGTCCGGGGACGCTGGGGGTGACTGTCAGCCGAGTCCGGGAAGCACTCTCGATCGGGGAGCCGGACGACCTCGTACAGTTCTCTCTCAAAGCCGCAAGTGGAGCGCTGGAGATCACGATCAACGGAATTTCCCGAACTGTAGACCTCGAACCAGTCGAGTTGCTCCGCAACCCACCGAATATTCCGCCCGTGGAGTTGCCAGCGACGGCGCACTTCGACCAGGGAGACTTCAAATTCGCACTCAGGGCGGCGAAGAAGGCCAACGATCGTTTCGATCTGACCGTCGACCCCGACGCCGGCGAACTCCGGTTCGAGGCTGTTGGAGACACCGACAGCATGGTCTACCGGCGCGAGGCGACCGATCTGGTGGCATTCGACCCCGCTGACGTCCAGGCAGCCTTTGACGCCGATCTGGCCACATCGGTAAGCAAGGGGCTGCCCAGCGGGGCCAACCGTGTTCTCCATATCGGAGACGAACTGCCGCTGGTCGTCAAGTCGCAGTTCCCCGACGCAGACGGAGCCTGTCAATTCATTATCGCGCCGAAAATGCCCGAAGAGTAGCTGAGTGGGTGGTTTTCTCCGGAAGCGGTGGTGTGTTTAACCAACGCTGAGACCCGTTTGTCGCGTCTGTTGGTTAAGCCGATTTTCTGCGCCCCTGGCGGGTGAGGGCCAACCCTCGTGAGCACAATGGACCCTGCAATACCAGACTACGAACGCTTCGAGCGCCGACAAATCGCACAGGACCGAGACCGACAGCGGCCAGATACCTTCAAGGTCGACGAGCAACGAGCCCGCGATATTGTTCAGCGGCTAGCCGACGAGGGGACGGTCTCGTTCATTCCAGAGGCCGGAGTGATCTGTCACGATCCGTCGGGCAAACTGTTCGAGTCCAACACCGCGCTGGCGTACTTCCACAAGGGGTGGGAATCAGCGGAAAGCGAGTAAGAAAACAACGGAATCTTTACTGATTTCTTCATCTCTTCAGAGGTCAGTACAGCGGTACTACTCGACAGCCGTACTTGGAGAAGATAAGTCATCTATGCCCCCTCTATCCTGTTCAAGGTTAAACTGCCAGTATATGACAAAGAACCCGGCGAACAGCCCTCCCCAGAGATAGAACCCACCGCTCAGCCCCCATATCCCGAAGGTTCTGATGGCCCACAGCGTAAAGAGCAGCGCCGAAAGCCCGACCCATCCCAGTTTCTTCGGGTCTTGTTCTTGGATATGGACGAGGTAGCGAACGACACCGACGACACCAAACGCAATCCAGAAGACTCCTCGGAGTGCAGGCGACGACCGACCTTCCCTCTTGGCTTCCCGATAGGTATACTGGCCGATCAGAACCAGAAAGAACAGCGAAACCAGTCCCTCTGCTAACCACGCCATATCTTTTCTTGGATCTTAGAGCTCAAGTCGCTTCTGGTGGATGCGCACACCTACTGATCAGCTGGTTCGTCCCAGTAGCTCTGAAAACAGCGCTGCTCTCTGACAGCCTGTGCCAGCTCCCTCAAGCAGTACAGCAGCGGGATTTTCTGCCCCCAGGGGAGGTGCGGGGTCGTGCCCGAGAGCGCGATCCGACACAGAACCATGTCGACGACACAGAGCAACCTCCCCGACCAGGAGCACAGCCAGCAGACCACTACCTTCGACGATTCGGACAGCCGTGCCGACGACATGCGCGAGCGCCTCAACGGGTGGGTCGAGGACCTCGCTGACCTCACCGACGAGGCCCAGGCCAGCGAGCAGTTCCAGCGCTGGCTGGACGTCCAGTCGAAGTTCCATGACTACTCGGCCCGGAACACGCTGCTCATCAAGATGCAGTGTCCCAACGCGACCCGCGTTGCGGGGTACAACACCTGGAAGAACGAGTTCGATCGCTACGTCCAGGAAGGGGAGTCGGCCATCTGGATCTGGGCGCCCATCATCACGAACAAGTGTCCCGAGTGCGGGAACTCGCCGTCGTACCACGAGAACACGGATTGCGAGTACGACGAGACCGACCCGGACGAGTGGTCCCGCGGACTGGTCGGGTTCCGGCCAGCTAGCGTTTTCGACATCTCCCAGACCGAGGGCGAGCCACTCCCCGAACTGGAGACAGAGACCCACGGCGACCCGGAGGGACTCGTCGAAGACCTTCTGGCTGGGACCGACGAAATCGGCGTCGACGCCCAACTTGTCGAGTCCGACGAGTGGGACCACGGAGCCGCAAAGGGGGTCTGCACGCGCCGAAGCGTGACGACGACCAATCCTGTGGTCGAAGTGAAGCATCAGGACAACCGAGCAGCAGTCGCGAGCGTGCTGATCCACGAGTTCGCCCACGCCAAGCTCCACTTCGACGTCCAGGACGACACGGAACGGGACAAGCGTGAGGTCGAAGCCGAGGCCGTCGCCTACATCGTCAGTCGACACTTCGGGCTGGACCCGGACAACTCGGCGTTCTATCTCGCTGCCTGGGATGGGGACGCAGCCGAGACGTTGCGGGACCGCCTGGATCGGATCTCCTCGACAGCAGCGGATCTCATCGACGCCGTCGAAAACGAGTAACCACCAGGGTGGGATTTTGTGGCGCGCTGGCCAGCTGGGCGCGCCCGATAGTGGCGCGCGATACTCCATGTCCTCCGAGGCGATCCACTCCTGGTCAGCGACGGCCATCGGCGACGCACAGCACGCAGACTACGTCGGATTCCTCCATCGCGAGCCCTTCGTGATCGACGCCTACGCGCGGGGATTCGCCGTCGGCGTTCGCGAGGACTACTCCTATCAATCGTCGCTCCGGAACGTCGACATCCCGGTCGAGATCCTCGACAACGACTTTCGGAATCCCGACCTGGACCGGTACATCGAGCGGTTCGAGACCTACGAGCCGTCGGTCGGGATACTCGGCGATGCGTACGATCGCCAGGAGGCCAGACGCTACAACAAGGCCGCACGGGAGCTGACACGGAAGTTTCCGGAGACGGAGATTATTGTCGTCCCGAAGTGCCGAGAGGCTATCGACGAGATCGACGAGGACATCGTACTCGGGTACCCGCTGGGCTACTCCGACCAGACCGCCCAGGAGTACATAGATATCGTCGACTGGCGGGGCCGGCGAGTGCATCTACTGGGGGCGAGTCCCCCGAAACAGTACGAGGCCATGGAGGCGCTGACACAGCCGCGTGTCACCGGCGAGGAGCCAGCCGATATCGTCGGCGTCGACTGGAATGGTATCCATCTCGCGGCGTTACACGGCGAGTATTTTACGCCCCACGGCTACGGCACGGCTGACCATCTCTCGATCCGGGAGACGGTTCGCGAGAGCCTGGAGTGGATCAAGCGATTCTGGCAGGACAAGGGCGTCTGGCCCAGCAGCGGAGACGCTCGAAGCCCGCTAGAGAGCGAGCCGATGGACCCCGTTTGGGCTGTCGACGGCAGCCGGGCGACTGCGGAGGCTCTGGAGGACGCCATCGTCATCGAGTACGAGAACGGCCAGACACTCGCCTATCGCGATCAGCATGAGCGAGAGCGAATCGAATACCGGGAGGGGCTGACGCCGAAGGCCGAATACTGAGGCCAGCTAGCATTGGTTTCTGAAACCATCGGTCCGTGACAGGTCTCGGTGGACTTGCTGCATACAGGGCGCGTATCTCGCATGAAATCCTTGCCAGAAAGAGGCCGCTTGAATCGGTCAGTACAGGCTGCTCACCGACCGCTTAAACCGACCACGTAATAGCCAAAACGTGTCTTCAACTATCTCCTTGCTATTCTTTCTCCCTAAAAAACAAATACCACCCGCTACACGTTTTGTCTATCATGACCGAGCAGAGTGTCTGTGAGTGCACACCCGTAGTAGGGACACGGTTTGAGGGTGAACGCGGACGCCCCCCGTCTCTGGCAATTATCGAAGCGGTGGCAGCAGCCGAGGGCATCAGCCCGATAGAACTTGACCCATTGTCCGACGAGATCGACTTAGAATCGATAGACAAGTTGCTCACAGGCCCTGACGGTACGCCGAACCTTCTCCATTTCTCCGTGAATGAATGGGATGTTTTTGTTCGTGATGACGGTGCTATCCGGGTATGTGACCCAAACCATGTAACCGATCCCGAACCGGTGTTCGAAAAACCGGTCTGTGATTGATACGCACACTGAGCAGTTGAGTCAGTAGAGCGTCTCTGAAAGAGACGGGCCGTCGTGCTGCGTAGAACCTCTGTATCTCGCACGTTAGTTTACCGCCAACAGCCTCTAGTAGCGGTTTTTTGACTCCCTGACGGGGTGAGGGAGTCAACGATGACCACCACGCAGACAGAACGAACCCGCGGCCGCTTCGTACTCATCGGTTGCGGCGACGCGAAAACCGACGATCCAGCCGACGCTCGCAACCTCTACACGTCCTCGTATTTTGCGGTCAAGCGCAAGTACGCCAAAGCGGCCGTCCAGTGGGCACGAACCGCCGACCGACGAGCAAACGCCTGGGGCGTCCTCTCCGCCGAACACGGCGTGTTGCTGCCCCGCCAGACGGTCGCTCCCTACGACACCACGGTCGAGGACCTGCGGGGCGAACCGATCGACGGAGAACCACACTACCGGCTCCCGTCGGGAGACCGAGTCGCAACCCGTCAGATCAGTGGGCGCTTCGTGTCCACTCGGCTCTGGGCGATTGGCTTCGCCGCCCGTTTGCCGCCGATCAACAGGAGTCGCCCTGCCGGGAGTTGGTCGTACTGGCAGGCAGTGACTACGTCGATGCGCTTTGCGAGCGCGAGATTTTCGACGGACGGCCGACCGCCATTCGGACCGATCGCGAGACGTACCGAGCGCTCCCGCCGAAAGCGACTGTCCGGTTCCCCTTCCAGGAGCGGGAGTTCGACGGGATGTTCGACCAGATGGCGTGGCTCTCCGACCGGGCTGAGGACCTTGACACAGCCGCCACGCCCGCCAGAGAATCGGAACTCTCAGCCTTCGACGGGGGCTTCGAGCGCAAACGTGCCTCGTGGCAAACAGACCACAGTAGCGTCGACGTCGACGGCACCGAGCAGGCAGGCCTGGAAGCGTTCGAAGACGTCCCCGAACGATTCCTTGCCACGAGGCAGACGAGCCTCGCGACCGACGGCGGCGAGGGAGGCCAAGATGTGTAGTCCACGAGGGCGTCACATCGAACGGGCAGCCGACGTTCGCGTCGGGACGCCGCTAGATCGAGAGACGATCAGATCCACCGAGACTGGATTCCTGGCCGTCTGTGCTGACCACCACTGTTCCTGGCAGGGCTTGTTCCCGAGCCGAGAGATGGCCAGCGAGGCAGTCGAGACACACGTCGAGCGAGCCCGACGGTCTCCGGATTACGACTACCACTTTGGCAGCCAGTACCCCTTCGTCGTCGAGTTGCTCGACGACACGACGGCACGGGTCTGTCCCGATCAGGATCTGGACCCGCTCAAGCCGTGGAAGGCCAGCTACGACGGCCAGAAGCTCACGCGAGCGGAGTGTGAGCGGCCACCTCTCGACGAGGAACTGCATCGGGGAGACCTTCTCGAGTGCCATAGCCCTGGCGACGGCATGGTCCTTCAGGTCTCTCGCACCCGATCGTTCGGCCTGCCCGCGTTCAGCATCGTGTACGTCTCGCCGGAGGCCGCGACCAACGAAGACGGAAGTTATCGGGAAGCGGACTACCGATACCTCAACAAGTACGTCACTCGCGACGGCGAGGCGGTTCGTGTCCCCGACTCCGATCGGCTATCGTTCCTGGGACAGACAGACGCACAGAGTGACCTCCGGCGCTGGTCTTAACCAACACTGGGTCGGGTTCCTGTGGGTGTGTTGGTTACAACGCAGCCAGCCCCGTTTTCTGTTCCTCCAGAGGGTGAGAGGATGTCGACAGACAGTTCCACTCCGACCGAGGAAACGGCTCACGACTACTCCGGCGGCTTCGAGTTCATCACGCTCGCCGGCGACCACGAGATCGAGGCGGCGTACTCCTGGCGGTACGTCGACCGTATCCAATTGCGGGAGGGCGATACAGTCCGAATCGAGGACACCGACGGCTACTATGTCGAGGACGAGGAATTTCATTGTACTTGCGGCGAGGAGTTCGAGAGCGAAGCAGCGGCCAAAACCCACCTTCGGGAGCAGGCAGTCCAAGGGCCGCCGGTGCCCAACGCCGACGCCCCGACCCCGATTTCCTGGCAGGACGAAGTGACCGACGAGTGTGACGGGTTCGTCCAGCTCCGCCTGGGTCGTGGCCGTTCCACCGGCAAGGTCGTCGACGGGCAGGAGTATCTCGTCGCCGTCTCCCGGGCAACATACACGCCGCCAGCTGGGTTCCGGTTCGACGCCTGGGAGCCACTGGAATCCGGACGACTCACGTTCCCCTCCGGGCGACCACTGTTCTCGGCGCGGTTGCTGTCGCGAGCGCTCGCAACGCTCGTCGACGGCCACCGGTACACGCCTGAGCGGTACACGCTGTACTTCCTGGGCGATGATGGGATGCTGCTGGAGGGGCCAGACAGCGCGGTTCTCGTCGCTCCGAAACAGTCCTCACAGTAACTCACAGGGTGGTTTTCTGTTCCTCCGGCGGGTGAGAGGATGGCTACTCACCCACCCACGCAGTCGTTCCAGCATCGTCCGTCGACGAGCTGTACCTGTCCGATTCATGCGGGCGGCGACCCGTTCACGGTGCCGCTGGGGTTCGATTCGCCGACCACGTCGACGTCGCCCCGATCAACCGGGAGACCGCAGCCGCCGTCTACGAGGCCCACCACTCATACATGGACTCGCTGCCGTCGGTCAACCTCGCCCACCACGGGCTGTATTTCCAGGAGTCGCTCGTCGGCGCGATTACGTACCGGTATCCGCTGATCTCGAAGAAGCGAATCCGGTACGGCGTCGACGGCCAGTTGCGTCCCGAACCCGTCGACGTCGAGGCATTGCCACGAGGCATTCGGCCAACAGCCCGCCGGGTCCTCCCGTCGACGGACGAGCCCGTTGTCGACAGCGAAGTCGTCGCCGGCGACACGATCGTTGAGGTCGCCCGGATCTGTCTCGGTGTCCGGATGCCCAACCTCGCCTCGGCAGCGCTGGCCCGCTCCCAGGAGCGTTTCGTTCGCGACCACGAGGACCGCGGTATCAGGTTCCTTCTGACCTGGGTGCGAGCCGATTTCGACGGCGCGATGGTTCGGGCCCTCCGAGACAAAGGCTGGACCTGTACCGGGTATCGGGAGCCAGGGCAAGCGAGCAACCGTGAGGACAAGCCGATTCGCGAGCGGTTCAAGTGGCGGTTTCTCTGCCCGGTCAAGCGCGTTCGCGAGCGGTTCAAGTGGCGGTTTCTCTGCCCGGTCAAGCGCGTTCGCGAGCAGTCAACGCTCGGACGGTGGTCAGAGTGACCGTCCAGTGTTCGACCTGCGGGGAGCAGTGGGAGCGAGATCCAGCGCTGGAAGTCGACTGCCCCGCCTGTGGCGCCGACGTCGGCAGCCAGTGTCGCCGGCCCAGCGGGCATCCCTGCGCTGTCCATGCTGGGCGAGACAAGCGAGCGCTCCGCGAAGTTGCGGGCTACGAGCAGTGTCCAGGGGCGGACCCAGAGCAGTCCGACACGGCCGTCGACCGGTCGCAGACAGATATTACGCAGTGTTCTAAGCGATAACTTAATCCATATTTTTATTTTATATTCCTGTTGAAGTGGGAAAATATGTTACCAGAAACTGTCAAAGAAAGTCTGGTGAACGCTCTGGAGGCGGATCGGCAGGCGGCCCGGAACGTGGCTGTTCAGTGGTTCGAAGATGTGCCACACAACGATGTCGATCTCGCAAAGGGCGACGGCCAGACCACGCTCCGGTCCTGTGGGTTCACGGCAGTCTTCGAGCACGGCGACGGCGGGTACGAGTCCCAGGGAACAGCCTCACTCAATTTCGTGTACGATGGCGAGGAGTACATTCTTCGGAGTCTCACGGTTCCTTTCGAGCCGGTGAGCCACGCCGTCGGGGCCGGAGGGTCGGTTCGGTTCCCGCCGTTGAATACCAGTTAGAGAACTCCCTCGATTGTGGCCCCCTGGTACAGTAGCTGATATTCTGAAGCCTGCAATTCAAGTACCGACGGAGTGTACAGAATAATATGAGTCAAGTGGCACGTCAGATCGTTCGTGAACTCCATGACGAGCCACATCTAGAGGGACGACGAATCACGGTTCAGTTCATCAAGACACAGATCGAAGACCGTGGTCTCAGTCCCCGAACTGTCGCTGACCGCCATGATATTGATGTCGCAGATGTGTATCGTGCACTCACGTATTATTACGATCACCCAGAAGAGATGCAGGTCGTAGAAGCCGACAGAGAGGCAGCGATCGAAGAGCACGAACACCTGACCACCGATCCTGACGACGTCCGGGACTGATGGCGTATCGTATTTTGGCCGACGAGAATATTGAGCGTGCGACGGTCACGTATCTCCGGAAGCTCGGTCACGACGTGGAGTGGATTCGAGACGTCTCCGAACTTGGTGTCGGTAGTTCTGATACCGCTATCGCCAGTTACGCGACGGCCGGAAATCGGCTGATTCTGACCCAGGATGATGATTTCTTTACCGAGATGGACCTCTCTCAGAGTCCAGGGTTCTCTTCCAGAAAGACCAGACGCTCGCTGCACGCGAAGTCGGCGACATCGTCCACGAAATGTCTGAGTATCTCGATCAAAAGGATGTCACGCTGGAATATGTCAGTTCTAACTGGCTGTAAGAGGGGTTGACAGCTCGTCGGTTTCCTACCGTTACAGACAGGCTAGCTCTCTCCCCGGGTTTTGTGTGCCTCCTTGGAGGTGAGAGGATGTCTCGAAACCAGTCTCGACCCGGCAGTGTGGGTGTCTCGTGTCAGAACCACTCGGCGTTCATCGAGTCCATCGCGAGGAGCGCTCGCGAAGACGCTAGCGACCACGACCTCGAAGCCGTGGTCCTGCGGGCGGTCGCCCGGCACTCGGAGATCCTGGATCTGCCGGACGTACTGGAACTGCGGACGGTCCTGGACGTCGACCTCGACGAGACGGCGCCGCTGGAGGCCCGCGTCGCGACGATCGTCGACGCCATCGAAGCAACGGTCGCCAGCTGGCCCCAACAGGAGGCCCCGGAATGAGCTCGGAGGGGACCGCAACGCTGGGCGACTTCGGCGCCGGTGGCCGACGGTCGGAGGCGATGATCGACAAGAAGCAGGCGGCGATCGACGCTACCGTAGGCCAGTGGGAGTTCCAAGCCCGGACGCGGAACATGATCGGCTGGCACGTTCCCGACACGACGGCGGCGCTGCTCCTTCGGTCGACGGACCAGGGCTGGGTGCTTCGGCGGGCTGGGAAGTTGATCGGGTCCTGCAAGACACTCGACGAGGACTCTCCTTAGCTCGCAAGCACATGCAAGAGCGCCCGGAGGGGCGGCGATGAGCGACGATCGCGACGCGATCCTCGACGAACTCCCGCCCGAGCGGCTGTTGGACGGCGACCACCTCCAGCCGATCATAGCCGGGATTCGCTGTATGCACTCTGTCGAGACCGTCCAGCAGTATCTCGCCTACGAGAACCAGCACCGGAACCGCACACCAGTGCAATCGAACTTGCGGATGCGAGCGCGGGAGCTTCGTCGAGAAGAAGCCGAATCAGGTGAGCAGATTCCGGGCTGATTTTCTGCACCCCCGGTGGCTGAGGGGTGTCCCAACGAGGACGTCCCGCCTGCAACACATGGCTACCACCCACACTACGCAGATCGACGTCGAGGAGGCTAGCCCGGACAAACGCACCGTCGCCGCACTCACCGAGGTGATGACAGTCCTGAATTCCATCGGTCGGGTGCGGGACGCACCGGTCTGTTCCTGGTCAACTCCAGTTCTGGCTCGGAGTATCTCGTCGACACCTACCAGGGAACGTGCGAGTGTCCCTGGCAACAGTACAACCCCGACCAGGAGTGCAAGCACCGCAAGCGGGTCGCCTTCGCGACCGGCGAGCGACCCATCCCCGAGTGGATCGACGCCGGCGCCCTGGACGACCAGTTCGGGATGCACGTCGACGGCGAGCCGCGCCGAGCGGTGGCCGACGGGGGTGTCGCGCAGGCCCGCGTTGACGATGGCGGTATCACCGACCCAGCCGAGGACCCCTTCGCAGTCCGCTCCGAAGACGAGCCACGGACCAAGCGGGCCAAGCGCGAGTCTATCGACGTCGCCTTCTTGGAACAGCCCGGTGTGTACGAGGTCCACTCGGCGTCGGACAGTCGCTACGAGGTCGACGTCCTCGAGGAGACGTGTACCTGTCCCGACACCGCCGATCGGTGCAAGCACCTCCGGCGTGTCGATATCGAGATTCGCGAGGGGCTGGTGCCCCGCCCCGACGGCAAGCTTCCCGACGCCTGACCAGCAGTGACGCGGTTGTTTTCTGACTCCCGAGGCGGGTAGAGGAGCGATTCTCCATGTCTTCGCGTGTCCAGACACGACTCGACGCATCGACGCAGAACTGTCCCGAGTGTGGCGCCAGCCTGGCCACGGGCGGCCAGGAGACACACTGTCCGGAGTGTGGCCTGGTCGTCGACGAGCAGCCCGTCGACCACGGCCCCGAGTGGCGCTCGTACAACGACGAGGAGTGCAAGCGAACCG
>NZ_CP119560.1:300000-525049 GCF_029278565.1 Haloarcula halophila | reverse complement strand
CACCGCTTCGTCGATGTCGTGTGTGACGAACAGTACGGTCATCCACGCCAAATCTCCAGCAACTCACGCTGGAGGCAACGCCGCGTCTGTGCGTCGACGCTCCCGAACGGTTCGTCCATCAGGAGCATCGCCGGATCGACAGCCAGCGCCCGGGCGAGTCCCGCTCGTTGTTTCATGCCTCCGGACAGTTCTGCAGGATAGGCGTCGGCTCGCTCCTCCAGTCCGACCAGTTCGAGCATCGTCCGGACGCGCTCGGACCGTGGCCCCTCAGGCATCCCCCGTTCGACGAGTCCGAAGGCAACGTTCTCCCGGACGGTGAGCCACGGGAACAGGGCGTACTCCTGGAACACCATGGCACGGTCGGGGTCCGGACCGGTTACGGTTTCCCCGTCGACCAGTATCCGGCCGCCGGTCGGGGCCTCCAGCCCACCGACGAGGCGAACGAGCGTCGTCTTGCCACACCCGGAGGGCCCGACGACGGTGACGAACTCGCCTGGCTCGACGGTGAACGACAGGTCCACGAGCGCCGTCGTAGCCGTGCCCTCGGTAGCATCGTATCGTTTGTGGACGCTCTCGGCCGCGACCGCCGGCGCCGATGAGCGGTCAGGCCCGGTCATGCCTGCCACCGGAGGAGTCTCGCTTCGAGCCTGCGGACGCCCCAGTCGCTCGCCAGGAAGACGGCGCTGATCGCGAGCATATATGCGACGCTGCGTTCCATCGCGAGGTTGTTCGCGCTCGTGATGATCTCGTAGCCGACGCCGGGAGCGCCGAACAGTTCGGCGGCGATGACCATCATCCAGCACTGCCCGACGCTGGTCCGGAGGCCGGTCAGCAGCTCGGGCGTCGCGTCCGGGATCACGACCCGCCGGACCAGTCGATACTCGCTGTCGACGCCGAGGTTGCTCGCGACCTCAAGCAACTCCCGCGAGACGTTCTCGACGCCGCTGTAGGCGTTGTAGAAGGTGATCCAGAACGCGCCGACGAAGACGATGAACGCCGCGCCCGTGTGACCGAGGCCGAACCAGATGATCGCGAACACGATCCACGCCAGCGGCGGGATCGGCCGGAGGACGCGCACTACTGGCGTCAACACGTCGTCCAGCCACCCCCACCAGCCCATAGCGATACCGAGCGTGGCGCCCGCGGTCACGCCGAGAACGACACCGGGAACGTAGTGGGCGAGGCTCTGCCCCAGATGGACGAACAGCGCCCCGCTGGTCAGTTCGCCCCACAACGCCTGGGTGACCTCGACCGGACCAGGGAGCAGGTACGTCGGCTGCTTATTCGCCGCTGCCCACCACAGCAGGAGGAACACGCCCGTTCCGGCCGCTCCCCGACGGATCCGGGCCGGATTCCACTCCGGTCCGAGCGCCAAGATTGTCGATCCGTTGTCGTGACCCGGATCGTCCTGGGAGTCGTACTCGGTCGCCATCACTGGGTCTTCAGATCTCGGTAGAGTGACGGTTCGAAGATGTCGTCAGTCGAGACCGTCTCGGAGATCTGTCCGAGAGCGTGCATCCGTTCGACACACAGTTCGGTCCCGCCCACGATAGCCCGAGGATCGGTGATGTAGTTCGAGACCGGCGACCGAATCGCCTGCTGGGCAAGTGTCCGGGAGAGTCGGTCGCCGAACGCACCGCTCACAGACTTCGCGGCTTCGGCGGGTCGGTCGTTGATCAGTGCTGTCGCATTGCGGTGCTGGCGGAGCACCGCTCTCGCGATGTCGGGGTTCTCGTCCCAGACCCGGTCGTGCATGAACATGATACCGCCCGGCGAGTCGGGGATGAACTCGCCGGTGTGCGTGATTCGTCGGAACGGGGCGTCCCGGGCTTCGAGGACCGTCGGGATCGGTTCCATGATCAGGGTCCCGTCGGCGTTCCCGGAGAGTAGTGCCCGCCGTACCGGCCCGAGCCCGGCCATGTTCTCGATCGTGACGTTCCCCGTGCCGACACCCAGTTCCTCGTCGAGCCACTGTCGGAGCAACACGTAGGCGACGCTACCCTTGGGGAACGTGGAGAACCTGAACGGTCGGTCGTGCTGACTCCGGAACTTCTCGAAGGCGGCGGCTCCGTGTTCGTCGTAGAGCGAGGCGAACTCCTCCGAGGTGAGGACAGCGAAGCCGCCGGTCTGGTTCGCTGCCGTAACCTTCCCTGGCACCCCTTGTGCTTCATGCGGATAGCCGGCGTGATGCCGATGAACGCGACGTCGACGTCCCCGTCCGAATACGCTGTGACGATGTTCAGTCCCTGATTGGCGAAGTTCGTCGCTTCGACCGACGGACTGATCTCCGAGAGCATCTCCCGTTCGTCCATCACGAGAAACTGCAGGAAGGGGAAGATCGGCTTGTACGCGACCGAGAGGGTGTCTAGACTGCTCCCACCGAGTACTGAGCCACATCCCGCGAGGCCGGCCGTGGCCGCGACGCTGCCGACCCTCAGGAACCGTCGTCTGGTGCTTCCAGCCGCCTCGGTTTGCTTGCCGCGATTTTTAGGTTTACCTAAAACCATGTCTGTGGATTGTCACCCGTTTCAACTAAAATCTTTCGCGAATCAGTTCGGGTGGCAACCGGCACGGACGGTCTCTTCGTGTCAGTGGTCCGCTCCGCGTGATCGTCGTTGCTGGTATCGCCCGTGTGCGACGAGTGCTACCAGGGCACCGAGGGCGACCAGTTTTACCACCACTGTCACCCCGACCTGTGTGCTCAGATAGGGAGCGAGAGTGGTGCCCAGCCAGGTCGACGCCTGGTAGAGGCCGGTGAGCAGTACCACGGCCACGAACAGCGGGACGAGCCGTCTGAACCGCTGGACCACCGGCCTGACGCCGGTCTGCCTGTCGCTCCTCACCGCCGGCACCACGACCGCGTTGTGCCAGACCGCGCCGCCGATCCAGGCACCGACAGCGACGAGGTGGAGCGCTCTGACGGCGACCGCACCGAACGAGCCACCGTTCATTCCGACGTCTGCACAGGCGATCGCGACGAGTCCGAGGCCAGCCGACACCGCGATCACGAGGACGAAGGGTCGGGAAATTTCCGGCGGGACGGTCCGTCGGTTCACCGCAACCGTGACGCCGAGTGCGACCGTGCCAGTCAGCCCACCGAGAGCCAGTGACACTGCGGCGGTACCGACATCCGCTGCGGTCGCCAACCGGACGACGAGGCTTGCAAGCGCCGCGACACCTGCGACGTGTCCGACCTGGGACCAGCGACGGACCAGCCACGGCAGCCGCCTGCCGGCCATGCAGGTGTACCAGTACCACAGGAGCCCGTTCGTCAGGACTGTCCCCAGCGAGACGATGGCGACCCACGATGCGACGGGGGAGACTGGCGAGGTGTCGGTCCCGGTCCACGTGAGGGACACACCGAGGAGCGAGGCGACGACGAGCGTTGCTAAGACGACCCGGGGTTTGCGTGGCATGTGTTGCTCAGTCCGATCTCGGCCAGTACCTACCGACAGACGTCACACCCGATAGACCAGAGCGCGATCAGTGCGACTACAACCGGGACGTGGGCCACGACGAGCAGCGGGAATGTGAGCACCTAGACCGAGTGCGCTCCCGAGTGTCCGCACGGCCGTCCCCAGCAGCGGGAGCGCGAGCAGCGCCCCGACCGTGATCCCGACCCGTACCGGGAGCGATCGGTCGTCGATCTCGTGGTGCAGGTGCGAGACGTGGTTCCGGATGGTCCGTATCATCGTCTCTCACCCAGTTCGACATCTCTCCCCCGCATCTCTCGTCCGTTCTCTTCCAGCCTTTTAGGGATGCCTAAATTCATGCGGTCGGCGATTTCGACGGCAGCTACGAGATAGCTGTCCCGAACACGTTCGGCTCACGGTGCTCCGCTGTCCGTTCGAAGCGACGCGTCGGCCCCGGGGCTTACCGAGACCGTGCGGAAGACGGGGAACTGCTCAGCGGCCTCGTGACATTACTCGCCGATCGACTCGCAGCGACTGGTGTCCGCTTGGCATATCCTGTCGTCGACGATATCGAAGCGGGGGTGTGATCGTCGTGGGAGAAATTACTGTTCTGTCCGACAATCGGGTTGCCACCACGTTTGCCACGCGTGTCGCTTGGCGGCAGTAACCGAACGCGTCTTTTAGAGCTGTTCACTCCCCATCCACACTGAAGACCAAGCGTTGGCTATTCACCATAGCTCACACCGAACATACTGGGATCGAGGGAACTGGGAACAGCAGTAGGGACTATTGGTCGTTGTTGTATGCCGTGATAATATCCAATATGTCGTTCATTGATAACGGTCCATGTCCGGGCAACGGCTGTTCGTTGTTGAATTTCGTAATCGAATCTAGCACTTCGTTGAAACTAACGCGACCGTCGTCATCGCGATAAACCGAACTCGGATCCTCTTCGGGTGATTCCACGGTAACACTGATGCGGTCTTCGATGTCTCGAGAAGACGTACCGATCATAACTTCATATTCTCCCTGCCTCACTTCCCAATCTCCGGCATCAGGGTCCCAGTAACTGAAATCATCGGCCTTCAACTCGATGGTAACCGTTTCAGTACTGCCAGCTTCAACAGACTGTTTTGCAAAACCCTTGAGTTCCTTCGGTGGTCGGTCGATAGGTGCCTCACGGTCGGCGATGTACACCTGAACAGTTTCAGAACCTTCGATTTCACCCACGTTCCGGACATCGGCACTCACGGTGACCCCTTGGTCAGCTACAATCGTGTCCGCCGAAACTCCAATATTTGACAATTCAAACTCCGTGTAGGACTCACCGTAGCCGAAGGGGAACAATGGCTCAATATCCGCTTCGTCGAAGTGTCGGTATCCGACGTAGAGCCCCTCATCATAGTAGACATCACCCGAAACGCCGGGATATCCGCGTGCTTCTTCAGGAAGCGTGGATATCTCTTGGGGCAGATACTCGTCTGACGACTGAGCGAATGTCACTGGTGTTTTTCCCGACGGGTTTGAATGTCCAACTAAGAGATTCCCAAGTGCAGTTCCGGCTTCCTGGCCAGCGAACCAAGGCTGTAGAACCGCTGGAATACTATCAATCCAAGGCATCTTGACCGGCGATCCTGTGTTCAATACAACGATTGTATTGTCGTTTTCGTCCGCAACTGCTTGGATCATCGCCTCTTGGTCCATTGGCAGGCCGAACTTGTACCGATCCGCGCCGATATTTGTGAACGTTCGTGCTATAAACACAGCAACATCATTCTGCGATGCAGCATCGACAGCACTTTGTATATTAGACGGGGGATTCCACTGCAATTTTGCCGGTCCACTACCAGTAATTTCAACAGTCACGTCGTAAGTAGTGCCAGATTGAAGATCGATACCGGAACGTTCAGGCGTTGCTTGCGAACCAACACGTGCCGGTTCTCTGTACATTACCAGTTCACCATCAATATACAGTTTGCCCTGACCGCCAGTCAAGAATGATAGCCCATATGTGCCGGTTTGCGAAGGTGTGACCGTTCCGGTCCACTTTGCGGATTGGAACTTCGCAGGTTGTCTGAAACCTGAACCTTCGACATCAATAGTGGCTTGCGTCCCTGCCTCGATTGGATCCCCTTCTAAATCTGAATTATCGTAGTATTCATATTCAAACCCGGACTCGTCAGATGGAACGTATTCTAGATTATCCGTTTGAGTCCCGTTGACCGTCACACCGTCTGGAGTCGCCTCATCTAGCCCATCAACGGGACCGACTCGCCTGATCGGATTCGAGATTGTTTCGCTTCCACCGACCCCGGGTTTAAATTCCGTAGGTGTTGGTCCGATAACTCCTATCGAACTGACGTTTGATACATCAATAGGAAGCACATTATCCTCGTTTTTCAGAAGCACAGTGCCTTCTTCGGCTATCTCTTGTGCAAGCGTAATGTGGTCAGAGTTGCCAATGACAGATGAATCACCGACCCCTTCCCGATCCCCGGAAAGCGAACCAATCTCTCTCTGTGATCTGAGCCCACGTCGAACCATTTCATCGACAACGGCTTCGTCCAGGGTATCATCAACTGCATCCTGCAGAGACGATCCAAAATACGAGGCACGGGGCATTTCCACATCAAGTCCATTCCTTGCTGCAGATACAGTGCTGTGAGTTCCACCCCAATCAGAGAGGACAAATCCATCGAATCCCCACTCGTCTTTCAGGATATCACGGAGAAGATTGCGGTTCTCACTCGAGAACACACCGTTGACACGGTTGTACGCTGCTATGAGTGCACCAGCGTTGCCGTCCTGCACTGCGTGTCTAAATGGTGGTAGATAGATTTCCCGCAGAGTCCGTTCGTCGACTACAGAGTTATGTTCTGAGATGGAGGACTCATCGTAGGCATCCCCGGTCGTACGAGTCTGATTGTAAGCGACAAAATGCTTGGGAGTGGCAATAACGTTCTCCGCCTGTACTGAACTAGTATATGCTACGGCCATTTCTGAGGAGAGATATGGATCCTCGCCGTACGTTTCCGAGTTGCGGCTATCGAACGGAACCCGAAACATATCCATCGAGGGGCCCAGCAATACGTCGGCTTCTCCCGCTTTGGTTTCGCGTGCTATCGCTTTGCCCATCTCCTGTGCTAATGATGGATTAAATGTCGATGCTAACGCGATCGGATGTGGGAAGGCAGTCGTGCTTGTATTGTCACCCAGCGCTGCACCGGTCGGGCCGTTGATTAGATCCAGTTGTGGAACCGTCGGGCTTTCTAAACCAGTCACACGCCCCGCGATTTCAGGAGTCCTACCTACTCCGTGAGTCCGACTAACCTTCTGTTTAAGCGACATCGAACTGACCAGAGAGTCAATATCAGTCGTAGAGGCCTCACTGGCGCTCACTGAATTCATCCCGACTCCGTATCCCAGTGTAGCGATTCCGAGCGACTGAATAAAGTGACGCCTTTTCATGCTTGTATTGAACGTTCTCTCCCCGGATTCGTGGTTTTCGCTCATCGCAGGTCATCCGTTCTGCATTCCCAGTAATAAATATATGCACAAACAGGAACTCTGTAAGAAAATCAGCTATCTGATTTTGGAAAAAGGATTTTCTACACTCAATGTGGACTATTTATATCTGCGGAGCGGACGCACCATTAGACAACATCAGTTTGAACCGTCAGCGCTAGTGTGAACCGGGAAACCGTTGATCTCCACGTCGAGGCCTTCCCGCTTCACGAACAACGTCGTTCGGTTAGGAAAACTTCTGTTGTCGAGCGAGGCGAGACCACCGAGTGTACGGTGGTTTCGCGACACCCAAAGCGGGAAGCAACTACTTCACGAACGACGACAGCCCCGACGAAGATTTAGGCGGGGACCCTCGGCAACAGCATGGGTTGTGCCCGCTCCCTCCAACCAGAGGGGGTCCGCTCACACTTCGGGATCGTGTCGGCCACTCGTTCAACGCGATGGAGTGCTCTCATTACAAGGATATAATGTGATAGCAGTTGAGGCGAAGTCTTCAATATATGCACCCTCACTACCGACTGATACTGTTGTTTCGCCTGTGTCAATGAGAAGACTGTTTTTTGTGCCGAATCCACCGTCTTGTGGATACAATATATTCTGTGTAGTCTCTATTATTTCGCCAGATATGGTCTCTGTTTCTCTTTTCGATGATCCAGTGTAATATCCAGAAACTTGGGCAGCGATTGAATCTCCACGACGAAGGTGGATTGTTGCATTGAGAACGGCGGCTAGCCAAGAATTATATCGGTTAGGCAGCTGGTCAGCAGTTGGGACCAACACTTCGTGTGCTGGTTGCCAAATCACACTCATAAATGCCCCCCCAACGAGGGCCGTATTAACACGGTTGGTAAGGGAGATGCAATTTCTATCTGTTTGGCCCCAGTCGAGAAGATTCGCAGCCCCAACTATACCCTGTTTGCCATCCGCCACCAATAGCACTCCACTGGTGTCATAAAAGAAACGGACTGCGGAGGCTACCGACTGAAGATTAGTACTTGTAACCTCGGATATCTCTCCATGCAGGGTAAGTAAAACAAAAACACCGTCTTCCACCGCCTGCCGAAGAGCGTCTGCAAAATCAGAAAGGTGTGTAACTGGAATCATCAGTAATATCGCTTTTGAGGACTCATTGATTATCGATCTCATTCGTTTCTTGAGTGTTTGTCGAGAACGAATGAGCTCCGGTGGCGTATCTTGATTTGTGGGTGTTTCGTAATACGTCTCGATCTTCCCCTCCAAATTTGACAATTCGCTCCGAATATCGTTGAAAGCCTCCGTGGGGGGACGGGCACAGACTAACATTGGAGTTCTGTTTGAATGAACAGTAACCAGACCCCGTTCAGCAAGTTTCTCACAGATCTCGTACACATAGCTTGTTGAGACGTCTGATTCAGCTGCTAATGTAGTTGGTTTTATTTGATCATGCTCAATGATCGTCATATATACGTTGGCCTCTTTTTTCGAAAGGCCAAGCTTCTGCAGTTCTGCCTCCATACTTCCGTTTTCGTATCGTTTTCCAACTTTTTCAGACATAGTTGAATTTGATTTTGATCATCGGGTTTATATCAAATACTTCAGGTGAACCATTCATCATAATAGATAGTCTACTAGAGTATTTACTAACCTCCGGATAAAAAGTTCTATCGGCTGTTCCCACCGTTCCTGATTACCGGCTTGGTTTCTGGAGTAGCACGAATGAGGTCAAAACGACTGATTCAGTAAGTTGAACAAAGATGGTGGTCCCTCACGATGGTGAGGGTGCCGTCAATCAAGACGAGATCGATAGTTGTCGCTTGATCAGGGTGCTGTCGTCAGACGTCGGCGGATTCAGCCCAAGGTCCAGTTGGCTGTAGATCGGCGGGATTCCGACACCGTTGGTCAATGGCTTCCTACTTCCGACTCAACGGATCGTCGAGAGAGTAATCAATCCACTCCCGGAACACCTCAAAGCGGAACCAGACAAGGAGTACTCGTCCTTCGCATCGCGGCGAGCAGCCCCATCGGATAATCACTCAAACCCCCCCGTACTAACCCGAGACTTCGTATCCGCTACCTGTGTGAAACGCACCAACGTGGGATAGCGATCCGAACTGATCTCGACGAGCCGACCTCGTCACGACGTTCGGGAACCTCGATCGCTCGACTGGCGGGATCGACGATGGGTATCCAGCGTGGCATCCTGCTTCGCTCTCCTTTCGAGCGATGGTTCTCGCGTTCGTTTTCATGCAGAGTATGGGTGATTCGTATGCCGAGTTCACACGACGACAGACCCGGCGACCGGAAGTGGCAACGATCTCCAGGTTTAGTCGAGTGCCCGACACACGAGTGAGCTACACTACTTGCGTTAGGATATCACATTCGCAGACCCAGAGAAGTGGGAATAGTTCTAGAACCTGTAAGGGTTATCTGTAACTACAGTCTGTAACACATATCTGTAATAGCAGGCAGTCGACTAACGGGGCCGGGTAAGAATAGCAGAGATTTAACTGTAACAGATATCTGTTACAGGTTGTTGTGGCAACTATCTGTAGTAGACCCCTGTAATTAATGGCTGTTTGTGGGACAGCACCGCACCACAACAGGTCCAAACCCGCCTTCGAGTGGAAGAAATCTGTTACAGATATCTGTCTGTACCGTCTGACACAGATTTATGTATACTACCGTCGATACGCGAACCGTATGATAACGGCCGTAGTCTACTCGGAGTCCGGCGGTACGTACAAGACGACGATGACGGCCAACCTCGCAGTGGCGTTGGAACGAATGGGAGCACGTACGTTGGTAATCGATCTGGACCCGCAGGAGGGGAACCTAACGAGTCTGTTCGATGCCGGAGCGAGCCGGAGCGACCCCGACGCGGACAATCTGGTCAAGCATATTCTCGATATGCCTGATGGTGACTTCGATGATCTGATCGAGACCACAGACGAAGGTGTGGATATCATCCCGAGTCACGATATGCTCGGAGACTTCACCTCCAATCTGGAGCAGAAAATCTCCTACGAGACGGGGATGAAAAACATGAACCGAGACGAGTACCCGCGGTTCGAACTCCTGTATGACCTGCTCTGGAACGAGCACAACCTCAATGAGAGATACGATGCGATACTCGTCGACCCGAACGCACGAGCCGAGGACCTCCTCTACAACGCGATATTCGCGTTACGGACCCTGGTCGCACCGGTGAAACCAGCCGGCAAGGGGAATCTGAGTCTCGATGGTCTAGCTGAGCTTGTCGGTAACATGGAGACACAGCTGGATATCGAGATCGGGCTCTCCTGTGTCGTTCCGTCCGGCGTCGGCCAGACGAACGCACACCAGCAGTACCAGCAACAGTTCGACGACACGGACGCGTTTGCGACACCCGTCACCATCGGCAATCGAGAGAGCCTCATGGACGCGATGTGGGAAGCTCGTGGATCCGCGTTCAGGGTCGTTGAAGAGCGCTGGAAAACATTCGAGCAGGATGGTGAGATGGTCAGTGAACCAGGCCAGCGCCGTATCCGCGATCGAGAGGTCGAGACGCTCGAGAAGTTGTTCGGGTTAGCTCACTTCGTCGCCACAGAAACGTTCGATGCTCAGGTAGACTCCGTCTTGGAACTCGAGATCCAGGGGCACGACAACAGGCACATCGAGCTAACCGACGAAGAACAGACGGAGGCTACTCCATGAATAACTTCAAATCCGGCTCCGGGAATCTGGATTTTGGTGCCGAGAACGATGGGGAGACGGAAGACTCCGAGGACGTCGTTGACAAGGGGAAGTCACAAGAGAGTGATCAGCCCGGAGAACGAGTGGATTCCCCGGGTGAGACTGGGTCCAAGGATCCAGGACCAGCGAACGATTCAGACAGAGAGACAAGCGAGGAGAGTGAGTACCCATACTTCGTAAGGCGGAGCAACGTTGGCGACGAGCGAGACACCCGATTAGAACTTCATGTCCGAGATAGCGTAGCAGATCAAGAAGGACGCTTCCGGTCAGAACTGGCCGATGCGCTTGCTGTGAGCGAGGTCTCGAAGACCGACGCTCGTGAGTTTGCACTCCTGGCTGCCTATGAGCACCCTCAGAAAGTGGCCGAACTGATGGAAGAGGAAGGATTCGGCGTAATCTGAGAAAGATACGCCAGCCGACTCACCCACCAAATTGTATCACGACATGCGGTTTATTGGAGTGAACGCCGATGGCGGACGTTCCGGAAATTCGTAGCATATCCTGACTCCGGGTCTCTGCTGATCTCGCGGGTCCGAGGAACTTCCGCAGAGTCCCCTTTCGGTCCAAGTTGTGCCGTTGCAGTCGGGGGCTTCATCGAACTCACAGTCCTCTTTTATTACTCGCGGCGACTGTACACCTTCGCCAGCAAGAGGACCGCGGGACCGAGAGCGCTTCTCGGCTCGATCGAACGGGCGCCGCGTACCGTTTCGAGACGTGCTTACCCTCGTACGGTCGCGACCACCGAAACGTAGCTGATATCGCCGGATTCGGTAGCGGATTCGAGGGTCTCAATCGCCTCTAGGGCCCGCTCGCCGCGCTCGCCCATTACGCCAAGAAGCCCTTCGTAATCGATCCGGTCCGTCACCTGGTCACGCATTTCGAGAAGGTCGTCGTGGTGGTCCGAGACCGTCTGGATCTCGAACCCGGCGGCTTCGACGCGATCGGTCAGTCGGTCGCGACCTCTCGCCCCAGTGAGACAGAGCGCCTCAGCGACGGTGTCAGGCACGTCGGGCCGGTTGCCATCGACGACGACATCCGAGAGGGCGAGTCGCCCACCGTCACCCAACACGCGGTTGGCCTCCGCCAGAGCGGCGTCGAGATCGGTGAGACAGAGGACGCATTCGGCCAGCAAGACGTTCACACTGCCACTTTTGATGGGGAGGGCCGTCGCGTCACCCTGTACGGCCCGGTCGGTGCTCGGTTCCGGGTCGATTCCGATGGCGTCCGCACCACGGTCCTGGGCCACCGAGAGCGCGTCGCCAGCGCCACACCCAACATCCAGCAGCCGCGTCTCCGGGCCGACACCCGCACGGTCGAGCAACTGCGCTGTCGCCGCCGTGCCGCCGGGATGGAGTGGTCCTTCGAGCATCGTGTCAAGCATTCCCCACGGGTTCGAGAGCGCGGCGTCGAGCAGCCCCGACATCACTCGCCCTCGCAGTCGTCTGGCACGCAGCCACCGTCCGTGGCTGTGCCGTCACCCTGATAGCCCGCAGCCGAATCGGCGGCGGGACGGTCTCCGTCGACGGCGTTTCGGCCGCCCCAGTCGTTGCGGTTCCGGAGTGCGTACTCGCCGTCCTCTGTCGTCATGTTATAGCCACAGAAGGGTACCAGGTCGCCGTCGGTCGTCGGCACCGAGATACAGCAGTTACTCAGCCGATTCACGTCGGCCGCGTCGGCGTCCATGAATCCTGTGAACGAGACGGGGACCACCTCGTCAAACAGACCCTCCACGCCGCCAGGGACGTCGACTCCACAGCAGCCGGCGGTCTTGCAGGCCCACTCCTCGCCGGCAGCGGTACCGGCCAGTAACTCCATGTAGTCGCCCTCGTCGACCATCCCCGAGAGCATATCCCAGAGCTGGTCGTCGACGTACTGCGTGAGCGGAACGAACGATTCATCGGTTCTGGTGTCGTCACAGTTGGCCTGCCCGTCCGTCTCCTCAGTGCTGCAGCCAGCGGCAGCCGTCGCGTCCGTATCTTCGGGGACGAAGGCCGTCCCGATCTGGCAGTAGGCCGAACAGCAGGGGGCGGGCAGCATATCCCGCGGGTCGAGGACGTCTATCTGCTCGGCCAGCAGCCGCGTCGCGTCGTCGATGGCGAACCGGCCGTCGTTCGAGGCGTATCGGCCGAAGTGCGCGACCGGCTGGAAGTTCACCGACCGGACGATATCACGGTTTCTGAGCGCGAACTGGACGATGTCGCCCATCTCGTGGTCGTTCACGTCGGGGACAACAGTCGGGACGAGCACGACGGGCAGGTCCGCCTCGCGGCAGGCGTCGATGGCTGCGTGTTTCTCGTCGACGAGGTCGACCTCGCGTATCCGTTCGTAGGTCTCGCTCGTCAGGCCATCGAACTGGAGATAGATGGCGGTGACGCCGGCGTCGGCGAGTTGCTGGGCGTATCCCGTTTCGGTCGCCAGCCGAATCCCGTTCGTGTTCACCTCGACGTGGTCGATGCCCCTGTTCCGGGCGCGCTCGACGAGTGCTGGGAGGTCGTCCCGGACGGTCGGTTCGCCGCCAGAGAACTGTATCGGCCGGCCACCCGCGTCCTCGACGGTGTCGAGCAATGCTTCGATTTCCTCTGTCGAGCGGTGTGCGCCGCCGGGTCCCGAACTCGCGAAGCAGTACGAACACGAGAGGTTGCAGTCGTCGGTGACCTCGACGACAGCGAGACAGGCGTGGTCGTCGTCGACCGCAGATCGCCGCCGTCGAACTCCGGGTCCGGGCCGAAGTCGGCGGCCCAGTCCCAGTGGTCGAAGGAGCCCCAGACCTTCCGGCTGGCCGTCCCGTGGTCGGCACACTCCCGGGTCAGGAACACGCCGCCGTCCCGCTCTTCGTACTGGCCGGGGACCTGTTCGAGGCAGTCGGGACAGAGGCTCGTCGTCGCCGCGAGGGCGTCACTGTCATCCATACCCAGGGGGAGGATTGGATTTCAATAAGCGTACCGGGGTTGTGCATCGGAGCGATGGAGTGGTGTGTCGTGGCCAGTGGTGTCTCGCCGCCTTTCGCCGGTGCGCAGTCGCCCTGCCAGCCCGCGCAACCCTTTTTCGAGATGCTCCCCGAACCACGGTATGGCAGGCCAGCCTACGGCGACCGCTCGGGCGGACGACCTTGACCCGTCGCCGACCACCCTCGCCCAAGACCTGCTGGTCGCCTGCAAGCGCGGCGACCCAACACACGAATTGCGGGCTGCTCTCGCCGCGCTCGACGACGACGACCTCCGCCCGCTGCGGACGGACCGCCAAACCGCGCTCGCGTTCTGGCTCAACTGTTACAACGCCGGGACGCAGTTGCTCCTTGCCGAACAGCCTGCACTGTACGACAGTTCGTTTCGCTTCGTCCGGTTTTTCTGGGCGCCTGCGATCACGGTGGCGGGTACCTCGTTGAGTCTCGACCGCATCGAGAACGGGTTGCTCCGCGGCGGCCGCTCGCAGTACGGCCTCGGCTACCTGCCGAAACTGCTGGTCACGACCTTCGAGCACCGCCATCGGCTGCCCGACTGCGACCCCAGAATTCATTTCGCGCTGAACTGCGGGGCCGAGAGTTGCCCCGTTATCCGGGCGTACGACCCCGAGCGCATCGACGAGCAACTGGACCTGGCGACGCGGCGCTATCTGGCCTCGACTGTAGCACACGACGCCGTCGAGAACGTCGTCCGCGTCCCCCGCGTGTTCCTTTGGTTCCGCGGCGATTTCGGGGGGACGGCGGGCATCCGTGCGTTCCTTCGGGAGTACGACGCGATTCCCGACGGTGTGGCACCGAAACTCCGCCACTTACCTTGGGACTGGTCGAAAGCGGCCGGAAAGTTCGTCGAATAGAGCCATGTTGTTTAGCCCGTCCAGCCGTTACGGACTCGTATGCCAGAGCCAGTCCCGGACTTCTCGCTCACGAACGTCGCCGCCGGCCCGGACCCGTTCTCGCTCGCCGCCCTCCCGGACAGTGTCGACTTTGCCGTCCTGTTTTTCCAACGGGACCACTACTGTACGAACTGCCGAAAGCAGGTCCAGCAACTCGCCGAGCGCATCGACGACTTCCACGGACGGGACGCCGAAGTCGTCTCTATCGTTCCGGAACCGGTCGAACGCGTCGAGTCCTGGCAGGAGTCCTATGACCTCCCGTTCCCGCTGCTCGCGGACCCCGACATCGAGGCGGGGGAAGCCTACGACCAGCCCGTCCGCTTCGGTATTCTCGGCCGTTTCTCGGATTTCTTCGGCCGGATGCCGGAAATCGTCGTCGTCGACAGACGCGGAACGGAGCCGGAAATCGCCTGGGTTCACAAGGGCTCCTCGACGTTCGACAGGCCCGATATCGACGAGATTCTGGCGAAACTCGACTCGCTGAACGATTCGGACGTACCCTCGGAGATGGTCTAGTACAACTTTCTAGAAGCCGAGGGGACGAGCCGAGACCGGCAGTATTCTGCAGTCACCGAGCCAGTCAGTACGCCGGCTAACTGGTTCGCACAATACTGATTACAGTATAGCTGGTAAGTGCGCTTGATGGGGAGCGATAGTTGGCTTCTGGGGATGGTTTGTTTCGATACAGTTCCAGAGACAATCGTCGAAGACGTACTCGAGGCCTTCCTGCAAAATGGCTTCGCGACACATGCTGGTCAGGCGAAGGGCCTCGAAGCGGTCGAAGAGCGTATCTATCGGGACTCAGAAGTTGGTTCTAGGTCGGGATCATCTTCGCCCGATGGCAACGTCAAGGTGTGGTACGACGCGGACGATGGGTATACCCATTCGAATCGCAACTACACTGTCGATTTTCGGCTGAGCGACCCGGCAGATGACATCGCCCCGATAACGATCAGAGGTCCGGGCGACTGGCTGGACCACACGACACAGGACCACGACGTCCAGGCGCAAATTGAAGCGCTCGTCGACGCGTTCGAAGCCCTCACCGAAGCTATCGATCCGTGGATGGCGATCCTCGCTATCATGCCCGACGGACGGAAAGTTCCGGAAGGCAATCCGCCCGATCACGGGATCGAGAAACTCCCCTTCGTGACCGTATTCGGGGAAGAATCGTTCGACCACTTCGGCGGCCGCGAACATGTACTAGACACGCCAGTCTACGAGACACGGTTACTCGATACGGGTAGCGTCCTCGTCAGAGTCCGAGATATGCCTATCGTGAAGTTGCCACTCGATGAAGGGCCTCCAGGGTCCCCGGAGAAGCATCTGTTAGAGGGACTCTCAGCCGACGACCGGGACCGATTCGTCGACCCATTTCGTGACCTCGAGGACGGCGGCCTCGCAACGGATCCAGTAATGTGCGAGGCACACGCGCCGTTCGAGTGGGATGAGATGGACTACAAGCTGTTTCCGGATCTACCTGACCGCGATGAACACTGTCACGTAATCTGTGTCCGTCGAGAGGGTGCGAAGCTTTGGGAAGCACACAACGGGGAGTTTATTCGGCGACTCGTCGACGAAAGCGGAGAGCCGATTGGGGAGCTCCCTGAGTCTGTTCCCCCAGATCAAGAATTTATTTCTACTGCGATTCGTTCCGCTTACGAGGAGGATCCACCGATGCATATGTATCGAATGGACGCCACGGAAGAACCAAGCGTCTACGCGAGATTACGAGGTATGGACGCCGTCCCCCGAGGAGAGAGTATTTGGGAGAACCGGGACACACCGGCGGCGACCAGAGAGCAGAGCAGTCAGAACTGAGTGACTGGCTACCGACGAGAGGCAGGCGGATGCGATAGATTAGACGACAGCGCAAATCTCGCTCTTGTGCAAAGCTGCGGAAGCACGACGGCCGTCGATGAGCAGTCCCTTCTCCAAAGTACTGTGAGGAGGCCGGTATCGCCAGAAACACGTCCGTAGTAAAATACACGACGAGGGACGCTACGGCATCTTTCCACAGTTCTACACAAGAGCGACAAGGGTCCCCACGAGCTGAGGGGTGGTATCATCCAAAGCCGGGAAGAAAGCCCACGACGTCAATCATGGTAACAAACCACGAGCGTCGGAGTGGACGGAGACTTCAGCTTGCACCTGGGTACAAGTGGCTGCCACTGGTAGATTCACCGGCAGCCGATGGATGCTCTACTCGCTGCGAAAGGTGCGCCCGTCGGGCTGGCGTGTGGCGACGCGTTAAGTTGCCCCGTAGAGTTCCAGTCACCCGCGCAAATCACTGACCAGTACGGGACGCTCACCGAGGTGGTCGGATATGGAACTCATGGCACAGCAGTTGTGAACTCGCTTGAGGCGACCGCAGGTATCGAAGTTGATGCCCAATAATCGCCGACCGGGCCACACCACAATTGCCGAAGCTCCCAACAAGATGCCGTCAGCGCTACCGAGATAATTCAGTCATCCGGGTCGACCGGCCCTTTATATTTGGATGTCACCGTATCACCTTCTCGCCACTGCCAGTAGTAGTAACGGTTGTCGTTGATCTCCTTGATCGTGATCGTCGCCTTCGACGGGACGTCGTCCGGAAGGTCGTCCGGTCGCTCGTCGATTTCTTCGCCCGCCGACTCCTCCTCGAGACGGGCTTCGCGAGCTTTGTGCTCTGCCAGCTCCTCGGCGTAGCGTGCGACGTGCCGGAGCCGGTCCGGCGAGTAGCCGTTGAGTGTGTTGACGACAGCTGTCGGGAGTTCCGCCGGCGGTGTCGGGGGCTCGTCGGACATTGGCGGTCGCCTCGTGTTAACCAACAGTGGGCGTATCGGCATAGGTTTGTTGGTTAATACGGTCCGCTCTTACCCAAAGCTGCGGAAAGACCGTATCGTTACACTGAGCCGGCGCTAATGTGGCGATATGTCTTCTGCTCAGCCAGCTTTCGGGGCGATGTTTCGAGAGCCGATCGAGCTGGGCGTTGTCGAGATCAACACGAAGCCGCTCGATGCGGGCATCGAGTGGCGACTCAAGGAATTCAGAACTATCGGATCGCGGGGGAACAATACGCGTATATTCCGAAATGTGACGATAAAATCGTCAATGATATCAGAATATCTGCCAAGATATATACATAAATTCACATATAGAAGTGAGTATGGCCAGTAACCGGTCGTCTCGGCAAGTTATAACGACGGATCGTCAAGGTTCACGTATACACTCTTTGTCCGGCGGTAGTGGTCTAGTGCCTCTAGTCCAAGGTCCTTGCCGAAGCCGGACTGTTTGAACCCGCCGTAGGGTGCTTCGGGCAGGATCGGTCCGTACTCGTTGACATACACCAGCCCGGCATCAAGATCGTCTGCCGTCTGATGGACGCGCGAGGTACGCTCGGTACCGATCCCAGCAGCAAGCCCGTACTTGGTGTCGTTTGCGAGCGAGATCGCCTCATCGTAGTCAGCAAACGTGTTGATTGTCTGGACTGGGCCGAAAATTTCCTCCTGTGCAATAGTCATGTCGTTTGATACGTCACCGAAAACAGTAGGTTCGACGTACCAGCCGTCAGCCAGCGCGGGATCGTCCGGCCGTCCACCACCACACAGCAGTGTTGCTTCTTCTCGGCCGGTCTCAATGTAGTCGGTGACTGTCCGAAACTGGTCCTCCGAGGTGAGTGGCCCCATCGTGGTTGCCTCATCCAGAGGGTCCCCGAGGACGTACGATTCTGCCTTCTCGACGAACCGTTCGGTGAACTCGTCGACGATAGACTCGTGGACCAGTGCCCGGGACAACGCATCACAGATCTCGCCAGTGCTGTAAAATATCCCGTCAGCGACTGCGTCAACAACTTTGTCGAGGTCAGCATCAGGGAACACAATAAACGGTGACTTGCCGCCGAGTTCGAGCGTAACAGGCGCGACACGGTCCGCCGCCGCCTGCATCACACCACTGCCGACGTCGGTACTTCCAGTGAAGGAAACCTTCCGTACGTCGTCGTGCTCTGCAAGTGACTGCCCCGCTGTACTCCCACTACCTGTAATGACATTAAGCACCCCATCCGGGAAAATATCGGCCGAGAGCTGCGCGGCCCGGATCGTTGATAACGGTGTCTCACTGGAGGGTTTCAGCACACAGGCGTTCCCAGCGGCCAGGGCTGGTCCGAGTTTCCACGCTGCCGCCCAAAGTGGGTAGTTCCACGGCACGATTTGACCCACGACGCCGTAGGGCTCGTGTTTCATGTAGAGGTGGAGGTCGGTGGCAGCGGGCGCCTCGCTGCCCCGCTGTGCACGACAGACTGACGCGTAATACTCCAGCGTATCGATGGCCCCCTCTATCTCACCCTGGGCCTGTGAGATTGGTTTTCCACAGTCCAGACACTCAAGCAGTGTGAGTTCTTCGAGATGATCTTCGAGCGTGTCGGCCCACTCGAACAGCAGCGAGGACCGGTCGCGTGGGACCGTCGACTCCCACGTCCTGTCGAACGCGTCCCAGGCCGCAGTCACTGCCGCATCTACCTCGGTCGCCGTGCAGTCAGGCACAGTGAGCATCTGTTCGTCGATTACCGGGTCGTAGACTGCAACGGTATCGTCGGTCGTGTGTGTCTCGCCATCGATCCACGCCCCGAACTTAGCACCGGCTCGCACCTCATCGTGTTTTGAGACGTGATCACGGTAGAGATCGCTACGGTCGGGAGGTTGGCTGCCCATATCGTGTGATCGAATGAGTCGGAGTAAAAAGTACCGGCTAGTGTCCAGACAGCGTGTTTCAATTCCTCACTTGGGTACTGTATGCTCTTGCTTGTTCCAGTACATTAATATTTGATGGGACAGAAATTGGCATGAATGCGACAAGAAAGCCCTTGCTGCGTCCGCAGTGCAGCGTGTCTCAACCGCTTGGAAACCACAGGGGAGCGCCGATACCGATGAACGAGCACACCCTTTCGTTCCCGATTTGGGTCGAGTTCGGTAACGGCAAAAGTGACCGGACAGGGGATGTGATCGACTCTCAAGGGTGGGACAGTGCGCTGGTCGTGACCGACCAGGGGATCCGTGAGGCCGGCATCCTGGACGGAGTGCTTTCATCGCTGGAGGCTTCGGGAATCGAATACGATGTGTTTGACGAGGTCGAACCCAACCCGACAGTGTCGATGGTGTCAGCAGCCGTCGAGGTCCTGACCACTGGCGGTCACGACGTAGTCGTAGCCGTCGGCGGGGGAAGCGTCATCGACACGGCGAAATGTGCGACCCTGATGACGACTAACGAGGGAGACTTGGAGGAGTACGAGGTCAGTACACCCGAGGAGGTCACAGCCGGCAACATCGACAACCACACCCATCCTCTGGTGACTATCCCAACGACGGCTGGCACAGGCAGTGAGGTCGACTACTGGGCCGTAATCACGTCCGAAGAGCGGGAGTTTAAGATGGCGATCGGCCAGCCGCCGCTGTACCCGAACGGCCCGTACCTGGGCGCGGAAATTTCGCTCGTGGACCCGGAGTTGACCGCCTCGCTGCCGCCACGCCAGACGGCTGCGACGGGCTTTGACGCGTTCTCGCACGCACTGGAAAACCACGTCGCAGCGGGGGCGCCGGAACTGGTCAAGCCATACACGCGTCACGTGATGGGGCTCGTGCCGGAGTATCTCCCGGAAGCCTACGAGACCGGTGAGATGGAAGCCCGTGAGCAGATGCTGTTTGGCTCCCACATGGCGGGGTTCTGCGAAAACTTCGCCGGCTTCGGGGCGATTCACTCGCTGGCAGAGGTGACAGGTGGGATGTATCCCGGCATCCCCCACGGCGAGGCGATCGCTGTGTTCACGCCGCCGGTGATGCGGTACAACCTTGCGGAGTATCCCACGCGGTACGCCGAGGTCGCGGATGCGATGGGGGTCGACGTATCCGGACTCTCGGACACCGAGGCCGCCCATGCGGCTGTCGACGCTGTCGAGGCGCTCATCGATGAAGTCGACCTGCCCTCGACACTTTCAGAGGTGGGTGTCGAGGAATCGGACCTCCGGACCATCGCCGAGAAGTCACTCGACACGATCGAGATACACGACAATCCTCGGGCGGCCGATGCCGATGATCTCTACGAGATAGCCCAGGACGCGTACTGACAGAGCCGCTGTGCCAGCCCTGGAACGATCCAGGGCGGCGGTATCTCCCCTTCGACCAGCGGTGGCGTCACTCTCATTTGTATCAAACCAGCCGTACCCCTTTGGAGACGCGTGCAGTCAATGTGAGGACGAACGTCGCCGCTCACCTGGGTTGAGCGAGCTTGGCTTCGAGTTCCGAAACGACATCAACCAACGCGTTCGGTATCTCCTCTTCGAGCACCATCCCATCCACACGGTAGGTCGGGCCCGAGACACTGAGTGCGCCGATCACCTGGTCGCCAGGGCCGTGTACGGCCTTCCCGACACTTCGCATCCCCTCAGTGTAACCTTGGTTGTCGATGGCGTACCCGCGATCCTGAATCGTCGCAAGTTCGTCATACAACTGCTCGCGGCCGGTAATCGTGTACTCTGTTCGAGCGGGGAGGCCCCACCGGTCGATAATCGCATCGACCCGGTCCCGTGGATACGTCGCCAGGATGGCCAACCCGGACGCAGTCGCGTGCATCCGGTAGTACGACCCCGTCCGCGCACGGTAATCCTTCGACCCACCACCCCGCCCCGAATCGTCGTATTTGGCCCATTTGTGGTAGGATTCGGCGATAGTGATGATCCGGCCTCGGTCCGGCGCCACGAAGTCACACTCCTCCTCTGTCCGCTCTGTCAGGGTTCCGATCGCTTCGTCGATATACAGTGACCCGGGCCACCGACTCCGGGCTTCTTCGCCGAGATTCAGACATTTCAATCCGACGTGGTAGGTCTCTCCGCGTTTGGTCAACAAGCCGTTTGCCTGGAGCGTCTCCAGATGTTTGTGTGCCGTACTCTTGGCGACGTCCAGCTCTGACTGTATCTCCCGGAGTCTAGTCCCGCCCGTCTCCGCCACGATATCGAGAATTTGCAGCGATAGCTGGGTCGTTTCGACGGTGTACTGTTCGTCTGTTTCGGTCATAGGTAACGCCAGTGCCCGAACCAATATAAGAGTACGGTAGAACGAAACTCACTGGGCCTGACTACCCACCGAACTTCCCTTGTGTCACTCTGTGACATGACAACGCTCTAGAGTTCGACTGAGCGAAACAAGATAGCGGGATGCCCGCATTGAATAACAGACGTACGGCTATTATTTTGACGAACACCCTGTATAGACATATCAACCACGGACACTGGTAACGAAGGAATGGGTCGGGCGATTGATGTCGCGTTTTAAAAGTTTGATTCAGCGAAACAGTTCAGGCTGGGAGCAGAGGTCCGTACACGTCTTCCAGTCTGTGAACCCAGTTTCGTGCCCCGTGAGTGCGTTCACGAATATCGATGCACCAGCGGCCGCAGAATGCCACTGATTGGCTTTTGAGAAAGACACCACTCGAAGGCCATCATCGGCGAGTTGAGCAGCGCAGAAAAAACGGCGATATCACTCTGTTTCAGTGATAGTTTCCACGGTAGCTTCCCGGCCTGCTCAGGACTGTGACCCCTGTTCTACCTGCTGCTCTTCGGCGACATCGTGTGAGTGATAGACGCAGTCACCGGTCTGCTGGTCGAACAGGTGTAGCTTGTTCGGGTCAGCGACCAACTCTATCCGCTCCCCTTTTCGACCTCGTAATGTGGGTCTACCTGCACAGTGATCTCTTGGCCTGCGAGCATTCCGTACACGAGTTTCACGTCACCCAGTGGCTCGGTCATATCCACCTCAAGCGTGATTGGTTCCCTCGGGCTGTGGTCGAACGTATCGACCGGGTACAGGTCCTCCGGCCGGACGCCAAGCGTGTACCGGCCCGACTCGACCTGCGGGGCACCACCGAGTGCGACCTCGAAACTCGTCGCTTCGCCGGTCTCACCTGTTGCCAGCCGCTGGGTGTTGGATGTCCGGATGTCGACGGGCAGAAAGTTCATCTGTGGACTCCCGATGAACTCGCCGACGAATCTGTTGGTTGGCCGGTCGTAGAGCTCCTGTGGCGGGTCGATCTGCTGGAGCTCGCCGTCGTCGAGAACGGCCACACGGTCACCGAGGGTCATTGCCTCGGTCTGGTCGTGGGTGACATACACCGACGTGGTCTGGACTTTGTCGTGGAGTGCGGCCAGTTCGGAGCGCATCTCGACACGGAGCTTCGCGTCCAGATTCGACAGCGGTTCGTCCAACAGCAGGACGTCGGGGTCACGCACGAGGGCGCGTCCGATCGCCACGCGCTGTCGCTCACCACCTGAGAGCTGGTTGGGTTTGCGGTCCAGATACGCCGAGATCCCGAGCGTCTCGGCCGCCTCTTCGACCCGTTGGTCGATCTCGTCCTGTGTGTAGTCGCCGGCCGAGTTCATGCCGAAGCTCATGTTCCGCGCGACGCTCATGTGAGGGTAGAGCGCGTAGTTCTGGAACACCATCGCGACGTTACGGTCCTTGGGTTCTAGGTCGTTCATGACGGTTCCGTCGAACCGGAGTTCACCGGAAGTGATGTCCTCTAACCCGGCAATCATCCGAAGGGTGGTGCTCTTGCCACACCCACTGGGCCCGACGATGACCAGGAACTCGCCGGGCTGGATCGCCACATCGAGATCAGTGACAGCAGTGACATCGCCGTACTGTTTACCGATACCATCGAGCGTAATCGGGGTCGCGTCTGTGTTTGAGGTCATAGGTTCGTGTGTCTCGGTGATTACTTGGTCTGCATACTGACTGTGTCAAGCAGCGGTTCCCGCAGGGCAAGCATGAGCACCATCGGAATCAGCAACGTAATGACTGCGCCAGCCATGATAAGTCCCCAGAGTGCTTCGCCGGCGGTCGGGTTGAGCTGTGCGAGGCCGACCTGGAGCACCTGCTTTGACTGGTCGTTGATGATTATCAGCGGCCACAGGTACTGGTTCCACCCCCAAATGAAGGCGATGGTGAACAGTCCCGCGATCATGCTTTTCGACATCGGTATCAACACGTAAACCAGGAATTTCAGCGGGCCGACCCCGTCGATCTTCGCACTCTCGACCATCGAATCCGATATCGAGCGGAAATGCTGTCTGAGCAGAAGCACCGATGTTGCGCTCGCGAAATACGGGACGACGAGTCCCAGCATCGAATTCTCCCAGTTGAGCGAGACCATGATTTCGTACATCGGAACGATACGGACCGGCACAGGGAGCGCTAAGGTGAATAGGATGAACAGCAGAATAAGCCGCTTGAACGGGAGGTCGTAGTACACCAGCGCGAGTGCCGCGAGCAGCGCGATGCCCACTTTCCCGACGGCAATCGCCAGCGCCATAATCAGGGAGTTGACCAGATAGGTCGCGAAGTTGGCTTCGAAAAGGACCCGCTGGTAGTTGCTCAGTCCCTCCGACCCGATTCCGGCGAGCGTGCTGCTACTTATCTCTGTACTCGGTTGCGTGCTCATCAGCACGGTCATGATGACCGGCAACGCCAGGACGACCAGCGATCCGATCAGGCTCAGGTGCAGGGCGGGCTGTTGACGGAGCCGTTGTTTGACCACGCTGAGGTCTATCAGCTGACCGGCCTGCTGTGTCGTCTGGCCCTGTTCGCTCGCCATCTCAGGTCCCCCGTAATGCGCAAACCGGTCTGAGAGGTACAGCTGTCCGGCAGTGAGCAGCCCGATAATCGCGAACAGCACGAGTGATTTCGCCGACGCAAGCCCGATGACGCTGTTGTTGTACGTCATCCAGATGTCGTATATCAGGATATTTAGTGTGTTACTCGGCCCGCCCGAAATCTCCTGAATCACCGGGAACGGCAGGAAGAACGCGTTCACCGTGTTGACGATAGCGAGAAACGCAAGCGTCGGGGAGATCATCGGAATGTACACCTTGGTGACCAATTGGAAGCTCCCAACCCCGTCAATCCGGGCGGTTTCGTTGATCGACTCGGGAATCCCACTCAGTGCCGCCATCATGAAGATCACGTTGTATCCGATCATTTTCCACATTGTTGCCCCAGTCGCGAATATCCAGGCCCACAGCGGGTTCGTCGTGAAGTCGAACGCAAACTGGATTCCGACGGCTTGTGTCGCGACCGTGAGCGCCTCTTTAAACAGGCCGACAGTCGGATTGAACAGGACGTCCATGATGTTGGCAGTCACGGCGAACGAGAGCGCGTACGTAAAGATCGCAGCGACAAGGTAGATCGTTTGCCCAGCCGACACGCGGTAGATGAGATAGGAGAGGTACAGTCCGATGAGCATCGACCCGGCGACGACGATGAACGCGAATACGAAGCTCATCAATACAGAATACTGAAACGAACCGCTCGTCGCGAGCGTCGTGAAGTGGTCCCAGCCGTTCGGGATCTTCTGTACGCCCCCGATGGTGCGGACACGACTCAGTTGAATCGTCTTCCAGGCCGGCCAATAAAAGAACGCGAGGCTCACGACGAGCGTTGGTAGCAACAACAGGACACCTTGAATCCGGTTGCGGTACACCTGCATATGTTAGCCCTCAACCAAGCCAACCATTATAAAATGCATTACTCTATCCAACTACACGGACTCAGTACGAGACCCGTTCGTACGAGCCGAGGAGTTCATCAGCCTCACTTTTCATGTCAGCCAGCGCCTGGCTGACATCTTTTCCTTGCCACATCCGGTCAGTCTGATCGATGATCAGGTCCGTTGTCCGGGGAAGCGTGCCCATGAAGATTCCCTGGGTCGCAGGCGCAGCTTCCCACTGCTGAAGCTGATTGAACGCGGTGTCGTAGAGCGGATTATCGGCAAAGAATCCCTCGTCTTCGAGTTGGGTGATTGACTCCTTGTGCGACGGGAAGTAGCCGGTGTTTTTGAAATACAGCGCCTGCTGTTCCGGTCCTGTCATACTCCGGAGGAACTTTCGGATTGCATCGCGTTTGGCATTGCTCCGGTCTTTGTCCGTCACCCAGACAGCAGCGCCACCGGTGCTGTGACCGCCGTGCTCCATGTTCGGTGTCGGCAGTCGGCCAACGCCGACATCAATCCCCTGGTCACGGAACCCTCCGAGGAGGTACGCTAGCCCACCGGATGAGTTCATATGCATCGACGCTGTTCCTTCCCTGAACGCCGTTTCGGACGCCCCCCAGTCGTTTTTGCCGGGATAGTGATAGAGGTCCGCCATGTCGTTGATCCACCAGTCGAACATCGTCTCCGCGGCGTCACTGGCCAGGAATGTCTTAGTCGGCGCACCCTCCACACCGTTCTCTTTGTTACAGAACAGTTGTTGCTGTTCCGAGAGCCAACTCATCGTCCACCAGGCAATGTTTGGCCAGCTGATCCCCTTCTCAGCAACGCCTTGATCAACAATCTGCTGTGAGTACTCCTTGACCTGTTGGAAGGTCTGTGGCGGTGACTCCGGATCGAGGCCGGCCTCTCTGAAGTGGTTCTTGTTGTAGTACAGGAGGATCTGGGAGTTGTTGAACGGGAGCGACCAGAGTTTGCCTTCCAGTTGACTCCAGCCGATTGCCGGCCCGATGTACTGGCTCGTGTCGAGGTCGGGCATGACGTCTCCGATGGGTTTGAAATAGCCTGTGTCACGGGCGATGACCGTACTGTTCTTGCCGAGGTGCGCGATGTCCGGGGCGTTGCCGGCCTTGGCAGCGGAGAACACGGCTTTCTGCGCCTCACCGTAGGATCCCTGTGCCGACATCTCGACAGTGATATCGTGGTTCGATTCAAACCGGTTGATCATCTCGTTGAACGTCTCCTCGTAGTAGCTTCCCCACGCGGGCCAGAACTGGATTATCGTTGTTCCGCCCGTCGTTCCACCGGTTGAGGTCCCGGTGTCGGTGCTACTTGATCCGTCACCACTCGATTCGTCACCACTTGATCCGTCACTGCTATCCCCGCTACAACCTGCCAACCCGACGATGGTTGCGGCGCCCACTCCTTTGATAAAGCTTCGACGATAGCTATCTCTTGTCATGCATTTATCTTCCAGTGTCGCATGATTATTAAACTTTTATTATATTTGAGCGGGTCGTTTTAGTTAGGCGTGAAAAGTGAGGCCGGAGAACTAATTACTCCCCTCGATGAACTGTTCCGTCGAGATTGCTAATAGCACTGGTGTACGTCGTCCAGAGTCCCTCATCTCGAATGGTGACACGTCAGCAGAAACCGTTTCTGGCGAAATCGCAGGCCTTCCTCTGCCGTAGGGGTCGCGGCGGCCCCGTGTTACTCCGATAGCTCTGCCTGTCATGTCAATTGGAGACTGACAACCACACCACCGATTCCGATCAGCGATAGGTAGAGTGACTTTCGCACTACCGGCGCTACCAGTGAACGGTTGATACTCGTTGCAAACCCGATTTTCACGAGGATACTGGAGAGGGTTCCGGCCAGCACACCCTGTGCCGCTACTGTCGGCGCTATCTGACCAGTTGACGTCAGCGTCACTGCAGTCGTTGTTGTCGTGCCGCTCGAAACGATGCCGCTGAGGAAGCTCGTAAGCAGGAAGCCGGCTGTTCCGAAGATGCGCTGTGCGCCAGCGGTGAGAATCAAGACGGCAAGAAAGAGCACGCCGAACTTCAGCGCATTCGCGCTGCTAAACGGCGAGTCGAAGTCCAGTTCGAGATCACCCTCCCAGTCGCTATCGTAATATGCGAGTCCGACGCCACTGATGGCGATCAGACCGAGCGGCAGTCCAACGCTGACAGCCGATTCGGGGACGAATGCGACGATGATCGCTAAGTTCCGGACGGCCATCGCTGCATCAGCTATTAGTATCGTTCCCACTGCTAGCTCTGTGATTCCCACGTTGTTCTTCGCACGGCCCGCGATTTCACCGATTACGGCGGTGGAGTTCACCAAACCGCCGAAAAAGCCAGTGACAGCGATCCCCTTACTGCCGTATCGTTGCATCACGATATAGTTGACAAACCCGATCCCACTGACTGCGATCACCAGCATCCAGACCAGTTTCGGATCAATCGCATCCCACGGTCCGTACGTTCCGCCAGGCAGGAGCGGATACACGACAAACGAGATGATCGCAAACTCACCGGCACTACGTACTTCCTCTCGCGATAACTGGTTCGCAAACCCGTGTAGCTCCCTCCGAAGGACTAGTAGGAACGACGACGTTATGCCGATGATGACGCCGATCAGGACGTGATTGGCTCCGACTAGAATCCCGACCGCGTACGCGACGAGGAGTGATGTCGACGTTGTCAGGGATAAGCCAGAGTCACCATCGTCGCCGGTCCACTGTGCGACTATACCCCGAATCCCGAGCAACCCCCCTTGTACGAGAACCAGTGCTCCTCCAGCAGCGAGGAGGATCGTCTCGTTGAGCGACATTGCGGCAGCCCCGACCAGGCTGGTCAGGGTAAACGTGCGGATGCCCGCCGACTTGTTGGCCCACTCTCGTTCGAGTCCGAGCAGCATCCCCAGTGCACCTGCAATAAAAAGGTTCAGTATCTCAGGATCGACTTTTATCGCCTCTATACCTCCGAAAACAGCCGTGTTCGCGATTGCACTCAGTACAGTCATCTTAGCTTACAAGCGGTTGTTCCGTCATTTTTATATATCCTATATACTACTACATTCTGTATTTAGACCAATATACTGATGGGTAATAGATGTTGGCCCTGAGGGTGGGGTCGCGTTAAGTTGAAGGATGAGGTGGACGGGATCAGAGTGTCTATGACCATCCCAGTGGACTATCGTGTGGCTCGAATTGTCGTTTGTGGAGCGTCGACGGACTCCTGAGTGGGCGATTCGAGTGGGCATTCGGTATCATATATAATATACATCACTTAAGTATGTAAATCAGTTTTTCGATAGGTTGGGCATCCCAACGCAGTCGTGTCTCGATCCACGAGTAGGTTCACTAGACCGATCTCAACGGTGACTGCGGATCAGTTCGCGGTCGACGAAAAGATGATCGGCCTCCATAGGCAGAAATTTTGGCTGTACGGCGCTGTTGATCCCAAAACGAACAAAATCCAGTGTCAGCCTCTTTCCGACGGTGACGAAACAGAGACACGGTGAGTTCTAGCCGAACTCCACCATCGAGATCAGCTTGACGACGTGCTATTTCTTGTCGACGGTGCTGATTATCCCGGTCCAGTTCTGGCTGGAGATGACTCCGATTTCAGACGCTCACACATGGAAATTGGACTGCTATCAAACGTATATTCTGAAAAACAGAACAACAAACTTCCTCATTTACGAATAGTTTCAGCCATGTCGAGCTAGAGACAGCTCAAGAGTGGCTCGAAGCCTTCGTCTATCATAATTCACGCCAAATTTAACGCGATGGTTGTATCCATCCGGGAGAGCCTCGTTGAGGGTGAGGAGTCACCGTTACAATTCCGGTACTCTCTTTCCGTATTCAGATCCCCCGCTGCCAGAGAAAATCCGAAGCGCTTTGCCACCTATGCGCTCGCAGTCTCGCAGATTTCGAATAGTTCTCGGGGTGAAGAAATGATCCTATTCTGCTTGACCCGGTCATCTTTATCGCGCTATTTTGCCCTCTCTGGGAGGCGGAGACGATCTTGACACGACCGAATCGCTCCAATCCTTCAGTAGTATCGACAGCGAGGTAAACCTCAGTCCTCGGTCAGTACAGGGAGTTAGTACATCAGTTCGATTTTGACGCTGGAGACGCCGAACTGGCTGTGCAGTAGGCTGGCGGACAGTAGGTTGTTACAAACCACCAAGCTCGTGACTGCTACCACACTAGTAAGGAAGCACTCCGATTACGATACACCAGTTACTTCTTTCCGTGACCTCAGTTTCGCCCGATCGTGACAGACAATCACCGCTCCCTACTGTTCTTCTTGTTGAGGACGACCCAGATGTGCGGGAAATATACGAACTCTATCTTCAGCAGACATACAATGTGCAGACAGCAGCGAACGGTGCTATCGCACTCGGACTGATTACCGACGAGATTGACCTCGTTTTGAGCGACCGGCGAATGCCCGAGATGTCTGGGGACGAACTTTACACCCGGATACAAGAGCACGCTATCGAGGTCCCGTTCGTAATGGTCTCGGCAGTTGACGCCGAAGAGTCAGTACCGGACGGTCTTGATGACTATCTCACTAAGCCGATTGCCCGCAGCGACCTGACTGCCTGTATCAACCGACACATCTCGGCCCCGGTTGTCGCGAGGGACTGACCGACTCACAATTATAACCGCCGACAGTACCGACCGCCGCCGGGTCAGTCAGACCCAGCCAGGAGAGCGTCCACACCGGACAGTCGGTCATCCGCTTGATGACAGTGGGGGTCGTCCGCTCCGCCGTAGTCGCCGCTCGGACTCGTTGAGGACCGGGCGGACAACCAGAAGATAGCACGCTCGGAGCGCGTCGACGGTCAGCCCGGTATGGTTCAGAGGTCTGAGATACAGGCGGAACCGCTCGTCGGACCGACGGGCGGCGTGGCCGAGTTCTGCGATCGCCCGTTCGAGCCCTCGTCCTCGACCACCCTCCGGATGCGTGGGTGTCGACGCCGGTCCCTCGTTTTTTCCCGGGCGATGGCCAGCAGAAGGTAGACGCGGTCCTCGCCGAACTCACAGGACTCGACCAGCGGCTCGATGTCGGCGGTCAGGAACGGACTCATCGCTGCGTAACAATAGGGATATCCCAGCCACGTGGACTCGTCTCACGTCGGTCGACCCCCGGAGCGGCCGGTCACTCCGGCCGGGAAGCCGTCGCCGGAGTCTCCGTCACGGTGCCCACGCCCGAGAAGACAAAGCGGGTGCCGGCGTCCGTCACACGGGCCTGGCCCGTCCAGCCGTGCCCGGAGACGACGCGTTCGATGATGAGCAGGCCGAGCCCACGGCGGCCGTCGCCGTACTCGCCGCCGAACAACGAGTCCGCAACGTCGGCGGGCAACCCCGGACCCGTGTCCTCGACGGCGAAGCCGTCGTCGGTTCCTCGACGGTCACCCGGGTCCCCGGGCCGCAGTGTTCGTCGACGTTCCTGAACAGGTTCTCGAAGAGGTGGCGGAGACGAGAGGCGTCCGCCCGGATCGATCTGTCGTCGACGATCTCCAGGGTCGCGGTGTCGGGGTCGATCGTGTTCCAGGCACTGCGAGCGACCTCCGAGAGCCGGACCGACTCCCGCTCGCCGACGTCGATGCCCTCCCGGGCGAGCGACAGCGTCTCGGTGATCATCTCATCCATTCGATCGAGCGAATCGAGGGCCGTCTCGAGATACTCCGATTCCGGTTCCGAGACCGTCTCGGACGCCAGTTCCGTGTACCCGTACGCACTGGTCAACGGGTTCCGCAGGTCGTGTGCCAAAACACCCGCAAACTCGTCTAACCGCTCGTTCTGTGCGTCCAGAGCCCGGTAGTGACGTTCCCGTTCGATCTCGTGGCCGATCCAGCGGGTCAGCAGTTCGACGAACCGCTGCTCGTCCCCGTCGAAGGACCGATCACGGGGTTGTTCCCCCGAGAAACACAACGTCCCGTAGATCTCGCCGTCGACGGTGATCGGCGCCCCGATGTAACACTGGAGGCCGGTCACTTCGCGCGCGATGTCGTCCGCGTAGGCCGACGACCCCGCGTCGGCGATCATCAGTAGTTCCTCGTCGTCGACGACGTGCCGGCACCAGGTGGTGTCCAGGTCGTGGACCGATCCGGCGGAGTAATCGCCGCTCTCGATCGTCGAGCCGACGACCTCGTACTCGCCGTCCCCGGTGAACGAGAGTACCCCGTAGTCGACGTCGAGCCGGTCTCGACCGACGGCGATCGCCCGTTCGATCTTCTCGTCTAGCGTCGCCGACGAGTCCGCCCCGAGCTCGTAGAGATCCCGGAAGTAGTTCCGTACCTCCTGTTCGGACATAACCCGTCTTCACGGCCGAGTCACTAATCGTCCCGGGTCGAGAAGCCGGTCCGCTCCATGGCCCCCCAAGTGTCCACGCCCCTGAGGTACTCGAACAGTCCCTGCCACGCGACGATGGTCTTCCACTGCCGGTAGCCGAAGTTCTCCAGGACGCCGTACCAGAGCAGCCGGAGCACCTGCCACGGGCTATCGTAGCGGTTGAAACTCCAGACCTCACTGAAGACGCCGAACCACGAGAGGAAGATCCCGAATCCGGTCGTCAACAGGAAGAAGGCGAGGAAGAACTCGACGTTCAGGAAGCCGAAGTACCAGGCGAGGGGCAACAGGACGTAGCCGATCCCCTCGATCAGCGGGCCGACCGTCTCCGCCATCACGAAGAAGGGCATGACGAACCAGCCGACGCGCCCGTATCGTGGGTTGCCGACCATCCGCCGATGGGTGACGACAGTCTCGACCATCCCCCGGTACCACCGTCGGCGCTGTCGGCCCAGGACCCGGCGTGTCGAGGGGACCTCCGTCCACGCGACTGGTTCCGGGACGAAGTCGACGGTGTACTCCCGGTCGGTCTCCTTGAGATGGCGGTGGAGCCGGACGACGATGTCGAAGTCCTCGGTGATCGTGTCGTGGCGGTAGCCGCCGATCTCACGGACCGTCTCGGTCTGAAACAGCCCGAACGCGCCCGAAATAAGGATGAGGCCGTTGAGCCGGTTGAGCCCCAGTCGGCCCGAGTAGAAGGCCCGGAGGTACTCCATCACCTGCAGTCCGGCGAGCCCGGTTTTGGGCAACGACACGTCCTTGACGACCCCGTCCTCGATCCGGCAGTTGTTCGCGACGCGGATCACGCCGCCCGAGGCGACCGCCGTCGTCGGCGCCTCCAGGAAGGGCCTGACCAGCGACAGCAGCGCCTCCCGGTCGATGACCGTATCCGAGTCGACCGCACAGAACAGCGGCATCTCGGTGAGCCAGAGACCGGCGTTGAGCGCGTCGCTTTTCCCGCCATTGTCCTTGTCGACGACGAGCAACTCCTCGTAGATCCGCGAGCGGTAGACGCCGTGGATCTCCTCGGCAGGGACCTCGAAGGGGATGTCGGCGTCGACTGGTTCCAGATCGAAGTGCTCGACCAGGCGCTCGACGGTCGCGTCGGTCGAGCCGTCGTTGACGACGACGACCTCGATCTCCGGGTAGTTCAGCGACAGCATCGACTGGACGCTCTCGACGATCGTCGCCTCCTCGTTGTACGCCGGGAGGACGATCCCGATCCCAGGGTAAAACGGCGACGTGAACTCCCGGAAGGGGGTCCCACTCGGACTCGCGGACGTCGTCGCGAAGCTCCAGCAGCGCCAGGACGTGCAACAGTAGATAGCCGGCGTTGATGGCGGCGTAGTAGCCGACGACGAACACGCCAAACACCAGCAGCGCCGTCCCCACGACGTGTTCCGGCGAGTGCATCCTACCCACGCACCGTCCCGGCGGTCACGCGACCGGCGATGCGGTCGTACTCCGAGTGTTCGAAGCTCCAGTCCCAGGCGGGCCCCAACACCGCCGCCGTGTCGTGGTCGACGTGGTCCCGGCGGCCGACCAGCGCCGTCGTCCCGAGTGTCAGCGCCCGGGGGTCGGTCTCCTCGACGAGCGCGAACAGGAGGACGGTGATCGCTTCCCGGTCGCCCCACGAGGCGAGCATCTCGTACACCGCCGCGCGAACGCGGGGCGAGGGATCGTCGGTCGCCCGTTCGAGGAATAGCTGGTCGCGGAGCGATGCCCGCCAGCCGAAACTACCCAGTGTGTCAGCGGCCGCCGCCCGGATCGCCTCGTTTTCGGTCTCCAGGGCGGCGGTCACCCACTCTAAGCTCCGGTCGCCGACGCTGGTCTCCAACTGCGAACAGACCGCCAGTACCTGTGCGAGCAGCGGCTCGGGCCAGTCGCGATAGTGGCTGCTCGCGCGGGCCAACAGCGGCTCCGGGTCGCTACGTGCGACACGGTAGAGGGTGTCCTGACCGAATACGCTGAACTGCTCGTTCGCGCCGTCGAGCAGGAGTGATACCCCCGTCTCCGCGTCGGGGAGCCGGTCACACGCCTGCAAAAGTGTAACCGCCGCGGCCCGCTCACGCGGGGTCTCGGGCTCGAACGAGGACTCGACGTACGGCTCCGGCCGCCGGAGCAGTGTCAGCCACGTCAGCGCGTGGAGCCGTCGGTACTCGTTCCCGCTCCCGAGCCGGCGTCGAGCCCGGTCGGGAATCCCGAGGGCGTCGCCCAACTCTCTGAGCCGGTCGGCATCGCTGCCGTCGAGTTCCCGGAGGTGTTCGTCGAGCAGGGATTCGAGGACGCGCCGTTCGGTGCGTGAACAGTCCGCGACGAGTGCTTCCCAGTCCGGGTCCTGACTGAACAGCCGGCTCAGTAGTTCCTCGCGCAAGTCCGGTTTGACCCGCTCGCGCTGGGTGTCCTGTACCGAGTGGTACACCGAGAGCCCAACCGTCAGAAACATCGAAACCGCCAGCGCAAGCGCGATCACGAGTGCCAGCATGACCACGACGACAGTCAACGGGACCGTGTAGCCGAACGCGACCACGTCGCCCGTCTGGAGCACGACCGGCTCAACCATCCATCTGCCTCCGGACTCTGGCGACGAGCTCCGCGCTCCGGAACGGTTTCGTCACGTAGTCGTCGACGCCCGCGTCGAATCCTTCGAGGACGTGTTCCTCCCGGCCACGGGAAGTGAGCATCACGATCGGCAGGTCCGTCGGGACCGCGAGTTCTCCCTTGCGGACCATCCGGGCCAACCGCGTTCCGTCGAGGCGGGGCATCATCACGTCCATCACGACGAGGTCAGGCCGGTAGTCGGTCCCCAACAGGTCGGCCGCTTCGCGGCCGTCCTCGCAGGTCCGCACGTCGTAGCCCGCCGCTTCGAGCCGGTGGGAGACGAGCCGCCTGATCGTTTCGTCGTCGTCGACGACGAGTATCTCACCCGGCATCTATGCACTCATTATTAGCCCGTCGACAAAAAGACAGTCATGCCGACGGGCTCTTGTGGCTCTGTGGCTCCCGGTTGGAGCGTGTATGGACCGTCGTCGCGTGCTTCACGTCCGAGCGCACCTCCAGCACAACGACCAGTTTTCCTGGAGAGAGCTGGCACCGTGAATACGGGGTCGACGGGGCAAATCGAATCCACAGAGACGGAGTCACTAGACAGTTCTCACAGAGCTGATTTCAGCACTGTGGGATGAACCAGTTGTTCCGTGGGTATGCGTGTTTAACAAAAAGAGGTATCCCTCCGCTGACGGTATTCGAGCGTATGGATGCCCTCCAACATCTGTACCGTAGACTTGACAACCGAGTACGGGGTCTCTCGCGGCTCTCGTACGCTCTGCTCGTCGGCCTCATCTCCGCGGTGGCCGTATTCGCTGTCAGAAGCTTGCTGCCGGGGAATGGAAGTTTCGGCCCGATCGCGATGGGCGTCTCAATGACTGTCGTCTACTACGCGCTCGACCCGAACAACACAACCTGACGCAACTCGCACTCACTGTACTGACCGTCGGTCTGCTCGGTCGAGCATGCTGAGATAATCACGACCAGGTATTCTATTCCAACTGAGAGCTGCCACCTCTGATTGGCTTGGGCCCGCAAGCACAATACGACGATACGGACCGAAAAGACAGAATCCAGAGAATTGATTTCAGCACTGTTGGGATGAACCACCTTCTCAGTGTGGCTGCGTATTTGTCACTGATCGATATCGATATCAGTGAACTCAAATCGGGCTCCACCATCAATCCCCTCGACGATCTTAACCTTCCAGCCGTGGGCCTCTGCGATCCGTTTGACGATTGTCAACCCAAACCCGGTTCCGCCACTTGCCGAGGTATGCCCAGCATCAAACACTGCCTCACGGGCGTCTTCCGGAATCCCTGAACCAGTGTCTTCGACGTAAATTCCGTGTGTATCGATTTGGCCGACTCGGACAGTCACGTCCGTCCCGCCGTGTTCAATTGCGTTCCGAAAGAGGTTCTCGAATATGTGTTGGAGTCGACCCGGATCACCAGTGATCATGACTTTGTCTTCAATCTCGATGGTAGCCTCATCTGATCGTACGTTCTTCCAGCACTTTCCGACTAAATTGACTAAATCTATCGGCTCTTGATCTGAGACAACTTGGCCCTGTCTGGCAAGTGTGAGCGTATCAGCGATGATTTCTTCCATCCGGTCAAGTGATCTGCTGATGGGAGGGAGATGGTCGCTGTCGCAGTCGTTTGCGAGGAGTTCTGACCGACCCTGTGCGACACTGAGTGGATTCCGCAGATCGTGTGACACTACGCTTGCGAACTCGTCAAGTTGCTCCTTTTGGCTCTGGAGCTGTCGCTCCTGTTTGACCCGCTCTGTGATGTTCCGTGTGATACCGATAATCTGGGTCACTTCGCCGTTGGTAAGAACTGGTGTGAGAACCGTTTGCCAAAACCGTGCGCCCGTCTCGACTGGAACCTCCTCCTCATACGAGATCGGTTCCTGAGTTCGGGCACACCGATGATAGTTTGCTTGGAGGTCTGTCCCGAGGTCTTCACCGAACACGTCGGTTGGAGTCTTTCCCCGGACTTCATCGGTCGAAATCTCGGTTTGTTCCTCGTAGGCACGGTTCAAACGTTCAAAGCGGAACACGTACTTCGCATCCGCTGACTCGACGTTTATGAAGAAAATACTGTCATCGACGTTCTCAAGGAGTGTTTTGTACTCTTTGGCAAGCGCCTGATGTTGGTGTTCCTTCCGTTTTCGCTTGGAGATGTCACGGCTATTCACGAGGATTCCATTGATATCAGGATCGTCGAGTCGGTTTTGTAGTGTCGCCTCGATCCAACACCACGAGCCATCGGCACGACGAAACCGTGTCTCGATTATCTGGGTGTCGTCGGGATTTGTCTGGATTCTCTCAATGGCGTCGGCAACAGCGTCACGGTCGTCCGGATGCTGATATTCGTAGCCGACCTCACCGACTAGTTCCTCTGGCTCATATCCGAGCATCCGGGTGACCGAGGGACTCACATACGTAATCGTCCCGTCTGAATCGATAATCGTCGCAATATCGGAGAACTCTTCGACAAGCTTTCGATGCAATCCCTCTGCCATATGAGTGGTATGACTGGACGAGATATAAACAGGGCCCTCAAATCCAGAAAACAACTCCGATGAGTATAACCTCTGAAGTAATCGACATTAGAACTGATTGCCGGCCAATGGTGTTTAGCCGGTCGCATCTACTTGCATGCTGGGAGAAGCACGACTAATTCCCTGGAGAGACCTGCCAACTCTGAGTAGGTGAGACGTATGAGTAAAAGTTGACTACATAGACACAGAGCCAACGGACAGTTCCTAAAGAGTTGATTTTGGATTTTTGGACCGGCCAGCTACTCATAGTGATTCGTGTATCGATTGTGCCAGCTTCAAGAGCTGTTCCGGTAGTCGTGCAAGATCCAGGGCACATAGTCAGCGCGAAAGAACCCAGTCATCAACCCTCACAGTATACTGGCGTCAGATTCGTAGTTACTCTGGAGCTTTGCTCTCAGCTAGCAGGGACGATATGATGAGTCGCCTGATTCCACGTCGGAGGAGACCACCCGCTGCAGGTTGCGAGATATCCAACTCAGCGGCGACTTCGTCGAGTGTTGCGTTCCGTGGTTCTTCGAAATACCCTGTTTCGAGTGCGACGAGGAGTGCTTCCCGTTGGCTATCGGTCAATCCAGCGTCCGTATTTCCTAAACTCGCGTATTCGTTCACGCGAAGTAACTCGATGTCAATGTCGTTCTCTTGGGCGTAGTCCCAGATCTGATGCAGGTCTGCTCGTTCTGTCAGCCAGATTGTGAACAGCCAAGCGCTTCCATTATTTTTCTTATTGAGGATAACACCATTCGCGTCTGAAATCACCGGTGAGAAAAGTATCCCTTCGCCACTGTATTCGACGCAATATATCGCCTCCTGATCTCTGGTTTCGATGACCCGTTCGAATTCAGCAACGGTATTATCATTCCGTAATCCCTCTTCGAGCAGGTGGAAGTCGGACGATTCGATGTAGTAATAGAAGGTTCTAGATGTTGGGTCAGTTCCCGCCTCTGAGACCGACATCACTTTCGAACTTTGGTCGTACGTGACCGACTTCGTACACACTATGTCGGGATGCTCGACCCGTATGTCGGCTTTAATATCGGTCATTGGTTTTAATTTGCCATTTTATTGTCTAGCTGCGAACCTATTTCCCGATACGTAACGGTAACTTATGTTATTGTTCTGGTAGCCGGGATTGTCGCAGTGTTAGTCTGGTCCGACAAGTAAGGTGGTGATTTCCGCTGTCGTCTAGGGGAAGCGACCGAACAAGTCCTGGCATTCCTAACGATGCTGTTGACCGATTGTGATAGGCCGAAAATATTATAATTTATCTCATATAAATGCGGTTTTTGAAATCAGTGGTCACGTTCGGAAGGACCAGAACCGCACAAAATTTTTGCAACCCCATATAAAGGTGTTATACGGATAACCTGCAGAAGAATACAATCAGAGTGCTATTTTGTCATATAATGGCTGTAGGAGATCTAGTGCTGACAGGGCTGATGGCTGTCCTCCTCGTCGGCATTACCGCAGTACTCACGCGTATCGAGAACTGGCGGTCGTATACGCCACTGGCCGGCGGTGGAACAGCGACCGGTAAAGACGCCGTCGTCCGCAACCGCGAGAAACCCACTGGGCTAATTCGCTGGCTGACGACCGTCGATCACAAAGACATCGGACTGCTGTACGGGCTGTACGCCATCATCGCCTTCGCGGTCGGAGGTATCATGGCGATGCTCATCCGCATCCAGCTCATCGTTCCGGGGGGAGCGATTCTTGGACCGAGCGCGTACAATTCTATACTTACTAGTCACGGCATCACGATGCTGTTCCTGTTCGGGACGCCGATCATCGCGGCCTTCGCGAACTACTTCATCCCGCTGCTGATCGGGGCCGACGACATGGCGTTCCCGCGGATCAACGCCATCGCCTTCTGGTTGCTACCGCCGGCGGCCCTGCTCATCTGGGCCGGCTTCTTCCTCGCACCGGTCACCGAGAACATGATCGAGCCGGCCCAGACCGCCTGGACGATGTACACGCCGCTGTCGGTCGAGCAGGCCAACCCCGGCGTCGACCTGATGTTGCTTGGCCTGCACCTCTCCGGAGTCGCGACGACGTTGGGAGCCATCAACTTCATTGTGACTGTCTTTACCGAGCGCGGCGAGGACGTCAACTGGGCAAACCTCGATATGTTCTCGTGGACTGTTCTCACCCAGTCGGCGCTCATCCTCTTTTCATTTCCGTTGCTGGGCAGCGCTCTCGTGATGTTGCTCATGGACCGCAACCTCTCGACGACGTTCTTCGCTGTCGAGGGCGGTGGTCCGCTGTTGTGGCAACACCTGTTCTGGTTCTTCGGCCACCCCGAGGTGTATATTCTGGTGCTCCCGCCGATGGGACTGGTGAGTCTTATCCTACCGAAGTTCGCTGGTCGAAAGCTGTTCGGGTTCAAGTTCGTCGTCTACTCGACGCTGGCTATCGGCGTCCTCTCCTTTGGCGTATGGGCCCATCACATGTTCTCGACCGGAATGGACCCACGCTTGCGGGCCTCGTTTATGGCCGTCTCGATTGCGATATCCATCCCGAGCGCAGTGAAAACGTTCAATTGGATTACGACGATGTGGAACGGCCGCCTGCGACTGGCCACGCCAATGCTGTTCTGTATCGGCTTCGTCTCGAACTTCATCATCGGCGGTGTCACCGGTGTCTTCCTCGCCTCGGTACCCATCGATCTCATTCTGCACGACACCTACTATGTGGTCGGCCACTTCCACTATGTTCTAATGGGGGCACTCGCTTTCGGTATATTTGCGGGCATCTATTACTGGTTTCCCATCTTTACCGGCCGAATGTACCAGCGGACGCTCGGGAAAGCCCACTTCTGGCTCTCGATGGTTGGGACTAACCTCACGTTCTTCGCGATGCTGGCACTCGGTTATCTGGGTATGCCCCGCCGGTATGCGACCTACCAGCTCGACGGCGCAATCGCGCCGCTGGCACAGGTCTCGACGTTCCACCAACTGGCCACTGTCGGCGCGTTCATTCTACTAGTCGGCCAGCTTATATTCGTCTGGAACCTTCTCCAGTCCTGGTTGGAGGGGCCAAAAGTCGAGGACGGCGACCCGTGGGACCTCGAACGCGACGGGATGCTCAACAAGGAGTGGACCTGGTTCGACCGCAAGCTGGAGACGGCCATCACCGACGGCGGCGAGGACGAGGAGAAGTCCGCGTTGACCGACGGGGGTGAGCCAAAGGACGACTGACGCTGTTAAAATTGATGACTATGCTCATTTTGGTAATATCCGCTCACGTATTACAGTACGTTGTATACTCTGAATCAAATTCTCGCGGCGGTGGTTGCTTGAATTGTGAACCCATATCCTTCGATGTATAGGGATTTTCCAACACGGTCAATAGCTCCTTAAATTTGGATAGATCCCCAGTTTCGAGATACTCTCCCAGTGCCACTTCAACTAGGTAGTTGCGGGGGATATACCGCGGATTGGCTTCCTGCATCAACTTCTCATCTAGGCCGACAGCAGCCAACTTATTCCTCAACTGTTCGAATTCCTCGGTTGCAAACACCGGATAATCAAATGTACCTGGCGTTTCTAATTCGAGGAAGGTATTGGTATAGTCTGCGTTCGATTTGCGAAGCCACTCTATGAATTCATCGACGAGTCTGTCCTCACCATCTGAGTTGATTCCCAGTTTCTTCCGCATCATCGTGTAGTATTGCGCATCAAAGCGATCCTCAAATTCGTCCAGTTTGCCTTCGAGTTCATCATATGTGAGCGCTGATTGCGTACACAGCGGTTGGAGTGCCTCTGCAAATCGTTCAAGATTCCACCGCAAGATGGGTCGCTGATTTCCGAATGCATATCGGCCGTGCTTGTCGATCGAGCTGAAGACCGTCTCCTCATCATAGTAATTCATGAAGGCACATGGTCCGTAGTCAAATGTTTCTCCATTGATACTCATGTTGTCCGTATTCATGACGCCATGGATGAATCCGACACGCAGCCAGTCGACAACCATCTCAATTGACGACTGCATGACTGCATCGAAGAACGCTAGATATGTGCGATCTTTCGCATTTAGCTGCGGGTAGTGCCTGTTGATAACATAGTCAGTGAACCGCTGTAGTTCGTCGGATGCCTGACCCGCAACATACTGGAAGGTCCCGTATCGAATGTGGCTGTTCATCACTCGGACAAGGATGGCCCCAGGTTCTGTCTGCCGTCGTTCGACTGCTTCGTCAGTTTCGACGACTGCCAGACTTCTCGATGTTTTGATTTTTAAATTCTGCATCGCATATGAATAGAGATACTCTCTGAGCATTGAGCTGACAGTCGCGTTGCCATCGCCTCTTCCCGAGTACGGCGTTCGACCAGCCCCTTTCAGTTGAATATCGTATCTATTGCCATCGTTTACATGTTCACCGAGTATCATCGCTCTCCCATCGCCCAGAACTGTAAAACTTCCATACTGGTGGCCTGCATATGCTTGGGCAATTGACTCTTCCAAGAGATCTTGGCCTGCTAGAATTTTAGCATTGAGCTTTGCTGTATCCAATCCAAGATCAGCACATAGCCCGTCATTGAGAAGCAAAATTTCGGGGTTAGCGATACTTTTTGGCGTTACTCTCGAATAGAGGTCCGAGTCTAAATTTTTGTAAGTGGTATCAAATGAAAAGGTCATTTAGTTTCATATACCGTTACCTTGCTTGTTTTAATAAGCTTATTTTTTATCTATTTGTAGAGAGTAGCACAGAGAAGCCGAGTCGCCGGTCCTCTGTGCCACTCTGATAGGAGTTGGGAAAGACTACGGCTCCCGGTAGCTGGGGCAATTCCTCGGGTGCAATTGTCTGTCTTTCCCATACCAACCCATATTACGCGGGCACAAAAATATTTTTGATTTAAAAAATAGCATACGGTTCAGACAAAATAATACCTCTGATTGACCTAGAAATTTTTAACCCCTCGACTCAATATCTGATACATGAGCTCAGACCAGGATCACCTCAAAGAGACCGATACCGAAGCCCGCTTCGAGTTCAAGAAGGAGGAAAAATCCGCCTTCGAGACCGAGAAGGGCCTCACCGAGGAGACCGTCCGAGTCATCTCCGAAGACAAGGACGAGCCCGAATGGATGCTCGAGCGTCGCCTGCGCGCGCTCAAGCAGTTCCAGGAGATGCCGATGCCGACTGGCTGGCCCGGTGCGCCGGACCTCTCGGAAGTCGACATCGCCGATATTGTCCCCTACATCCGCCCGGACATCGAAACCCGCGGCGGTGCCGAATCCTGGGAGGACCTCCCCGAGGAGATCCAGGACACCTTCGACAAACTGGGCATCCCCGAAGCCGAGAAGAACGCCCTCTCGGGCGTGGGCGCCCAGTACGAATCGGAGATTGTCTACCAGAACATGCAGGAGCGCTGGGAGGAGAAAGGCGTCATCTTCTGTGACATGGACAAGGCCGTCCAGGAGCACGAAGAACTCGTCAAGGAGCACTTCATGACGAAGTGCGTTCCCCCAAGCGACAACAAGTTCGCCGCCCTCCACGGTGCGGTGTGGTCCGGTGGCTCCTTCGTCTACATCCCGGAGGACACCACGGTCAACATGCCCGTTCAGGCGTACTTCCGGATGAACTCCGAGGGGATGGGCCAGTTCGAGCACACGCTCATCATCGCCGAGGACAACTCCGAAGTCCACTACATCGAGGGCTGCTCCGCGCCGAAGTACTCCGCGTTTAACCTCCACAGCGGTGGCGTCGAGGTGTTCGTCGGCGAGAACGCCCACGTCCAGTACTCGACCGTGCAGAACTGGTCGAAAAACACCTACAACCTTAACACCAAGCGCGCGATCTGTGAGGCCGACGGGACGATGGAGTGGGTCTCGGGCTCGATGGGCTCGAAGGCCACGATGCTGTACCCCTCGACCGTCCTCAAGGGTCCGGGCGCGACGGACAACCACATCACCATCGCCATGGCCGGCGAGGGTCAGGACATCGACACCGGCGCGAAGGTCTACCACAACGCGCCCGACACGAAGTCCACCATCGAGTCCAAGTCCATCGCGAAGGACGGCGGCCGCACGAACTACCGTGGCCTCGTCCACATTGCCGACGGCGCCGAGGACTCCTCGACCTCCGTCGAGTGTGACGCGCTGATGTTCGACAACGAATCGACGTCGGACACCATGCCGTACATGGAGATCCAGGAGAACAAGGTCGACGTCGCCCACGAGGCCACGGTTGGGAAGATCGGCGACGAGGACGTCTTCTACCTCCAGTCCCGTGGGTTGGACGACGACGACGCCAAGCAGATGATCGTCGCCGGCTTCATCGAGCCGATCACGGAGGAACTGCCCATCGAGTACGCCGTCGAACTGAACCGCCTCATCGAACTGGAGATGGAGGGGTCGCTCGGGTAGTGACCGGTTCAGCTGGTTGCTGGACAAGACCAATGTACTAGAGGGCATCTCAATGGCTATCGATCCAAGTTTCGAGAATACCTACGAGGAAGTCGACAGGCACGAGGACCATCGGGTATGGACGACAGATGGTGAAGAACCAACGGAGCAAAAACAGGGTATCCACGGGACCCATGTTGCAGTGGATTTCGACATCTGTATTGCGGACGGGGCCTGTCTAGAGGACTGCCCTGTTGACGTGTTCGAGTGGGTTGAAACGCCGGGTCACCCTGAGTCCGAAATCAAAGCCGACCCCATCCACGAGGACCAGTGTATCGACTGTATGCTCTGTGTCGATGTCTGCCCTGTTGATGCCATCGACGTTGACCCGGGACGAGCGGGGCGGCTCTGAACTCTTGCTGGAAAAGTGTAGGCGATGATTCTAACATTACAGTGTTACCGGTGTGGAACCGAATATGAGTACGTTGGCACCTCGCCTCATCCAGGCCAGTGCCAAGCGTGTAGCTCTTCATGTGTCCCTCCTGCTGGGTCGGTTACAGTGACGAACAGTGTTCACTGGGAGAGCGCTAACGGGTTATCGAAGATCTGGGTACAGGCCGTTGACGATCGTGACCGCCCGTTTGAATTCGAAGTCGCCGCCCACGGTAGCCGCGGGAAGCTATCGGCACTCAAGATCGATGGTGTTTCGGTTGACCCACAGATTGACGAGACGCTCGAAACGCTTCCGCCGGCAGTGATAGCCGAACTCGCTGATATCGGAATCACCGAAGTCACGACTGGAGCGATTCGGTATTCAGAGCGATGACACCAGACATCTGTATCCAATCCACAACGGCGTTTGATAGCCCACGATCATCAATACGGGAAGACAGAACGAGTGACATAGATAGCACAGGCATTCGACTCTGGGAACACATACCGTATCCACGCGAGGATTTCAACAGGCAGTATGAGTTGGGTCGCAAAGCGTCGGCTCTTGAGGAGGGTCACTGACCCGTATGCCGGAATGCAGTACCTGCGGCGGACACGTCTCGGACCGGTTCGTGCGAGTATTTGGTGACGGTGAGGGCACAGTGTATGCGTGCCCCGCCTGTTCGGCGAACGCGGGAATCGGAGAAGTGACACGAGAGCGAAGTGAGCAGCTATAGAGCATAGTACTTTGATTCTCAGGCATCAACCGCTGAAGCAGGTTGCTTGGTAATGGCCTCCCGAGTTTCGTGCTTCCATTGGAACACCCCACACCCGACCGGCTATATGTCGCGTTATTCAGGACAGGAGCAACGTGGGCCTTGGCTATTGAGCTACACCGCTACGGACTGGCGTTGAACTCCCCGTATTTCATCCTCAAAAAGAACGCGATGACCGAGAAGACGATCATCGAGGGCAGGACCATTATGAAGACCGTCGAGGGAGTTATCACGGACGTGAGCGCGACTGTCGCAACGGCGACGATCACCAGTGCGTATCTCCAGATCTGCGACGGAGCCCAGGAAGCCGACTGATCGACCTGAATCGCGGCAGTTGACCAACGGACAGTCCACTCCCTGCACTGATCGTTAGACAACTCGATTGAGCATGCTGAGATAATCATGAACAGCTTCATAGTGGGACCTGCACCCTCTGATTAGCGTGCACCGCACGAGCGGAAATCGGATACGCAGATACGGCGCCAAGGTACAGCACTCAAGAATTGAGTTCAGAACTCTTGGGACGAACCAGCTGCTCAGCGTGGGTATTGACCACCAGCGGTCCTGCCAATATCAGTAGGTTTTCTGTACGCTGTGCAAGATGGAGAGCGCGAGTCTTGCATTCGAGTTAGAGAGAGAGTGCCTGTCTGAAACGGACATTTTTATACATCAGTGTACATATATGGTCAACATGGGTGGTGAGTCATGACTACAAAAAAGTACGAGATTGACGAGTTCGCCTTCATAGGGCGAACATTCACCGAATACCAGAAGATGTTCGATTTCGATCCCGCTTCCTGGGCCGGACAAAGTATTCTCGACTGTCCTGCTGGTCCCTGTTCTTTCGTGGCAGTGGCTCACGAACATGACATTACGGCTGTCGGTGCAGACAAAATGTACAATCGGTCGCCGGCTGCGTTGTCGAGTAGTTGTGCCGAGGATATCGAAACGGCGATGGATGCTCTCGATGGTGTCGAAGATCTATACGTGTGGGAGTTCTACGACGATGTTTCTGAACTCAGGGCCTACCGTGAACGGGCAGCCTCACGCTTCCTGTCTGACTATGCCCACAACGGCGACCGATACGTCTATGCGGATCTGCCAGCGACCCCGTTTGACGATCACGCGTTTGATCTCGTCCTTTCGGCACACTTTCTGTTCCTCTACGACGACCGGTTGTCCTACGAGTTTCACCTCGAAACTATCCGAGAGTTATGCCGGGTTGGCGCTCAACTCCGCGTGTTCCCACTGCATGGGTTCGATGCCGACCAGTCCGACATCGCTGAGACACTTGTCAAGGACCTCCAGTCAGAGGGCTACACCACCGATATCCGAGAAGTTCCATTCGAGTTTCAGCGTGGTGCTAACAAGATGTTAGTCGTTGAGTAAGTGCGAGCTCTCATTCGGAGAGGCCAGTATCTCGTATCGCATGAAATGATACGCTAAGTTCCTGCTGAATCTATGCTCTGTATCTTGCACGGGTTACCTGACAATATCCGAATAGCTCGAATTCCTCTAGAGACGTATTCTGTATAGATCGCTGGTCTATTCCGTTGAGAATGCTGCGAGAAGCACGACCAGTTTCTAAGGAGGGAGCTACTGCCTCTGAGTAGCGTAAAAGGCAGGATCGGAATTCGAGGCTCTGTTGAACTCCTATTGAATCCATACCTTTCCCGCTGAAACAGCCGGTAGGTAGGTGTGCGTATTGAACGGGGAAAGAACCATTGAGATAGAGCTGAAAAATCATATACTGTGGATACAGACAAGCCGAACCCGGGAACGGAACTCGGCTTTTCTTTTCGTCGGTTAGCACTTGTCCTACTCGTCTTAATAGCCTTTAGGGGCGCTACTGGAGGGATACGTGAGTTGGTTTTTGAGGGGAACTGGCTAGCTGGTATCCTGGGTGTCATAGTTGCAAGTGCCGTCGCCTATTGGCTTTTTAATCTGTATCATAGTGAGGAGTAAGACTCCTGTATCGACTGTCAAAGAGTTCGTCGAGTAAGCTGCGAGAAGCAAGACCAGAATGAAGCTTTATCAAATACTATTCTTATCACTCTTTGGCGACCGCCCACCGATATCTCGCTTGCTGGGAACAAAGGGAAGCGGAGGAGTAAAAACGGCCACACACGGCTTGTGGTCGACGACCTTGGGGTACCCCTACTCGTATCGGAGCGCGTCGATCGGATCGACGCGGGCGGCGCGCCACGCCGGGTAGAGGCCCGCGACGACGCCGACCAGCACGCCGACGCCGACGGCTAGCGCCGACCAGAAGGGTGCGAACGCGAAGCCGACCTCAGCGTACCGGGTTGCACCCCAACCGACGATCAGGCCCAGCGGGAGCCCGAGTAACGCCCCGAAAGTGCCTAGCAACGTCGCTTCCAGCAAGAATAGCTCCATCACGTCGCGGTTCCGTGCGCCGACGGCCTTCATAATCCCGATCTCCCGGGTACGTTCGGTTACGCTGACGAGCATGATGTTGGCGATGCCGATCGCGCCGACAACCAAGGCGATGACGGCAATCCCCGTGACGAATCGGGTAATCTGCTGAATCACATCGCTGATCTGCTCGGCGAAGTCGCCGCTGGTTCGAGCGACCAGTTCGACCCCGTCAGGGGCGAGCTGCCGAGCGTCGGATTCCGCCTGCAAATAGCGTTCGACGGCGTCGGTAACCGACAGCGTCTCGGCTGGCTCCGAGACGACAGTGAGTTGTGGATACGCTCGCTGTCGGGCGTTGGCCGACGGACTCTCGACGATAGCCTGATAGTAGGGGTCGGCCGGAACGTAGAACTCGGGCTGTGGGCCGAAATTGCCAACCGGAAGCTCGCCGCGGGTTCCGTTGACGATGCCGACGACAGTTAGGTTCCATGTCTGGTCCGTTCGCTGGACGGTAATTTCGTCCCCGACGGAGACGTTCTCCTCGAAGGTTGTCTCGACCGCCGCTCGGTTGAGGACGGTTTCGTTTTCACCAGTGTGGAAGCCGCGGCCGGCGACGAGCGTCTCGTTCGTGACCGCGTCGGGCGTGGTCGCCGTCGTCTCCTGGACCGACACTGTGTCGCCCCGATGGATCACCGAGTTTACTGGGATCCTCCCGCGCGGCACGACGGTTTCCACCCCCGGAATCGTTCCGAGATTGTCGATGTCAGACTCGGTAAACACTGGTTGCAGCGCCTGATCGAATCCTTCCTCGTTGTTCGGCTGGCCGAACACGTAGACGTTGTTTGCGCCGGAGTCGGCGATACCGCCGACGATTTCGGACTCGACGCTCGCGCCGAACGTCGCGAACGTGACGACCGAGGCAATGCCGATGACGACGCCTATGACCGTCAGCGTCGAGCGAAGCTTGTGTGAACGGATCGAGCGCAGGGCGATGGTAGCTGATTCTCTGGGGTCCATCAGCCACTCAGCTCCTCGATCCGTTCGATGACACCGTCGCGCACGTGGACGACCCGACCGGCGTGTTCAGCGATTCGGCGCTCGTGGGTGACCAGCAGGATCGTGTTCCCAGCCGCATGGAGGTCGTCGAGGAGACCCATAATTTGATCGCCAGTCTCAGTATCGACGTTGCCGGTCGGCTCGTCGGCCAGAATCAGCTCCGGGTTCGGAGCGAGCGCACGGGCAATCGCGACCCGCTGGCGCTGGCCACCTGAGAGTTCGGTCGGTTTGTGGTCCAATCGCTTGCCGAGACCGACATCGGCCAGCAGCTCACGGGCACGCTCGTGGCGCTCGGCCCGGCCCCACTCGTCGAAGACCAGCGGCATCGCGACGTTCTCGACAGCTGTGAGCCTTGGCATCAGATTGAACGTCTGGAAGATGAAGCCGACCTGGCTCCCGCGGATCGCGGCCCGTTCGGCTTCGGTTGCTGTCGATAGTTCCTGCTCGCCGACGGTAACAGTCCCCTCAGTCGGTGTGTCTAGCCCACCGACGAGGTTCAACAGTGAACTTTTTCCCGAGCCGCTTGGGCCCATAACGGCTGTGTACGACTCCGCTGGTAGTGAGAGCGACACCCCGGCCAACGCTTCGACAACGCCGCCAACATCGTAGCGCTTTCGCACATCCGACAGCGTAACAACGTCATCCGTTTCTGCCTGTGCCATTCATTTATCCTTAGGCCGGGAGGTGTATCAGGGTTGTCTCGGAGTCCCCACGGCACGAACGTATTTGAACGTCCAGCCATAATATTATATGATGAGTGCAAGACTGGACGGGAGTCGAATGCTCGTCGCTCTCGTTGTGATCGCTGCCACACTGGCAGGGTCAGCGACGGCGATCGAGACGCTCCAGCAGCCTTCTGGCGACGAGGTACTGGACAGCGTTGAGCAGCGGTATGAGAGCGCTGAGACGATCACAACCGAGGCCACAGTGACCGTCAGCAACGGCAGTGAATCGGCCACTGCGACGGTTGAGATGGCGGCGACGGCCGACAACCGGAGCCGGACCATTATCTCCCATGATGGGGAGACGTACCGAGCAGGTACGAACGGTACCGTTGCGTGGGCGGTCGGCCCGAACCGCTCTGTCGCGTACCCGGTCGACTCACTCGCCAACGGCGAGGCCTTCGACGACACTGTCGCACCTGATGAGCGACTGTCTGACGACGCCGAAGATCGGTTCAGCGAGCAGGGGCTGCCGAGCATGAACGCCTCGAACGTCTCTGCGACGGTCGTCGGGACGCCGTCGATCGACGGAACTGACACGTACGAGGTCGAACTGACCCATCCAGAGGTTGACGGCACCACGACGCTGTGGGTCTCCCAGGATGACTCACGCGTCGTCCGATCGGAGGCGACCGATGGCACTAACAGCACGGTCGTTTCAGTCCAGTCGACGGCGTTCAACGTCTCGATTCACGACAGCACCTTCGATCCGCCGACTGACCGAGTCTCGCTGACGACGGTCGACAGCTACGAGGAGTTCGACGCCGCACAGACGGCGACCGATCTTGAACTCCCCAGTCCGGATGCGACCTTCGCCGAGGCGACAGTCACTGTCCGGCAGGGAGAAACGGTCGTTGGGCAGCAGTACGACAGTGATGGGCGGAACGTCACTGTCATTTCGACGACCGCCACCGACCGGTTCGACCGGCTGACCGAGAACGCGACCACGGAGACGATCGATGGCCAGACGGTTGCTGTCCAAACAGTTGCGGACCGTGCCGTCGTGGCGTGGACCGACGACGGCGTGACCACTGCGGTTGTCGTTGAGGGTTCGACCGACCGGGCGCTCGCAATTGCCGGCGAACTGTAGCCACTCGGATACTGCGTCGTCTGGACGCTATCGTGACTCCTTACCAGCAATTTACGGGCGTTGAGTATCAGGTAGTATCTATGTTTGCAGGTGGCTCTCGCTCGTTTTCGTTCCTGCTTGTGGGGGAGGATCCGGACAGCGAGCTTCGATCGGCATTGGAACAGGGGGCTGGGCTCTCACTCGACACGAGAACGACATGGGGGGACCACGGGGACGCGGCCCCGGAGACCGATTGTCTGCTCGTACGCAGCGGCCTGCGAGAGGACAGTGTCGTCGACATCGTACAGCAGTGGACGGCTGAACGTCCGGATACACCGGTAGTCGTACTAGCGGGGAGTGCCGAGGAGGAGTTGATCGGGGACGTGTTGTCGGTCGGTACGGCAGAGTGGCTTCCGCGCGGACTAGCCGAGACAGCCCCAGGTGTACTGGGAGAGCGCTTGCGAGAAATCGTCGAACGGGAACGTGCACAGACGAGCGCGCGCGAGATCTTCGACAATATCGGGGGCGTCGCCATTCTCCACGATCCGGACACGGGTGAGATGCTCCACGCCAACGAGACACTCTGTGAACTACTTGGCCAGGATCGGGCGGAGACAGAGTCGATGGAAATCGGCGAGTTCACCGCCGATATCCCCGGATACGACCACGAGTGGATAACGCGGGTTGTGTCGAGTGTTACGGAGCAAGACGAGGAAATCGAGATCGAATGGCCACTCCAGACAGCCGCGGACGGGGTTCGGTGGACAGAAGCACGCCTGCGAACAGTCCACGTCGGTGGCCGTGAGGTAGTGCTAACCACGTCGGTGGATATCACTGAACGGCGTCGAGAGGAACGGAAGTACCAGCAGGTGTTCGACAACGTCAACGACGTCATCACCGTCCACGATCCCTGGAAGGAACGGATCGTCGACGTCAATCAGACGATGACCGAACTGACGGGATACAACCGCGCGACGCTGCTGGAGATGGGTCTCGGTGGACTCAGTGTGTCCGATGCTGGCTCCGGGCCAGGAACACTCTACGATCGCCAGCGACGTGTCGCGGCGACCGGAGAAGCCCAGACCGTCGAGTGGACGATCGAAACTGCTGCCGGGGAGCAGCGACGGTTGGAGACGAAGTTGACACCGGCCACCATTGCGGGGGAGGACCGCGTTCTCGCCCTGTCCCGGGACGTGACCGCGCGCACAGAGTACGAGCGACGACTCGAACAGGAACGGGATCGACGATCGATACTGTTCGAGAACAACCCCGACCCAGTCGTCCGGGTTCGGTTTGAGGAGGACGACGAGCCGATTATCAGAGAGATCAACCCCGCATTCGAGACGGTCTTCGGATTCGCTGCCGACGAGGTTGTCGGGGCCTCTGTCGAAGAGATGCTCGTTCCGGAGGACGAACACGCCGACTTCGACCGCTTCCGACGGCAAGCAGCGAGCGGTGACCGTGTCAACGCGACCGCACCACGGCAGACAGCGAGCGGAACCCGCGAGTTTCTGTTCAACGTAATTCACTTCGATGCTGGCCGGGGCGAGAGTGGAGTGGCCGATGCGTACGTCTGGTACACCGACGTCACGGAACGAAAGCGACGTGAGAAGATGGTCCGTTCTCTCCACGAGTCGACCGAAGCCGTCCAGACCGCCGAGACGGAACAGGCCGTGTACGAGGCCGTTGCGGATGCCATCACAGAGGTCCTCGACCTGACAGCGCCGGCCTGCTGGCGTGCGACGGACGACGGCCCGGAACTAGCCCCGGTCGTGCGTAGCGACTCGGAGCGTGGTCTCACAGCGGGCTTGACGGGGTCCGATCTGATCGAGCCTGGTTCGGTGCCGTACGATGCGTACCAAGCGGAAGCACTACGTGTCGAGTCTGAGACGGAGCCCGACGAAGACCAATCCACAGAGACAGTTCTCGTCCCGCTCGACGGTCACGGTCTCGTCGCCGCAGCAGCGCCGGGAGCCGGCCAGATCGACACGGTCACGCTCGACGCAACGCGAATCCTCGCGCGACACGCGACGACGGCACTCGACCGGGTCCAGCAGGCCCGGGAACGCCGTGAAAGTGAGCGTCGGTTCCGTCTCATCGCCGAACATATCGACGAGATCGTCTATCTCACGACGGCAGACTACTCGGAGATGCTGTACATCAACCCGGCGTACGAGGACATCTACGGACGGCCTGTCGAGGAACTGTACGAGGAGCCGACATCGTTCGTCGACGTCGCTCACCCGGACGACCGTGAGAGATACGAGGCCGACGTCCAGCGATTGATCGACGACGTGGCTGCCGGCGAGCCACAGGAAACGTACGAAGGTCAGTACCGTATCGACCGGGACGGTGAGACACGATGGGTCACCGTCACCCGGTTCCCGATCACAAACGAGCGTGGCGAAGTCGACCGCGTCGTCGGCCGTGTCGAGGACATCACCGAACGCACGCGCCGTGAGCGCGAGTACGAACAGATATTCGAGATGGCCGGTGACGGAATCGTCGTCCACGACCCGGAGAGTGGTGACGTGGTCACCGTCAACAGACAGATGGCAGAGCTGCTCGGATACGACCGCGAGGCGTTCATCGAGCGACCGTTGTCGGAGTTCCAGGCCACGGACGAGGGTGCCAGTGCCCAGGAAGCCAGACGGCTGATCCAGGAGTCCGCGCGTGAGGGCGGACAGGAGTTCGAGTGGGCCTTGGAGGCGGCAAACGGTGAGACGGTATGGGTCCGAGCGAGACACGAGCTGGGTGAGATCGCGGGCGAGCAACGCATTGTCGCGCTCCTGTATGATATCACCGAACGCAAGCGCCGCGAGCGCGAGTACGAACAGATCTTCGACGGCGTCACCGACTCGATCACGGTCCACGATCCTGACACGGCAGAACTCGTCGACGCCAACGAGACGTTCTGTGACATGCTGGGATACGACCGCGAGGAGATACTGGAGATGGGAATCCCCGGATTCAGCCCGGCCGAGCAGGGCTATACGATCGACCGCGCGAAGGAGTTCATCGAAACGGTACTCGACGCCGACGGGCCCAAGCAGACAGAGTGGGCCGTCGAGACCAGCGACGGGGAGATCCGCTGGCTGGAGGTGAAAGGAACGAGTATCGAACTCAACGGGGAACAGCGCCACGTCTCACTCAGTCGGGACGTCACTGATCGGCGCCGTAGCGAACGGCGACTCCGTGCGGTCCTCGATCGGATCGACGAAGCGATCCTCATCACGCGCGCCGAGGCGATCACCTCCGGATCACAGGCCCCCGAGTACGTGAGTTCCGGCTACGAGGATATCTGGGGACAGTCGCTCGAGGAACTCACCGAGACGTACGACGAGGGGTTCTTCGACACGCTCCACCCACAGGATGCAGACGCCTACCGACAGTTCGTCGAGGACATCGTCGCTGCTGTTCGAGCCGGAACGGCGGCAGAGAGCTACTCCAAGGAGTATCGAATCAGACGCCCCGATGGAGCGACCCGCTGGGTCAAGTCGGACTACTACCCGACCGAGTGGGACGATGGTCAGACACGGCTCGTCGTCGTCAGTCGAGACATCACCGAGCGGAAACGGCGAGAGCGACGTATGGCCTCGTTCGATAACGCGACCGACGATCTCGCCACGGCGGACACACCCGAAGAGGCGACGCGAATCGCCGTCGAGGCGGCCGCCGAGACCCTCAATCTCCCTGCCGTCGGGGCCTTCCTGTACGACGACGATGAGGGGGTCCTCAGACCGGAGGTACTGGCCGGGCAACTCCCTACAGACATGGCGAGCGACCCCATCGGTCCGGGCGAGAGCCCACTCTGGGAGGGGTTCGCGGCTGGCACGAGCGTCACATCCGACGGGGTCGAACAGATACGGTGTTCTCACAGCGGGCAAGCCGAGTCCGGGCCTCCAACAGGGCTGGCGGCTCTCTCAGCCTGGCGCGCGCTCTCACTCGGGAGCCACGGCACCCTCCTAGTGGGGACTCCCGACGGGTCGTTAGGTGCGGAGTCCGTTCAGGCCGCCCACGTGCTCGCCGCGACGCTGGAGGCAGCACTCAATCATCTCGAAGGCCAGCGACGGCTCGCCGCTCGAGAGGAGGAGTTGCAGACACAGACGGAGCGAGCGGAACGGCTGGACCGTATCGCTCGCCTCACACAGCGGGTCGAGGCCGCGATCACCGAGGCCTCGAGCAGTGCCGACGTGGAACAGGCAGTCTGTGAGCGCCTCGCCGAGACGGGACCGTACGATCTGGCGTGGATCGGCGGCGTCGACGCCGGATCCGACCGTTTCGTACCCCGAGCGATCGTCGGGACGACGGCCCGATACGTCGAATCAATGGATCTGACGACGGCGGGTGAGACGGTGGACCCACATCCCGCAGTCGATGCCTGGACGACCGATCAACTGGAGGTCGAAGACTCGCTCGTCGGCGATGGGCCAGCAGACGACTGGCGACGGATCGGACTCTCCGAGGGGTACCAATCCCTCTGTGCGGTCCCGCTGACCTACGACGACGTCACACGTGGTGTGTTGACTGTCGGCTCCGAGTCACCCAACGAGTTCGGCAAGCGCGAACGCGACGTTCTCTCCCAACTCGGGGCCACCATCGCGAACGCGCTGGCAGCGATCGAGCGCCGTCGGGCCCTCGAATCCGACGAGACCGTCGAACTAGAGTTCCGCGGTGCTGGCGAGACACTCCCGTTCGCACAGGCGGCAACCGACGCGGACTGTCGCGTCAGACTCGAACGGACGGCTGCCGGGCAGGAGGGGTCCACGACCCTCTACTTCAGTTTCGAAGGCGATGTCCCGACCGACGCGATCGAGATCGCCGAGCAGCGCCTCCCCGGGGTAGTCGACGTCGTCACTGCCGGGCCGGCATCGACCCTGGTCGAGGCGCACGCGACTGACTGGTTCGGCTCCCCGATCGCCGAGTACGGTGGTATCCTCCGGGAGGCTGTCGCCGAGCCCGGTGAGACGACCCTCCTCGTCGAGGTGCCACGACAGGCAGACGTGCGATCGTTTGTCGAGCGGATTCGAGACGTCGCCCCGTCGCTTTCACTCACCGCACAGCGTCAGCTCCAGCGCCAGGACCGGACACCATCTGAACTGAGCGAGCAGGTCCAGACAGCGCTCACTGACCGGCAACTGGAGGTCGTCCGAACGGCACTCGCTGCAGGGTATTTCGAGTGGCCCCGCGAACACGACGGGAGCGAGGTCGCGACTCGGCTGGATATTACACAGCCGACGTTCAACAAACACCTCCGACTCGCAGAGCAGCAGACCTTCGAACTGCTGTTTGGCGAGGATGACTGACTACCGAGACTGGTCAGGGAGGGTCTGGCTCCCCCACTGGATCGCCCGTAACCGACTATCGAGGAACGACCCCAGCGCCAGTTGTCGGAGTTCAGCGACCCGCTCCAGTACCGTCGGGGCCGATTCCAGAACCGGGTACGCGTGGGCTTCCCGTGTCTCTTGGACTGTCCGTCGAAGCGTGCCGAGTCGCTGGTGTCGCTGGCGCGTGTACGCATCGATCACGTCCGACACCGAGCGGTTCCGGCGCGTCAGTTCGGAGAGCAATCTGCGACCACTCTCGATGCCGAACCAGGGTGAAAACCCGGTTGCCGGCGCTGTTGGATAGGCCGCTGGACCACATGACACGATCCGATCGCCCCCCCACAGTGTCCGGTCGCTGTCTCCACAGTCGACACACTGTCGAACGACGGTCGACTCCCACTCGTCTACAGGTGGAAGCCCGCCCCCGATTTCGGGACCGCCTTCGTCGTTCAGGGCGTGGAATCCCTCGCTGGGCGAGATCGACTCAACTGCTGTCTGTGGAACTGTGAGACGGACGAGGGTTGCCTCGCCGCCGGAAACGGGGAGTCGTTGCACGAAAGCGTTCGAATACCAGGCCTCCCGAACCTGTCGCGAGTCGACCGGCTGCGTGTCGGCCACCGCCTCGTACTGTGCCAGCGTCGCTGTAGCTGGTTCGGTGGTGCGTGTCCGCCCGTGTGCCACACCGTCGAGAGTGGCATCGACGAGCACGTCGAACCACTCGGTGATGCCGTCCTCGAACGTGACTTCCAACCCATCGTCTCGTGGCGAGAGCGTGGCGAGAGCGCGATCAGTACTGCGGTGTCGATCCGGAAGCGTCGCCTCCAGCGCGTCTGTGAGCCACGGCGTATCCACGACAACCGCGCCGGGATCGCCCGGGCTACTGGCCGCCGTGGTGACAGACGACGGTTTCGCCGAGGTCCTGCCCTGTTCGAACGAGACACGCTGGACTGGAACCCCGTGGTCCGACGAGGCTGTGTCGATCGCGAGCGAGTCCATGACCCGACACGCTGGCTGAGGGAGGAACGTCGCTCGCGACTCGATAGAGTCACTGGACTGGCGCACGAGTAGTGGATCGTAGCCCTCTCGATGGAGCAAGAGGGTGAGTGTACGCCCGACGACGGTCTCTCCCACAACGAGTACCTGTCTATCGCGACGGGGGGCACTGTCGTCCGTTTCCAGTAGCCAGTTCTGTTCCGCGACGCTGTCGGGGGTACGCCCCTCTCGCTGAGTGGCCGACTCGGCTCCCCCGTCAGTTGCGCCACTAGCCGTCGAGTCCGGGGACTGGTCAGTGGTCATCGCGTTGGACTCCCTCGTCTACTGGGACGGGAGTAGCGACGTCCGCTGTCGGAGGTCGATGCGTCCAAGGGGGGTATGAGGTGGCGACGCCGTCCAGAGAGCCGACGAATCCGCATACAGTTTTCCGATCGGTTCGCCTCACATCTAAGCCCCCACTCCGTGTTTCACTGACCGCAACACCGAACGGTGGAAGTGGGGGTGGCTGTATCGTGTGTCATCGATTCACAACGTAATACTAATAGCCCGGGAGTCGTCTGCGAGACAACGTCAGTTGACAGTAGGTTTGGGAGGGTGTCGTGACACAGTCTTACTCAGAGCACGACCATGTCAATCACCGACACGACAACGACCGATGACTCAGAGAGGGAAGCCGACACGCTCCCGTCAAGCGAGATTCTCACACGTCTCAACGCGGCATACGCTCAGCAAATCCTGGAGGCGATCAGTACAGATGCCAAGCCCGCCCGCGACATCGCAGTCGAATGTGGCGCTTCCCGGGCGACGGTGTATCGACGGTTGAATGCCCTCCAGGAGGCAGGACTGGTCGAGACGGAGATGCAGTACGATGGCGATGGTCACCATCGGACCGTCTTCAGAACGGACTTCGAATCGCTTGCCCTAGAGATGACCGTCGACGGACTCACGATGACGTTCAGAGAAGCAGACCACTCCTCGACCGAGTCGCGACCCTCGGTCTCTGGTGACTGAAGCTCTCACTGCAAAGGTCGCAGTGTCCGATGGAGCGTAAGGCGGGTTGCTGGCGTCCTGCTCTTTCACCACCAGACCCAACGTCAGTCGTCGCTGTTCGCCAAACCGTCTACTGTCGAAGCAGTCGTGTTCTTCTCGACGGTTACACTCCGCTCGTGACCGCCGGCGACAAGGACTAGCGGGGCTCCAGCCGGAGCGAAGACGTCCATCTTGGCACCGTTTTCCGAATACCACTGCTCGACGACGGTTATGAGGTCCGCCTCGAGGAGTTTTCCGACGTGATAGCCGATGTTCTGGATGGAGGTGTCGACCCGTTCAGCAAGTTCCGATTGCGTCGCTGGATCGCGATACAGTTCTGCCAGTACGGCTCGGCTGACATCTGATCCGAGCGCGGCAAATACTTCGTCTGCATCCTCGTCGTCGAGGGTGACGATCCGGGAGTCCGGCGCTGGCCGGTCCACGTGTGGTTTCTGTGGGAGCAGGTGACTCATAGACCTGTGTTGGCTACCACCCCACTGAAACGATTCCACTACACCTGTCGATGCCGTCGCCGAAGACAGGCTATACTACTAGCCCCTATCGTGGGCATCGACTGGCCAGGTGAGGGCCAAAACCGTGCGTAGCGAGGGAGGTGTTGTCATCGGTCCACTTCTCCCATTATGGTGTCGAGGCTCCCCAGCGTCGCGACGAGATCAGCGACGGACTCGCCCTTTGCCATCGCGGAGAGCGCCGACAAGTTCGAGAACGACGGCCCCCGGATCTTGAACCGAGCGGGGGTTTCGGTGCCGTCTGCGCGGATATAGATCCCCAGTTCACCCTTCGCACCCTCGACGGCCCTGTAGCATTCACCCGAGGGCTTCAGTGTCCGCGGAACGTTGGCCTGGAGAGCCCGGTCGTCGTCGGGCCAGTCTTCGAGGAGATCGACGCACTGCTCGACGATCGCCGCGGATTCCTCGATCTCTCGTAACCGGACGAGGACACGGGAGAAGTTATCGCAGTCGTTCTCGGTGACGACGTTCCAGTCCAGATTGTCGTAGTAGCCATACGGATCGTCCCGTCGAAGATCGTAGTCGATGCCGGACCCACGAGCGACTGGGCCGGTGACACCGTACTGCTTTGCGACTTCGGGCGGGAGTTCGCCGGTGCCGACACAGCGGAGCTGGAACGTCTCGTTGCTCGTCAGCAGATCGTGGTACTCTCCGAGCTTCCCCGGGAGGTCGTCGACGAAGGCACGGACCCGCTCGAAAAACTCCTCACGGGGTTCGGGAACATCCCAGGCGACACCACCGACCCGGAAGTAGTTGAACATCATGCGCTGGCCAGTCAGGTCCTCCAACAGGTCCTCGACGACCTCTCGGTCCCGGAAGCCATACATGAAGGTCGCTGTGAACTCGCCGCTGACGTCCAGTGCGTACATCGCAGTAAACAGGAAGTGCGAGAGGATACGCGACAGTTCGGCGCTCATCGTCCGGATCACCTGGGCGTACTCGGGGACCTCGATGTCAGCCAGATCTTCGATCGTGCGGGCGTATGCCCACTCGTTGAGGAGCCCTGCGCCGCCCCAGTCCCAGCGGTCGGGGTAGGGCATGATCTGGTGGCGGTAGGTCCCCTTCTCGCACATCTGCTCCTCGCAGCGGTGGATGTACCCGATGTCCGGCTCGACAGCGGCGACAGTCTCCCCGTCCAGCGTCACGTTCAGGTGGAGGACCCCGTGGGTCGAGGGATGATGTGGGCCGATGTTGAGATGCATCGTGTCGGCTCCGTCACGGCGGTCATCCGCCAAGGGGTTCGCGTTCTCGCGAAGGGGGACGATCTGTGGCTGGGTCTGGTCGTAGTCGTCCGACAGTGGATGCCCCTGCCAGGTCTCCGGCAGGAGGATGCGACGCAAGTCCGGGTGGTCCTCGTACTCGATCCCCACGAGGTCGTAGGCCTCTCGTTCGTGCCACTCGGCCGTTCGGTAGACCGAGGTGCCAGACTCGCTGATCGGGTCGTCCTTCGCGGTCGGGACGACGACCGACAGCTCCTGTGTTCGGTCATCGTAGCTGGTGAGGTGATAGATCGTCTCGAAGCGGTCGTCGTACTCCTGGGCAGTCACGCACGAGCAGTGGTCGAGGCCTACCTCCGCACGGAGCGTCGAAAGGACGCTCTCGACACTGTCGGCGCGGACCACGACTGCTGGGGCGTTCTCGTGTGACTCACGGCCGACGATATCGTCGTCGAGTGCTGTGACGACACTGTCTATGAGTTGCTCCTCGGGTGAGATTCGTTGCTGTTGCATCGCCTATCTGGTGGCTGTTGACGGCTGAGTCGCGTAGCCGAACTGCCTCACCAGTGGTGGAATATAAGTAACCGCTCTCCCCAGCAGTTTACTTACAGCTCCTCGAAGGCGATGTATGCGATATCTCACCCTGTTAGTCGAGCCCAAGGGAGAGAGCGCATTCCACCCACTCGGCGAGGAGTTGACGGCTGCACAGTCTATCCAGCGCCGGGCGATCCATCACGTCGAACTGCTCACCGACGAGACCGTCCTGTTGTTAGCTGAGGCAAGCGGCGATCAGGAGCAGTACAGAGAGATCATGGAGCGTTCCCCACACGTCAGCAGCTATCTCACTGCTGGAGAGGACCCCTGGATGGCTGTCAGTCAGTTCGAACCGACAGAAGTGGTTCGCAACTCGTTGCAACTCCAACGAGAGTCGCCGCTGGTACTCGACACCCCGATCCGGTTCACCGCTGACGATACTCTCAAGGTCACGTATCTCGGGACCGACGATGTCTTCAGCGACTTGTACGATTACGTCGAGAGTGTCGACTACATGGACGTCGACGTCCTCCAGACAGGCGAGTACGAGTCCGACGGGTCGACGTTCAGCAGGATGATCACCGATCGACAGGAGGAAGTTCTGGAGACGGCGGTGGAGCTGGGCTACTACGACGAGCCCCGTCAGGCATCACTGGAGGATATCAGCGATGTCGTCGGTATCAGACCCGGAACCGTCGGCGAACACCTTCGTAAAGCCGAGCACCGGGTATTCAGCGAGATCGTCCAGTGAGGGAGTGTCGTCGGTGAACGCAACGGGCCCACGGTGATCGACGGCTCCCACGCATTGCTGTGGTCAGGTATCGGGATCGAGCCGCTGGCTCATAAGTAGCCCCACGGATGGGGCAATCGCCGTATGGAACGACACGGCGTACGTTCGTCTGCAACAGGAGACAGCTATGTTCGATGGACTGCATCCAACCACGGTCGCCGGTTCGAGTCGATACTGATGTCGGTCACGAGATCACACCCCGAGACTGACGCCTCGTTACTGACTGGCAGCGAGATCGAGTCCTCCTATCGGGCGGTGAACGACGTTGAGTTACACGTCGTCACTGCTGGCGACCCCGACGCGCCACTGGTCGTCTTACTGCACGGGCACCCCGACTTCTGGTACGGCTGGCGCGACCAGATTCGCCCCCTCGTTGACGCGGGCTTCCGCGTGGTCGTCCCGGACCAGCGGGGGTGCAATCTGAGCGAGGCACCCGATAGCATCGACGCCTATCGGCTCTCGGAACTGGTCGCGGATGTCGCCGACCTGATCGACAGTGAGGGCCGAGGGTCGGCCCACGTCGTGGGACACGACTTCGGCGGGTTCGTCGCCTGGCATCTCGCACTCCGGCGCCCGTCGCTCGTCGACCGACTCGGGATCCTCAACGTGCCGCACCCGACAGTGTATCGGGAGACGCTCCGGTCCAGTCCCCGACAGCTCCTCCGGAGCTGGTACGTCTGGTTCTACCAGCTTCCGATACTGCCCGAATGGCTGTTGGCGCGGAACGGAATGGACAACATGGTCGACTCGCTCGAACTGACGTCGAATCCCGGCACGTTCGACCAGGAGACGATCGACTACTACAGGGCAGCCTGGCAGCACACCGGTATTCGACCACGGATCCACTGGTACCGTGGATTCCGCAGATCGGAACACCCACTTCGTGCCAGCGTCACCCAGCCCACGCTGCTCTGTTGGGGCGAAGACGACATCGCGCTCGTTTCCTCGATGGCCGAACGGAGTATGGAGTACTGTGCCACCGGTCGGTTACGGACGTTTCCGGATGCTTCGCACTGGGTCCACCACGAACGAGACGAGGTAACCGACGCACTCCGCAGCCATCTCTCCTGAGTAGACCGGTTCTGAGTCCTCTGCTCTCATCGGGACATCGAACGGGTTAGCCACACTTACCGAGTGCTGACTGCAGGACTGACAACGCTCGTGGCCCACGTCGGTCGGTGGAAGGGCAAGCCTGGAACTGCTCTATGCCAGGCTGACCTCGATGGGCACGTTCAGGATCGAATCACGCTGCCGTTCTTGAGGACCGTCTCGACGAGATCGACATCGTACTTGTAGGGGAGATGTCGATACGACGGGGCGTCGAGGACAACCAGGTCGCCGGGTGCGCCGGGGCGGACGGTCCCGCTGCCGTCGGAGCTCTCGATCGCGGCGGCACCGCGCTCGGTGATACTGAGTATCGCTTCGGCGGGCGTCATGCCGATACCGACACAGGCGAGTGTCGCTGCGAACCCGAGCGTCGGCGCGTAGCAGTTGGGGTTGAAGTCGGTCGCGACAGCCGGCAGCGTCTCCCGCTCCCGGAACGGCTCCAGTGCCGGGTACTCCCCGTCGAGGCCGAACGCAGTTCCGGGGAGGAACACGGGCGTCACGCCGCTGTCGACGAGACGGGCTGCGTCCTCCGGCGTCGACTGAAGCAGGTGGTCGGCGCTGGCCGCCGACAGATCGGCCGCGAGCTGTGACCCGCCCAGCCGCGTAAACTCGTCGGCATGAATCTTCGGTGTGAGCGAATGCTCCCGGCCGGCTTCGAGGATTCGGCGGGACTGCTCGACGGAGAAGACGTCCGCCTCACAGAACACGTCACAGAACTGCGCGATACCCTGGTCGGCCACCGCGGGGAGTTGCTCAGTGAGTACCGACTCCGTGTACGCCTCGGAGGTCACGTCCTCGGGAACCGCGTGTGCACCCATAAAGGTCGGAACGAGATCGACCGGATGTGTCTCGTCGACACGATCGATGACCGAGAGCATCCGCAGCTCGGTTTCCGTGTCCAGACCGTAGCCAGACTTCACCTCGGCCGTCGTCGTCCCGTGTTCCAGCATCACGTCGAGGCGGGCCCGGAGCCCCTCGGCGAGTTCCATGTCGGTGGCCTCGCGGACGTTCCGAACGGTTCGGAGGATGCCCCCGCCGTCAGCGAGGATGTCCTGATACGATTTGCCCGAGAGCTTCGCCTCGAACTCGTCGGACCGGTCACCGGCGAACAGCGCGTGGGTATGCGAGTCGACGAAGCCGGGGAGGACGCAGTTCCCGTCGGCGTCGACGGCGGTGTCGGCGTTTTCCGGCGGGTAGTCCGCGGTTATTTCGTCCGATGGCCCAACTTCGCTGACCGTCCCGTCCTCGATTACGACGGCCGCGTCTGTCAACGTATCGAGGGTGCGGTCCCCGTCGGCCGGACCGGTGACGACCTCGCCCGCATCGTGAACGACGGTGTAGGTCATGCCTGTCCCCAAAACGCCGGTACCAACGTTGAATGGTGTGTCGGCGTCATGCTCAGTTGTCCCGCATGGGGATCTGCACGTCGGACTCCTCGGCCTCGTCGATGGCCTCCTCGTAGCCGGCGTCGGCGTGGCGGACGACGCCCATGCCTGGGTCGGTCGTGAAGACACGGCGGGCCTTCTCCTCGGCCAGTTCCGAGCCGTCGAGGACGACGTGGTTGTTCGCGTGCAGTGAGTTACCGATACCGACGCCGCCGCCGTCGTGGACGCTGACGATGTCGGCGCCGGCGGCGCAGTTCAGGAGGGCGTTGAGGATGGGCCAGTCGGCGACGGCGTCGGTCCCGTCTTTCATGTCCTCGGTCTCGCGGAACGGGCTGGCGACGCTGCCCGCGTCGAGGTGGTCCCGCGTGACGACGACGGGTGCGGATATCTCCCCCTCGGCGACCAGTTCGTTGATGCGGAGGGCAAAGCGGGCACGCTCGGTCAGGGAGTCTTCGGCTTCGTCGCCCTCGCTGTCGGTGTTGTACCCGAGCCAGCAGACGCGACTGGGTAGCCCCTGGAACTGCACTTGCTCTTGGGCGAGGTCGATCCAGCGTGCGAGACGCTCTTTCTCGGGGAACAACTCCAGGATCGCCTCGTCGGTGCGGCGGATGTCTTCGGGGTCCCCCGAGAGGGCCGCCCAGCGGAACGGACCCCGGCCCCGACAGAACTGTGGGCGGATGTACGCCGGCACGAACCCTGGGAAGTCGAAGGCGTCGTCCCGGTCGCGGTGTTCCTGTACCTGTCCGCGGATGTTGTTACCGTACTCGAACGCGACCGCGCCGCGGTCCTGCATCGTCAGGATAGCGTCGAGGTGTCGCTCCATCGTGTCGAGGCTCTCCTCGCGGTAGCGGTCGGGGTCCCGTTCGCGGAGGGTGTCGGCCTCCTCGGTCGTGTATCCCGCCGGGTAGTACCCCTCCATCACGTCGTGGGCGCTGGTCTGGTCGGTGATGACGTCGGGGACGAAATCCCGCTCCAGCATCTCCTCGAGCATCTCGGCGGCGTTCATGTGGACGCCGACGCTGTAGGGCTCGCCCGCCTCGGCCGCTTCCGTCGCGCGCTCGATGGCCTCGTCGAGCGTCTCGACTTTCTCCATGCAGTAGCCGGTCTCGATGCGCCGGTCGATACACGACTCGTCGATTTCGGCGACGATACAGACGCCGTAGTTCATCGTCACCGCGAGCGGCTGTGCGCCGCTCATCCCGCCCAGGCCGGAGGTGACGACGGTGTTCCCGCGGAGATCGCCGTCGTACTCCTGCCTGGCGAGTTCGGCCAGCGTCTCGTAGGTCCCCTGGATGATACCTTGGGTCCCGATGTAGGCCCACGAACCGGCTGTCATCTGCCCGTACATGATCTTCCCGTCGGCTTCGAGTTCGTGGAAGTGGTCCCAGTTGTCCCAGTTCCCGACGAGATTCGAGTTCGCGATGAGCACTCGCGGGGCCCGCTCGTGTGTTGGGAACCGGCCGACAGGCTTGCCAGACTGGACGAGCAGTGTCTCCTCGTCACCGAGGTCCCGAAGCTCGGAGAGGATGGCGTCGTAGGCGTCCCACGAGCGGGCCGCGCGTCCGGCCCCGCCGTAGACGACGAGGTTTTCGGGGTCTTCGGCGACTTCGGGGTCGAGGTTGTTGTTGAGCATGCGGAGGGCGGCCTCCTGTCGCCACCCCTCACACTCGATCTCCGTCCCGGTCGGGGCACCCTGATACGAGAGCCACTCGTCGCTCGGCGTCTCACTCGCCGGCTCGAGTCCGTCTTGACTCATATGTGGACAGTGGGCACACAACGAGAACACTGAATCGCCACCGAAGGGAGGGGGATTTTTACCAGGTCGGCAAGACAACCGCCGGAACACGATCGGGACAGCACCGGGTCGGCCCGTCGATCGTCGTTCGGGGTATAAAATTCCCCCTCCACAAGCGGGGCGCGTACCCAGTACGTGTCGCGTCCACAGTTGTGAGAGATGCCGCGTATCGACTACGTCCGGTACGACGACGCTCCTCCGGAGATCCGAGAGGCACTCGACGGATCGGCCTACGCCGACAGCGAGGACCGGCACCTCTTCTACGAGATGCTCGCGAACGTCCCGTCGGTGTTCGACCGCCGTGTCGAGTATTTCGGCAAACTCATGGGTGACGGCGCAGTCCCGAAACGGGAGAAAGAGCTCGCGTATCTGACCGTCGCGTTGGTCACGGAGACACGGTTCGTCGCGGCGACCCACGCGAGATACCTCGTCGACGACCACGACGTGGTGCCGGAAACGATAACCGCCCTGGCCGGCGGCGACTACTCGGGACTGTCCGACCGCGAGCAGGCGGTCGTCTCGTTCGCCCGTGCGGTCGTCCACGACCCGGACGGTGTCGACGACGAGAAGCTGGCGGCCCTCCGCATGGCGGGCTACGACGACGGTGACATCGTGGAGCTGTTGCTGTTGACCTGCGAGGCACAGACGGCGACGACCATCGCCACGGTAACCGGGATGGCCCTCTCCGACCGTGGCGAGACGGAACCGACCTATCTCCCCGAAGAATTCGCGCTCTGACCGGCGAGGAACGACGGTCGACCGATAGTTATAACTTCTGAGTAATTTATGTATAACGTATGAGCGAGGACGTTCTCGTCACGGCCGACTGGGTCGAGAGCCATCTAGAGGAATTCAAACGCGACGACCCGGCGTACCGACTCGTCGAGGTGAACAATCCGGAAGTCACGACCGAAGAACACACATCCTACGAGACGGCCCACATCCCCGGGGCGACGTTCTTCGACTGGAACCGAGATTTCACCGACGAGAAACGCCGGACTATCGTCGACCGGGAGGGGTTTGCCCGCCTCAATGCCGAGGCCGGCATCACCGAGGACACGACCGTCGTCATCTACGGTAACGGCCGGGTCCCCAACTGGTACGGGATGTTCGCCTACTGGGTGTACAGCTACTACGGCCACGACGACGTTCGGGCCCTCGACGGCGGCAAGCAGTACTGGCTGGCAAACGACTATCCGACGACGACCGACGTACCGTCCTTCACCGCTCTCGAATACGACGCGGGCGAACCCGACGAGTCGATTCGCGCCTACAAGGACGACGTGGACGCGGCAATTGAGGGCGACGCGGCCCTGCTCGACGGCCGGACGCCCGAGGAGTTCGACGGGGAAGTCATCGCGCCGGAGGGGCTCGAACCGACGGCACAGCAGGCCGGTCACATCCCGGGCGCGACAAACGTGCCGATGCCGAAGGTTCACAACGAGGACGGCACGTACAAGAGTCCCGACGAGTTGCGGGAACTGTATGCGGAGTCCGGGCTCGACGGGGAGGACTCGACGGTCACCTACTGTCGGCTCGGAGAACGGTCGTCGATCGAGTGGTTCCTGTTGCACGAACTCCTCGATTTCGACGCCGTCCAGAACTACGACGGCTCGTGGACCGAGTGGGGGAACTTGGTGAACGCACCCATCGAGACCGCCGACGCGGAGTAGACTCCCGCGTCAGTTGGGCCCCCGGGTGTTGAGGAGTCGGTTGACGAGCGCGCCGATGAACTTGTTCTCCGCGAGTCGGAGGTGTTCCTCGAACGTTCGCCGATCGATGTCCATGCGCCCGGCGAGTTCTTCGGTCGTGGTCTCCCGGGGAATCTCGTAGTAGCCGGCTTGCCACGCCATCAGGATGGCTTCCTGCTGGCGCTCGGAGAGGTCGGGGACGAGCGACTCGACCGAGAGCATCGGCTGGTCCTGTGAGATGGCGTCGATCTTCCGTTTCGAATGGACCTCGACACGGAACGACTCCTGGATGTCCTGATAGAACCGCGTCAGGTTCTCCGGGTCGAGCGTGATGACGCGGACCACCTTGCCCCCCCGTTCGTACCGCAGCGGCGGGAGCAGGAGACAGTCGTGCTCGGCGAGGTAGCTCTCGATGTTGTTCTCGGTGTGTGGACGGAGACACTGAGACGTGATGATGACCTGCTCGCTGTCGCCCTCGACGGTCTCTTCGATCCCGGGTTGACTGCTACTCGAATGTTCAATGCCGACCGTCTCCGCGATCTCGTTTTGGACCTCGTCGGTCACATGTCCTTTGACATGTAGCAAATCACAATGATTATTACACCACAATTCGATGGTGATGTCTCGATTTCTTGTCGCTTCCTCGTAGGGAACGCCGCCACGAATGTGAAATGTTGCTTCGTGCATATGCGGATTTGGATTGGTCAGGGTATATAATTGGCCACACGTATGGAGGTGCATAATATACACCGATGTATGGTCGTTTTACTCACCATGCGTGATAGTCTCACACGGCGAAAAGTGCTGAAAGTGGCGGCAGTCGGCGGCGCGGCCAGTACGGCCGGGTGTGCGAGTTCGATTCAGGGCGCGTTCGGGGGGAGTACAGAGGTCACAATCGGCGGCAAGCAGTTCACCGAGCAACTGCTTCTCAGTAATATGAGCGCGTTGATGCTCGAAGACGCCGGCGTGTCGATCAACGACGCGTTCCCGGTGGGCGGAAACACCGCCAACCACGAGGCAATAATCAGCGGAGAGACCACACACTACTGGGAGTACACCGGGACTGGCTGGAACTTCCACCTAGGGAACGAGGAGGAGAAGATACGGGACCCCGAGGAGTTGTACAACAGTGTCAACGAAGCCTATCAGGAGGAGTATGGCATCGAATGGCTCCAGACGGCGGATTTCAACAACACGTACATTGTGACCGCGAACACGGACTGGCAGGAGGAAACCGGCGTCGAGACCCTCTCGGGGTTGGCCGAGTACATCAACGACGGCGGCGAGGTGACGTGGGCGGTGTCACAGGAGTACATCAACAACCCGACTGCCTTCGGGGATCTGCCCGACTTCTACGGGTACAGGGAGAACATGGACAACGTCACCTACGAACGGATGGCGATCGGGACCATCAACTACCGGGCAGTCGCGGAGGGCGAGGTTGACCTCGGCGTCGGCTTCGCGACGAACCCGAACTTACAGGAGTTCGACATCGCGACCATCGAGGACGACCAGAACTGGTTCGTCATCTATTACCCCGCGCCCATCGTCGACCAAGACGTGCTCAATGACACCATCCGCGAGGCGCTGAATGCCCCCGCCTCGGCGCTCGACACCGAGACGATGGTCGAACTGAACGCTCGGGTCTCGATTGACGAGGAGAGCCCCGAGAACGTCGCACAGGACTGGCTCGAGTCCGAGAACCTGCTATAGACAGTCCAATGATTCTTCGAGAGACAGTCGATTGGATGCTCGGGAACACCGACCTGCTCGTAGAGCAGTTACTCGAGCACATGGACATCGCGTTCACGTCTATCGGTATCGGAACCGTCCTTTGGGTTCCCCTCGGCGTGGCCATCTACCACTACGACCGGTTTTCTACGCCGGTCATCGGCGTCGCGGGGATGATACTGACCCTGCCCAGTCTCGTGTTGTTCCCCCTGCTCATCCCTATCGTCGGGATCGGAACGACACCCGCGATAGTGGCGCTGGTGCTGTACGCGGCGTTGCCAATCACGCGGAACACGTATACGGGTTTGGAGGAGGTCGACACCGCGGTCGAACGGGCGGGAGAGGGGCTCGGAATGACCGAGCGACAGTTGTTAGCTCGCGTGAAGCTACCGATGGCAGTCCCGGTGATATTCGCGGGAATCCGGCAGGCTGCGGTGCTGATTATCGGTATCACGACGATCGCGGCCTTCTTCGGGGCGGGCGGGCTCGGCGCGTCGATCTTCGCCGGTATCAGGCTCAATCTCCCGAAACAGATCGTCGGGGCGACCCTCGTCGTCTCCCTGTTCGCGATTCTCACTGACTACGGACTGGGACTGATACAGCGACGGATTCCGGGCGGAAAGCGGGGGCTCAACGCATGATAGAACTCAACGACGTACGCAAGGTCTACGGCGACAGTACCGAGGCGGTCAGTCAGGTGAGTTTCGAGGTCGAACAGGGCGAAACGGCGACGCTGGTCGGCCCGTCCGGGTGTGGCAAGACGACGATGTTGACGATGATAAACCGGCTCACAGAGCTGACCGACGGGGAGATAATCATCGACGGGACGCCGATCAGCGAACACGACAAGATAGAGTTGCGACGCAACATCGGGTACGTCATCCAGGAGATCGGCCTGTTCGACCACATGACCGTCGGGGAGAACATCGGTCTCGTTCCGGACCTGCGGGGATGGGACGAACAGCGAAAGCAGGACCGCATCGACGAACTGCTGGAGTTGATCCAGCTCCCCGCGGGCGCGAAAGACCGGTATCCCGAGGCCCTCTCGGGCGGTCAGCAACAGCGCGTCGGTGTCGCACGCGCGCTGGCGGCCGAGCCCGACATCATGCTCATGGACGAGCCGTTCGGCGCGCTCGACCCGATCACGCGCGAGGAGCTACAGGACGAGTTTGTCGAGATTCAGGCCGGGCTCGACGTGACGATCGTCTTCGTCACACACGACATCAACGAGGCGTTGAAGATGGGTGACAAGGTCGCGGTGCTCAACAAGGGGGAGCTGGTGCAGTACGACTCCCCAAGGGACCTACTCGCGAACCCGAAAAACGAGTTCGTCGAGGACTTCGTCGGCGAAGACCGCCTCCTCAAGCGGCTCTCGCTGATTTCCGTCCGCGAAGTCATGACCTCGCACGAATTGTCCGACCGGACGGAGACCGTGTTGCACCCGGACGACAGTCTGAAAGCCGCGCTACAGACGTTCTATCACGCGACCGAGCCGCTGTCGGTCATCGAAGACGGGACGGTCGTCGGCTCGCTCAGCGAAGAAGACATCCGAGATGTCGCCTCTGACTCCACGGTCGAGGGTGTCACGAATGTTTAGTCCGCTCCAGGGCCTCGCGACGGGGTGGTTAGAGTACATCATGGCGAATCAGAACCAGTTCCTCGAACTGCTCGCCGGCCACATCCGGATGGTCGGCATCGGCGAGTTGATCGCCATTATCATCGCCGTGCCGGCGGGTATCCTCGCGACGCGAGATCCCCGCGCTGCGCGGGTGATCGAGAGCCTCGGGGCGACCGCACAGACGATTCCGGCGCTCGGGGTCGTTGCGCTCACGTTCACGGTTCTCGGGCTCGGCCAGCGGCCGACGATTCTGGCCATCGTCATCTACGCCGTCTTCCCGATCCTGAAGAACACGGTGGCCGGCATCCGACAGGTCGACGACTCGATGGTCCGGGCGGGCCGGGGTATGGGGATGACGAACCTCCAGCGGCTCCGACAGATCGAACTGCCCTACGCCTTGCCCGTCATCTTCGCCGGGATTCGGACCTCGACGGTGCTGTGTATCGGCGTCGCCTACATCGGGGTCTTCGTGGGCTCGGGCGGACTGGGTATCTGGGTGCAGGCCGGGCTCACGTCGGTTAGCTACGACATCATGCTCGCCGGCGCGATTCCGGGCGCGTTGACCGTGTTGGCCTTCGACCAGCTGTTCAAATACATCGAACAGGCGGTCACGCCGGAGGTCATCTCGGGCGACCTCGAAGCCGACACGAATGTGGCGGCCTAACGGCTCACTCGATATCGACGCCGCTTTGCCTGACTGCATCCACGAGCGATCTGTCCCGAACTGCGTCACCCAGCGACGAGATGTCGGCCGACCACGGCACGTCGCCGCTCCGCACGTCGGCCGCGTCCTCGACGAACTCCCGGGCAGCGGCGAGACCGGGGGGCAGCGTCGTCCCCGTCTGTCGTGTCGCACGGGCACAGCAAATGAGTTCGACGGCGACGACGCGGGCGATCTTGTCGACGGTCGCCAGCAGGTTCGCGCTGGCGACGTTGCCGGCACTGTGGATGTCCTCCTGTCCGGAGGAGGCGATAAACGACCGGTCGCTGGCCGTATCCAGCGTCCCCGCTTCGGTCACTAGCGACGCCGCGGCGTACTGGGCGCGCGCGAGGCCGCTTTCCAACCCCGGCTCGTCGGCCAGGTGGGGGCTGTGTTCGTCGGCAGCTAGCAACAGTGACGATCGCGCTTCGCTTCCGGCACCGACTTTCCGCGTCGTCAGTGCCAAGAGGTCGGCGACGCCGGCGACGTACTGGGCGTTGAACGTCCCACACGATCGCGCGGTCTTGTCGGGGAAGATCAGCGGGTTGTCGGTCGCGCTGGCGAGTTCGGTCTCGACGGTGTCAGTCGACATACCGAGGTGTTCACGCAGTGCACCGTTGACCTGTGGCAGACACCGAATCGAGAGCGGGTCCTGTGTCATGTCCGCCGAGGACGGTGTCGCGCTGGTCAGCACCCGGACGTGTGCGGCGGTGGTGGCGTGGCCCGCCACGGGCCGGGCGTCGAATATCCGCTCGTCGAAGGCCCCCGGCTCCGTCCCGACGAGTTCGAACGTCCACGCGCCGGCGATGTCGGCCGCTGTCACAAGCGCCCGGAGGTCCGCAATCGCCACCGCGGTCCGGGCCGTCGTCACGGCGGTGCCGCTGATAAGCGCGATGCTCTCCTTCGGTCCGAAGCGGAACGGGTCCAGTCCGGCGGCGTCGAGTGGCTCCGATCCCGAACACCGTTCGCCGTCGACGAGCGCCTCGCCCTCGCCGGCCAGCACGAGGCCGACGTTGGCGAGTTCACACGCGTTGTCGGCGCTCCCCTCCGAGGGGATCAGCGGGAGCACGTCCATGTTGAGGAGCGTGCAGAGCCGGTCGACGAGTTCCGGGCGGACCCCGGACACGCCGACGGCGAGCGCGTTCGCGCGAACGGCCAGGATGGCCCGCGTCAGCCGCGGCGACACGGGCGGTCCCGTCGCTGTCTGGTGACTGCGAAGCAGGTTCTGCTGGTGTTGTTCCATCTCCTCGCGGCCGACCGAGATGTCCTTGAGGTCCCCGAAGCCGGTGTTGACCCCGTAGACCGAGATATCGTCGCCGTCGATGATGTCGTCGACTGCCGCCCGACTCTGGTCCATTCGTTCCCGGGCGTCGTCGGTGAGTTCCATCGGTTCGCCGTCGGCCACGGCCCGCACCTCGTCGACGGTGAGACTGCCGTCGATCGGTATCATGACACCACAGCGAGTGGCGGACTAGCGGTTGTCTTGGCTTGCATTGTCAGTGGTCCGAGAGGCGGTGCGAGCGGAATAAAACATTGACCCTCCGAGGGGAGAGGCTATTTATTTGCGGTAATTGGGGCCAGTGACCCTATGGCGAGCGAGACACCCAGCGACGTGTGGCGCGAGTACCGAGGCGCGCGGACGGGGACGGAGATCGAGTGTGAGGGGTGGCGACAGGAGGCCGCCCTCCGTATGCTCAACAACAACCTCGACCCCGAAGTCGCCGAAGACCCCGAAAACCTCGTCGTCTACGGCGGTGTCGGACAGGCGGCTCGCTCGTGGGACGCCTACGACACGATAGTCGAGACCCTCCGGGAACTGGAGAGCGACGAGACGCTGGTCGTCCAGTCTGGCAAGCCTGTGGGCCGGCTCCGGACACACGAGCGAGCCCCGCGAGTGCTCATCGCCAACACGAACCTCGTGAGCAAGTGGGACAACTGGGAGGAGTTCCGGCGGCTCAAGGCGGACGGGAAGATGATGATGGGGAACTATACCGCCGGGTCGTGGGGGTATATCGGCTCCCAGGGCGTGTTACAGGGCACTTACGAGACGCTGGCCGCGGTCGCCGAGCAGGAGTTCGACGGGGACCTGACCAACCGTCTCGTGGTGACCGCCGGCCTGGGCGGGATGGGGGGGAACCAACCGCTCGCGGTCACGATGAACGGCGGCGTCTGTCTCGTCGCCGAAGTGAGCGACGAGCGCATCCAGCGCCGCATCGACGAGGGGTACTGTCAGGAGTCGGCCGCTTCGGTCGAGGACGCACTGGAGCGGGCACGGGCGGCGATGGAGGCGGGCGAGGCCTGCAGTATCGCGGTGCCGGCCAACGTCGTCTCGCTGCTGGAAGGGATGCTCGACCGGGAGTTCGTCCCCGACGTTATCACGGACATGACCGCCGCCCACGACGAACTGACGGGGTACTATCCGGTCGGCTATACGATCGACGAAGCCGACGACCTCCGTGAGCGGGACCCCGACCGCTACCGCGAGGAGAGCCTCGACACCATGGAACGGCACGTGCGAGCGCTGCTGGACATGTACGAACGGGGTGCGGTCACGTTCACCTACGGGAACGGTATCCGAGGACAGGTCGCGGACCGGCGCGGCATGACCGAGGCCCACGACCTCCCGGGGTTCGCACCGGAGTACGTCCGACCACTGTTCTGTGAGGGCCGTGGCCCCTTCCGGTGGGTCGCCCTCTCGGGGGACCCCGAGGACATCGACCGCACGGACGCGCTTATCGAGGAACTGTTCCCCGAGAACGACTCGCTGTTGCGCTGGATCGACCTCGCACAGGAACACGTCGACTTCCAGGGACTGCCCGCGCGGGTCTGCTGGCTCGGCTACCAGGCCGGCGAGGACGGACTGAGCGAGCGCGCCCGGTTCGCGCTCCGAGTGAACGAACTCGTCGCCGAGGGCGAGATAGCAGCGCCGATAGTGGTCACGCGCGACCAACTCGACGGCGGGAGTATCGCGAACCCCAACGAGGCTACCGAAGACATGAAAGACGGGACCGACGCCGTCGCCGACTGGCCCATCCTCAACGCACTCCTGAACTGCGCCGCCGGCGCCGACATCGTCAGCCTCCATTCGAGCGCCGGGGCCGTCGGCGAAGTGACCTCGACGAACAACCACGTCGTCCTCGACGGCTCGGAACTGGCCGAGGAGAAGGCCCGCCGCGTCTTCGACGTCGACCCCGCGAGCGGGGTCATGCGCCACGCCGATGCCGGCTACGAGAAGGCACTGCGGGAGGCCGACCAGTCCGGTATCGAGATCCCGATGGGGGACCAAGTGGGGGAGTGACGATGCACGACGTTGCCATCAAAGGCGGCACGGTCGTCAGCCCCGAACAGGGCGTCTTCGACGCCGACATCGGCATCGGCGGGGAGCTGATAACTACCGTCTCGACGGCGGGCGACATCGACGGGGACCGGGTCATCGACGCCACCGGTCGGCACGTCTTCCCGGGCGTCATCGACCCGCACACCCACTTCGGGCTCTTCCGGCCGCTGGCCGACGACGCTGACACGGAGTCACGTTCGGGGCTGGTGGGGGGCGTCACGACGACCGGGAACATCTTCCGACGGGGGAAGTCCTACCCGGACATCATGGACGACTTTTTCGCGAAAGCGGAGCCGAACTACCGCCACGACTACTTCTTCACGCTGGGGCTCCTCTCGCACGATCACGCGACTGAGATAGACGCGGTCATCGACGAGTTCGGTATCACGTCGTTCAAGTGGTACATGAACTACAAACTGCAGGCCGCGGAGCGGTTCGGCGTGGAGCAGAACCTGCTCGACGACGTGGCCGACCACTTCATCTCGGAACTGGCGGAGATCGACGAACCGACGACGCTCGCGTACCACGCCGAGAACGCCGAGATAACGGCCCACCTGACCGAGCAGCTACAGGACGCCGGCCGGGACGGGTACGACGCCATCGTCGAGCGGTTCCCCGGATACGCGGAGGCACAGAGCCTCGTCGCCGGCGCGTCACACACCCGACAGCACGGCTACGACGACGACTTCTACGCCGTCCACGTCAGCGCGAAGGAGACGGCCGAGGAACTGGCCCGCCTGCAGTCGATGGGCTACGGGGTGACCGGCGAGACCTGTACGCACTATCTCTGTCTGACGAGCGAGGAGTGTGACGACCGGATGAAGATCAACCCGCCGATCCGGTCGCAAGCCGACCAAGATGCCCTCTGGGAGCATCTGGCCGGGGGGACCCTCTCCATCGTCGGGACGGACCACATCGCCAACAAGCGGGCGAACAAGATCGGCGAGGACATCTGGGAGTCGATGTGGGGCTCCCCGTCGACAGCGACGATGTTCCCGCTCGTCCTCTCGGAGGGGTTCCACGAGGACCGCCTCGGGCTCCGGCGCGTCGCAGCCGTGACGAGCACCAACGCCGCGAAGGCGTACGATCTCTACCCGAAGAAGGGATCGCTCCGCCCGGGGACCGACGCCGACATCGTCGTCGCCGACATCGAGGAGACGAAGACGGTGACCCCGGAGCTGTTGCAAAGCAGCGCGGACTACACGATGTACACCGGGCGGGAGGTAACCGGCTGGCCGACCCAGACGCTCGTCCGGGGGCGAATCGCCTACGAGAACGGGGAGGTGACCGCCCCGCCAGGCCACGGCACGCACATCGACCGGCCGATAGCCGCCGGCGACGAGCGGGACGGGTGACATTGCCCCTCCATTCGGAGCGGGGAGAGATACCCGCGCAGTCGGCGTTCGTCACGTACTGAACGCCGGAACGAGAGCCGGCATCACAGCCATGACAGACGAGACACCAACCGCTGTTCAGTACGGTATCGGGCCGATAGGAAGCCGCATCGCGAACGCCGCCCACCGGACCGGGTTCGAGTTCGTCGGGGCCGTCGACATCGACCCCGAGAAGGTCGGCGCCGACCTCGGGGAGGTCGCCGGGTTCGGCGAGTCCGTCGGCGTCGAGGTGACCGACGACGCGGCGGCGGCGCTGGCCGCGGATCCCGACGTTGTCTTCCATTCGACGGTTTCGGACGTCGAAACCGCGCTCCCGCAGTTACTGGAGATCGTCGAGTCGGGCGCAAACATCGTCTCGACGACCGAGGAGCTGGCGTACCCGCAGTGGGCCGCGCCGGATGCCGCCGTCGAACTGGACGAGGCAGCGACTGACAGCGGCGTGACGGTACTGGGGACCGGTATCAATCCCGGGTTCGTGATGGACACGATGCCGGCGTTCCTCTCGACGCCGATGGCCAGCGTCGACCGCGTCACCGTCGAACGGGTACAGGATGCCGCAAGTCGCCGGGAGCCGCTACAGCGGAAGGTCGGGGCTGGCGTCACTGTCGAGACCTTCGAACGCGATATCGCCACCGAGGCGGGCCACGTCGGGAGCACGGAATCCGTCGCCATGCTCGGCGACGCGCTCTCCTTCGACATCGACGACATCGAGGAGACCATCGAACCGGTCATCGCGGAGGATCGCGTCGAGACGGAGTATCTCACTGTCGAAGCCGGCGAGGTGGCCGGCATCCGGCAGGTCGCACGCGGCTACGCGGACGGCGAGGAGCGCATCACGCTCGACCTGCAGATGTACGTCGGTGCCGACGAGCCACGCGACGAGGTCCACTTCGAGAGCAAACCGCCCGTCTCCGTCACGGTTGACGGTGGCTACCACGGGGACGTGAGCACCTCCGCGGTCGTCGCAAACGTCGCCCCGACGGTCATCGCCGCCGACCCGGGCCTGCGGAGCATGACGGACCTGATACCGACGTTCACCCGGGAGGTCTGAACGATGGCGACCGCCGACCGCGTGACTCGACTGCTGGTGACGGCCGCGGGACGCGTGGCCGCCCTCGACCGCGGTTGGCGGGCGATAGTCGTCGCGGCGCTGGTCACTGGCCTCGTGATCGGTGGACTCCCTATCCCGTGGTGAGGTCGGGGGACAACCAACCGGCGCACAGATGAGGGCCACACTGCTTGAGACCACGGAGCGGTACGCTCCGTGGCTGCTCGTGCTCGCTGGCATCGCGCTGGTCGCCCGCGGGCTCGGCTCCGTCCTCCCTTACGCGACACCGCTCATCCTCGCCGTCACGCTGGGACTGGTCGTGGGTAACGCCCTCTCGATACCCCGATGGGTCGAACCCGGAGCCGACACACACAAACTCTGGCTCGAAGCGGGCATCGTTCTCATGGGTGCGCGAATCTCGATCGGAACGGTGCTGGGCGTCGGGCTCGAACTGCTGGCCGTCACGTTGTCGGGTGTCCTCGTGACGATACTGGTCGTAGAGACGTTGAGCCGCACCGTCTTCGGCATCAAGGGGAAGCTCGGTTCGTTACTGGCCGCCGGGGCGGGTATCTGTGGGGTCTCGGCCGTCGTCGCGGTCGCCGGAAGTATCCGAGCCGACGAGAGACACGTCGCCTACGCCGCCGGGACCGTCCTGCTTTTCGATGTCGTGACGCTGTTTGCGTACCCCGTAGTCGGGGCGTCGCTCGGACTCACCGACCGCGTGTTCGGTATCTGGGCGGGCATCACCATGTTCAGCACCGGCCCGGTCACGGCGGCGGGATTTACCGTCTCGGAGACTGCTGGAGAGTGGGCGACGGTCACGAAGGTCACACGGAACCTCCTGTTGGGGCTCCTCGTCGGTGGCTACTCGCTCGTTTACGCCGACACGGCCGAGGACTTCTCGGTACGGACGCTCTGGGACTCGCTGCCGACGTTCGTCCTCGGCTTCGTAGCGCTCATCGTACTCACCTCGACGTCGTTCGTCTCCCCGAGGGCGACACAGGAGCTAACGAACGCCTATCGCTGGCTGTTCCTGCTCGCCTTCGCCGGCCTGGGACTGGAGATCGATATCGGAGAACTCCGGGCGACAGGTATCGAGCCCGTGGTAATCGTGTCGGCGGCGCTGCTCGTCGCCAGCGTGGTGACGCTGTCCGTGCTTGGACTGGTCTTTTCGGCGTAACCTTCCGTATCCATATGGGGCGTGTATATATACGCGAGTTGCCGGTCCACAGTAGCGCCATGAGCACGACGCTTCTGCAGAACGCGCGCATCGTCGACGGGACCGGTGCCCCGTGGTTCCGCGGCACGGTCCGTCTCGAAGACGGCGAGATATCCGACGTGAGTCGCGTCCCGGAGCAGTCGATGGACGCCGAGACCGTCGTCGACGTCGGCGGGAACGTCGTTTCGCCAGGCTTCATCGACACCCACTCGCATTCGGACCTCCAGTTGTTTGCCGACCCGACGCTCGCGCCGAAGATCCGGCAGGGGATCACGACGGAGATACTCGGCCAGGACGGGTTCTCGATGGCCCCGATGTACCGGGAGGGCGGTGCCGAGGAGTGGCAGGATCAGCTGGCTGGGCTGGCCGGCCGGGTCGACCACGAGTGGAGCTGGGGCGGCGTCGGCGCGTATCTCGATGCCGTCGAGGAAAGCGGTGTCGCGCCTAACGTCGGCACGCTGGTCGGCCACGGGACGGTACGGTTCAACGTGTTGGGGATGGAGGACACGGAGCCGACCGACGAACAGCTGTCCGAGATGCGGGATCTCGTCGCCGAAGCGATGGACGAGGGGGCGTTCGGGCTGTCGACGGCGCTGGTCATCACGCCGTGTTCCTACGCCACGACCGAGGAATTGACCGCGCTGGCCGGGGAACTGTCGCCGTACGGCCGTCCGTTCGTCGCCCACATCCGCAGCGAGCGGGGGGACATCTGGAACGCCTTGGACGAGTTCGTCAACATCGGCGCGGCGGCCGGCGTGCCGGTCCATCTCTCGCACTTCAAACTGGGCGGCCCGCTCCAGCACGGCAAGTCCGACCGGGCACTGGCGCTCGTCGAGACGGCCCGCGAGCGGGGCGTCGACTTTTCGGCCGATCAGTACCCCTACACGGCGAGCAACACACTGCTGTCGTACGTTCTGCCGCCGTGGGTCCACGCCGAGGGACCCGAGAAAACGGTCGAATACCTCCGTGACGAGCAGGCCCGCGAGCGCATCAGAGCCGACATCGAACAGGACCGCATCGAGGGCTGGGACAACCCCGGCGCCTACTCCGGCTGGGAGAACGTCGTTATCGCCTCCGTCGAGAGCGATGCAAACAGCGACGTCGAGGGCGAGTCCGTCGCGGCCCTGGCCCACCGGTGGGATACCGAGCCGGTCTACGCCGTCTGTGATCTACTGGCCGAGGAGGAACTTGGCGTCAGTGTCATCAACCACTTCATCGACGAGGATGACGTGCGCGACATCCTCAGCTCCGAGCGGGTCAACGTCATCACCGACGGGCTCTTCGGCGGAAACCCTCACCCACGGGTCTACGGGGCGTTCCCGCGCGTGCTGGGCAAATACGTCCGCGAGGCGGATCTCCTGTCGCTGGAGGAGGCCGTCCGGAAGATGACCTCCCTGCCCGCGCGGTCGATGGGGCTAGACACGAAAGGCATCGTTCGCCCCGGGATGGACGCGGACCTCGTCGTATTCGACCCGGATATCGTCTCCTCACCGGCGACGTACGACAACCCCAGACAACATCCTAAGGGCATCTATCACGTGCTCGTCGACGGCGAGTTCGTCGTCAGGGACGGCGAGACGACCGGCGCGACCCCGGGCCGGGCGCTCCGGGCATCGCGTTAGAGTTTGCGTACCGTCTCGCCGTCGGGCTCGATGGCCTCGATGTCGGCCGGCGAGAGGGGGACCTCGACCTCGATCTCGACGAGGTACTCCTCGTTGGCCAGTTGGTCGTGGCCGAGCACGGTGTGACACGGGTACGGCTCGTCGAAGGTCTCCCAGTAGACCTCCTTGTAGCCGTCGTAGTAGTGTTCGGCCGGATCGACGATGTGTGTCGTCACCTTCGAGATGTCGCCGAAGCCCTTGTCGATAGCGTCGAGCAGAATCCCGACGTTCTCGTAGGCCTTCCGGGCCTGCGTCTCGATGTCGTCCCCAACGACCGTCGAGTCGGCGTCCATGGCGACTTGCCCGGCCATGTAGAAGGTCTCGCCGTCGATACGCGCGTGGTTGTAGCCGATGTCCCGGGCGTCTTTGAGCTCCGGGGGGTTGATAGTGTAACTGGTCACAGCCCCACCATCACCGATATCAGGGAAAAAACGTCACCCTCCGGATGGTGGTCCGACAGCCCTCCCCCCAACTGGACCCGCGCCGCCGGTCATTCGGTGTCGTCAGATGCGAGTGAGCGAACGGTCTCCGCGAGTACGGCCGTCGCCGCGGCGCAGTCATTCCAGTCGGTCCACTCCCGCGGGGAGTGTGAGTAGCCGCCTTCCGACGGCGCAAAGAGCAGTCCGGCGTCGGTGACGGCGGCGACGTTGGCCGTGTCGTGCATCGCTCCAGACGACAGCCTTACCGACTCGACGCCGGTCGCTGTCGCCCCAGCCTCGGCCGCCACGAGAAACCGGTCGCTGCAGGGTGTCGGGGCGCTGTCCCGGTACCGCTCTATCGACGTGTCCACGCCCCGACTCCGCTCCAACCGCGCGAGGCTGTCCCGGCAGCGTTCGACCATCCGCGTCATGTTGTCGTGGTCGACATCCCGGATGTCGAGGTCTAACTCCACCTGCTCGGGGACGATGTTCCGCGCGTTCGGCGCGATAGATCCCTTCCCGGCAGTCGCCACCGCGGCTCCGCTCGTCTCGGCACAGTCCCGACCGGCACGTTCCAGATCGAGGACGAACTCCGATGCCGCCGCGAATGCGTCGGTTCGCTCGTCCATCGGCGTCGAACCCGCGTGGTCCGCCTCGCCGGTAATGCGCACCTCACAGTTCGTGATGCCCGTAATCGAGTCGACGATACCGACTCCGGCACCGGTGTCCGTGAGCGTCGTCCCTTGTTCGACGTGGAGTTCCACCCACGAGTCCCACCGATCGCCCTCGACTGTGTCGTCCCCGGCGAAGCCGATACCCTGCAGGCTCTCTTCGAGGGAGACGCCGTCGTCGTCCGTGAGCGACAGGGCTTCCGAGGGCGTCCGCTGTCCCGCCGCCACCGACGACCCGAGGGTTCCGACACCGAACCGACTGCCCTCTTCCTCCGTGAACGAGACAACCTCGATCGGCCGGTCGGGGGCAACGTCGGCCGACTGCATGGTACGGACGCTCTCCAGTGCCGCGTAGACCCCCAGCGGCCCGTCGAAGATTCCGCCCCGCGGCACGGAGTCCAGATGGCTCCCGGCCGCGACCGGTGCGGCCTCCGGATCACAACTTGCCGGCGTCCAGCGACCGACGATGTTTCCCACAGGGTCGACGCGGACGGACAGGCCTGCTGCAGTCAACCGTTCGACGAAGCGCTCTCTGACCCGCCTGTCAGCCTCGATTCCGGTCAGAACGGTCCGACCGACACCCCCGGACGAATCGACTGCCCCGAACCGTGCGTTCGCCTCGATATCCTCACGCAGACGGTCCGCATCGACGTGCATATCTCACGCTTCGCCGCCCCGTTCATAAATCCGTGACCACCGTTCGGGTGGTTCTGTTTAGGGACCATCGTACCGGTTCCCCGACGCAGAAGTGTCCAGCTGTTGGACAAGGCAGATTGATAGTTCGGTGCGGACCGACACGTGTCGGGGGCAAGAACTCCGACTATCTCTCCGGCACCGTCCACGCCTGCGCTAATCGATTAGTTCGTCTTGACCCGGCAACGCGTCCACGGGCCGCTCTTGGGTGCGCGTCCGGAGTGTGGCTCTACAAGTATTGTCGATACAGAGTCCAGTAGCGACCTGCCGTACAGTCACTGACGAACGGTATCATCGATTCTCTCCCATCTATACGGCTACCTAGTGGCGCGGGAGCTTCCCGAACCATCCCTCAATCCTATTCCCGGGACACGACTCCCAGGGTTAGGCACCACTTCTCTGTTCCATCCGCTGGACTCTTTTTACCGAGTTAGCGGGGGTAACATTTCGGCATCGCCAGCAGTTCCGAGTCTGATTTCACTGTTATAGAGCCCTCAGTTGTCGAGTGGTCGGGAGTAGTGACTGGACTCTGTACAGGGCGTTCGACGATCACGGATCTCATCGAACACTGGATGAAATCTCGACGCTGGGAGCGTATTCGTAAATACTGGATCTAAATATGCATACTAATACTTACTTAGATCCAGAATGGTATTATATTATATTAGAATTCGACCGTATCGCGATCATTCTTATTGGTACGGCCCAAATATCAACTGAAACGGTTATTTTGACTTTCGTATTCTGTATTAGTGGTCGTATTTTATATACAGGATCTCTTTAGCGGCAGATAATTCAATTTCGATCTTAAAATTCTAATCTCACTCTAATTCATACAGGCCTGTATATATCTATACCTTCCACTAGAAAGAAACAATCGACCGGCCGGTTGCTCCCACTCGTGACCAACCAGACCACCATCAAGCAGAGATCACTTTCGCTGAGACAGCAACTCGGAACCTTCTCCGGCGATAGTGGTAATTGTATTTTCCATGATAGTCGCTTGCATAACGATCGTACAGATGTTATTGACGGGCGGGTCTGTGGTCACCATACATCTGGATAGGGACCGATCGGTGTTCTTCGGAACCGCCTCCGATCTCGGCTGGGACCCGATCAGTATGAGCGCTCACGACAGGAGTTCCCCATTACTCGTTTGCAGCATGATATAACATCTGCACATCTGGGATATTGTGGGCCTTGGAGTTGAGAAACGGTCAACTCAGGCTGGTACTGCTATACAGTCGACTGGTATGCTAGCCACTGCTGAAAGTGGGTTATCATCACAATAGTACATGATGGTACGTCCAACAATGCTGAACGCACGGTACTCAATAGTATTTGTATTCAAGTTCGATTACGTTCACGGTGTTTCGGATCGAGTCGATCAACTGCTCAGTATCTTTTTTCGAGATTCGACGTTTGGGGCCAGAAATGGAGATAGCAGCGACTGGAGACGGTTCGTCTTCGTATTGGAGCATCACCGCGATGGCCTTGATCCCCTCCCGGTGTTCTTCGTCCTCAACGGAGTAGCCCTGTTGGCGGATTTGTTCGAGTTCCGTGTACAGTTCCTCAGGGTCTGTAATGGTGTGCTCGGTAGCCATCGGGAGCCCATGTCGATCGATTATCTCGTCAACTCGTTCGTCTGAGAGTTGGGCGAGCAGTGCCTTCCCGAGTGCCGTCCAGTTCATGTGTGCGAACTGCCCCGAGGGTGCGTTATCGAAGACGCCTTCCGATGGTTCCGAGGTATATAGGAGCACTCGCTTCCCTTTCTCTTCGATTCCGAGGTTGGCTACCTCACCCACTTCCATCGACAGTTCGTCGATGTGAGGGCGGATGGCTTGGAAGACCCGCATACTTTGTCGGGTTTTCCCACCGATCTCTAAAAACCGGAGGCTGAGCCGGTACTGGCCGTCATTGTTGACAACCCAGCCGTTGGAATTGAGCGTGTCGAGGTACGCATGTGCTGTACTCTTCGGGATATCTAGCCGAGCTGCAAGAGCCGAGACGCCCATCTCGCCGTGCTCCTGTAGCGTCTCGATGATTTCGGTCGCCATGTGAAGGGCTTGAATCTGATGCTTCGACCGTTCGTTTTGTGCTTCGGTCATATCCCGAAATCTGTCCCGTTTTATCATATAGGTTGTGCTGCTCCCGTCTGGTTATCCTGGACAACTATAATTTACTTTTATGAGGTATATCGAGGCCCTACTGACTCTACTGTCCGCGTACAATACAGCAAATCCGTCCAATCATACGGAACGATTCAGTGACCGTTTTACCAGGATACACCTCTCCGCGGAGCGACCGGAGTCCGTGCATACGTTGAGAATGTGAAAGACACAATGGTTAGCTAGTGAGATCGAACGCTCAGAGTGGGTGGTTAGAGCCTGGCTTGCTCCAGCGGTTTTGATGCCGTCTCTGATGCCAGACGGACCTATGTCCAACAATGCTGAACGGATGTGTCTGGATGTCTCTGTCCGGAGCACTCGCCCGCTGGCTAAAACGGCACAACAAGTTATTTTACGCACCCTGCAGATGTTCTCGGTATGACGGCACGATTAGACTCAGAGGTAGCGTTTGTTGTCGGAGCATCGTCAGGTATCGGTAAGGCTGTGGCCGAACGGTTCGCTCGTGAAGGCGCACAGGTCGCCGTTGCGGACATCCGGGAAGAACCACGTGGCGGTGGGCGTCCGACCCATGAGGTGATTCGGGACGACGGTGGCGAGGCGGAGTTCTTCAACTGTGACCTCACGGATCAATCCGTCGTCGACGATGCTGTCGGAGCAGCAGTTGACACCTTTGGGGGAATCGACATCGGCTTCAACAGCGCAGGAGCTATGACCCGCGGTCCGATCACTGAAACGGAAGAGTCAGACATGGAGATGGTCATCGACGTAAACCTCAAGGGGCCGATGCGCTTTGCGAAAGGGGTGCTTCCCGAACTCATCGAATCAGACGGAACGCTGATCAATATCTCCTCGGAGGCGGGTGAACGCGGTATCGAAAATCTACCCGTCTACTGTGCTAGTAAGGGGGGTGTGAACACACTCACGAAACAGTTGGCAGTGGAGTTCGGCCAGAAAGGTGTCAACGTCAATGCGATTGCACCCGGTACGACGAAGACAGCCATCAACGAAGAGGTTCGCGAGGAGAACCCGGAATGGGTCGAGGAACGACGGAAGGCGATCCCTATCGGCCTACTCAACGAGCCCGAAGATATCGCTGAACTTGCCACGTACCTCGCTTCCGACGGCGCCCGTAAAGTCAACGGTGCCGTGGTCAATATCGACGGGGGAACAACGGCGGAGTAACGACGGTCACTACTGAAGCTCTGCATCCGGAGATCAACTACTAATGGTTCAATCAGACACGAACACGCCACGTCGCTTCGAACCGGACCAGCTTCGGGAGTTCGTCGGAGCAGTGCTCCAGTCCGGCGGAGTTGTCAAAGAGCATGCGGAACAGGTAGCCCACGGACTGGTTCGAGCAGACATGCGCGGGGTCGATTCACACGGAGTCTCCCGACTGGAAGCGTATATGAAAAAGTTCGAAGGGGGTGGGTTCAACCCGGATCCGGATATCCAGACCCACCGTCTCGGTAGCGGATCGGCACTGGTTGACGCCGATGACGGGCCGGGACAGAGCGCGGCGTTGCTGGCGATGACAGAAGCGATGGACTTAGCCGAGGAGACAGGGGTCGGAACAGTCGCTGTAAGGAACAGCAATCATTTCGGCACCGCTGCGTACTACACGGAGTATGCGTCCGACCGGAACTACCTGGGGATCGCCATGACCAACGTCGGGTCGGACGTGATCCCGTTCGGTGGTGCGACTCGGTTCCTCGGTACGAACCCCATATCGTTCTCGGTTCCGACCGATCGGTCGTTCCCGATAACGCTCGATATGGCCACCAGCGTCGTTGCTATGGGGAAGATCCAGGAGGTTTCGCGTCGAGAGGATACCGAGATCCCGCCAGAATGGGCCGTCAACGAACACGGCGAACCAACGACAGATCCACACGAGGCGGTCGCAGTCCGTCCGTTGGGCGGCCCGAAAGGGTACGGGCTGGGTATTATGGTAGACGTCCTTTCCGGGGTTCTCTCTTCAGCGGGGACAAGCCCGACCGTTGGTCCACTGTACGACGACTTTGATAAGCCGATGCGTCTCGGCCATTTCGTTGCCGCAATCGACATCGAAACGTTTCGGGACACAGAGACGTTCAAAAGGGAGATCGGCGAGTATATCGACCAACTGAAAGCCATCGAAACCCGGGACGGATTCGATGAAATACGGCTCCCAGGCGAGATTGAGGCCGAACAGTTAGCCCAGCAGGAGGAGGCCGGTGTCGAACTGCGACCGAGTACCATCGAGCGCCTCCGATCGGTCGGAGGCACATACGGCGTTGACCTCCCCGAGCCGGTCGGGTGACCGCAGGCTTCTCTTCACATCGATACAAAAGACCCGCCGGACGGGGTCGTCAACTACTCGCCGCTGCTCCCCCACGCGTATGCTGTCCAGCCCCCGTCCGCGTGGAGCACTTCGCCCGTCACGTAGTGGTCAGTGTTGACCAGAAAGGTCGCGCACTCGGTCATCTCATCAAGCGTCCCGAAGCGACCAAGCGGTGTTCGGTTCCGAATATCCTCGTCAGTGTAGTCGGCGGCGGATTGGGTCTGATCGGTGATATCCGTCTTGATGAATCCCGGAGCGAGGGCGTTGACGTGGATTTCGTGCGGTGCCCACTCGACGGCAAGCGTTTGGGTTAGGTTATTGACACCGGCCTTCGCGGCGCAGTAGGGTGCCCGTTTGTGGAGCCCGATCCCGCCCATAATCGATGAGATGTTGAGAATCGCACCTCCCGACTCCTGTTCGATCATCTGGCGACCCGCCAGTTGGGACCCGAAGAACACGCCCGTCAGGTCTACGTCGATGACATGGCGCCAGTCCTCCGGAGAAATCGATTCGGCCGGTCCGATGCGGGTCAAGCCGGCGTTGTTCACCATGATATCCAGCGACCCGAACTCGTCGACAGTCGCCTCGATCATGGCCGCCATCTCATCGTGGTCCGTAACATCGCTCTCGACAGCGATAGCCGTGCCTCCCTCGTTTTCGATTTCGTCGGCTACTGTTTTCGCGCGCTCACGCGATCGTGAATTCGTCACGACCTTCGCTCCCTCCGCTGCGAACCGTTTCGCTATTGCCGCCCCGATACCAGTACTTGATCCTGTAACGATAGCTGTCTTTCCTTCGAGTTGACGGGACATATCCGTCCCCAAGTTCTGGATACGGACTCATTATTCTATTGGTGGTTCATCGGCCACGTTGGATTCTCGGGACTCGTTCCTAGTCCATGAAAAATAATATATTATGTCGGTCTCATCGTAGCAGTATGACGCATATCGAAGTAGACTCATTGACGAAACGATACGGTGATCTCCTTGCTGTCAATAATATCAGCTTCGAAGTCGCGGAGGAGGAGTTCCTCACCATCGTCGGACCGTCGGGGTGCGGTAAGACAACTACACTCCGATGTATTGCTGGGCTCGAAACGCCGAGTGAGGGGCATATCCGGTTCAATGGCGAGGATGTCACGGAGGTTCCAGTCAATGATCGAAACCTGGCGATGATGTTCCAAAGCATCGCGCTCTACCCGCATATGACCCTACAAGAGAACATCGAGTACCCGCTTAAAGTCAAGGACGTCCCAAAGGCTGAGCGAAGAAAGCGAGTAAAGGAAGCGGCTGAGCTCATGCAGATGGACGAAGAACTCGATAAGTACCCGGGGAATCTCAGCGGTGGCCAGCAACAACGAGTCGCCCTCGCCCGGACTGTCGTGGGTGATCCGGTTGCGTTTCTGATGGACGAACCGCTCAGTGATCTCGACGCAAAACTCAAGATCGAGATCCGCAAAGAGATCCAGCGCATCCACGCTCGGATCGGTGAACCCGCTGTGTACGTCACACACGATCAGGAGGAAGCGATGACGATGAGCGACCGGATCGTCGTCATGAACGACGGAAATATCGAGCAGATCGGTGGCGTCGACGAAGTGTATCAGTACCCGGCAAACATGTTCGTCGCCGAGTTCATCGGGAACCCCAGCATGAACTTCGTCCGCTGCTCGCTCGAATCACTCGGTACCGACGATGCACGAGTTGCCGCCGACGGATCGATCGTCGAATTCCCGATCGAACGTCGTGCCGATGGGTTTACAGGGGATTCGGTAATGCTCGGAGTCCGTCCCGACAACGTTGACTTGTCGGGGACCGGTCATTCGTTGTTGTCAGGCCGACTTTCGCTCTTGGAGGCACTCGGGAACCAGTCGTTGGCTACCATCGATGGGCCGTACGGAGAACTCTCCGCACTGATTCCACGTGACAGCGATGTCGAGGAGGGTACTGACGTTACTATCAGTGTCGACCCCTCGGAACTGTACTTGTTCGACCCGGATAGCGAGAATCTGATAGCGCGGAGCCGGTGACCGCCGACTCTAGCCGTTACTCGTTGTGTGCCCGACCAACTGGCACGCATATTATGTGCCCTGCTTTTGTCCACAATTTTTATGTAGGTTCCCTTTGTGGTCTGTACTATGCGGGACGACGAAAGTGAAAACCACGCTGACAGCACTGAGTGTAACCGTAGTGGTTCCAGCCACAGACGTCGTGATGTATTGAAGTTGGCCGGGGCAGGGTCTGTGACTGCGCTGACGGGACTGGCCGGTTGTAGCGGAGACGGGGGTAGCGGCAGTAGTGACGGGAGTAGTGGCAGTAGTGACGGGGGGAGCGGCGACGGGGGAACGACAACCGCAGATGCCGGTGACGGCGAGTGGCCGGACTTGAGTGGGACGGAGGTGCACTTCCTCACTGATGAGTCCAGTGAAGCTTTCACGAGCTTCTTCGAGCGTGTGAAAACTGACTTCGAGGAGGATACCGGAGCGACCGTCAATCTGGATCTGGTCAATCTCGGAGAACAGGGGGAGCGTCTCTCGCAGTTGATCCAGGCTGGTGATCCTCCGGATGTGATGCAGGCTGTCCAGACGCGGGTCGTCCAGCTTCAGGATCAGGGTGCTGCCGGACCAGTCAATTCAGCGGTCAACGACATGATTGACCGATACGGCGAACCCGTCAGTGGGACACGCGTGCAGGCTGATGGTGACGACTACGCAGTCCCCTGCTGGATCAACCCCTCCGGACAGTGGTACCGAGAGGACATATACGAGGGTGAGCCCGAAACCTGGGACGACATGCTGAATTACGCTAGCCAAGCAGATGATCCAAACGGAACTCGCGGAACGTCGATACCGCTTGCGCCGGCGCTGTGTAACGATTCGTTCTTCTTGGCGTACCTCTACGCGAACGATGGAAAGGTCTGTGAACGTGACTCTAACGGGGAGGTTCAGTGCATCATAAACGAGGGGGAGAACCGCGAGCGGTTCATCGAAACACTGGAATTCTTCAGCGACCTCTACCAGTACTCGCCGACCAATGCGAACGCGAGCTGTTCACAGCAGGTACAGGCCATTCCAACCGAAACATCAGCTGAAGCCGGTTACGTGGGCGCCCGACCGAAAGTTCAGAGTGTCCAGCAGGACAAAGATTTCGCGGGTGAGGTGCGTGCGTCACAAGTCCCACAGAACCGGTCCGAACAGAGTCATGCGAACGCTATCGCGTATATGACCTTCGCGAACGCGAACGTCGAGGCCGGAAACGCGTTCATCAGCTACATGTTCCAGGAAGAGTACTTCATCGACCTCCTGTTGTTGACTCCCATCCACAACAACCCCGGCTACCCGTCTATCCGGGAGCATCCCGACTATCAGACTGGCCTCGAGAATCTCGATGACGCATGGACGGATGACGACATCGAAACCTCTCTGGCCTTCGCCGATAATATCCAGCCGTTCAGCCAAGAGACATCGCCGCCGAATCCCTATGCGGGAACGATTTACAGTTCGAAACTCCTGGTCGACATCCTCAACGACGCGACGATCAACGAGCGTGACCCCGAAACCATCGTTGAGGAGTACGCCGGACAGATCCAGTCCGTCATCGATCAGGCTCGGTGATGCACCGGCCACCAGCGGCAGGGACGGGGAACCAGCACTCCGAATCAGGTAAACATTAAAGAAGTATCAATCCAACGTTCCTACTAATGTCAACCGATCTATCGACAAACCTCCGAAACATATGGCGCCGGCGGTCGGGGTATCGTGACTCACTGTACCGGTTTCTTTCCCGTCGTCGGGTCCTCGCAGCGATCACGATCCTCCCGGCGTTGTTGTTGTTCACCTTCATCACCCTCGGGCCGATCCTGTGGGCTATCGCCGCTGGGTTCTACGAGATCCCGGTGTTCTCTCCGCAGTGGGAGTTCGTCTTCCTCGATAATTATGCGGAGCTTTTGGCCCAGGAGACGTTCTGGGTCTCAGTGTGGCGGTCGGTACTGTTCGCCGGGGGCTCTACGACGTTACAGCTCGTCGCTGGGATCGGGATCGCGCTTCTGGTCAACCGGTCGTTCAAGTTCTCAAACGTGGTCCAAGCGATCGTTATCCTTCCGTACATGATTCCGACAGCTGTACTTGGTTTCATCGCCCTGTGGATGGGTAACGCACAGTGGGGCGTTATCAATGAGGTGCTACTCTCGGTCGGCTTGCTCGACCAGCCGTTCAGCTGGTTCGGGAACCACAGCACGGCGATGATTGCCGTCATACTCACGAGCAGTTGGAAGTTCACGATTTTCGTGACGATCATGGTTCTCGCCCGGCTGCAGAGTATTCCGGAGAACCACTATGAAGCTGCCCGCGTTGCCGGTGCCAACACGTTCCAGGTGTTCAAAGACATCACCCTCCCGAACCTCAAGAGCGTCATTTTCATCGTACTCCTGTTACGTGGCGTCTGGATGTTCAACAAGTTCGATATCGTCTACATCCTGACGGGAGGCGGTCCCGGCGACGCGACGCGACTAGCCCCGATCTACGCGTACGAACTCGGATTCGGTCTCACACGGCTCGGAATGGCAGCAGCAATGTCGACACTGTTGTTCGTGTTCCTAGCCGGCGTTGCTGTCGTCTACTTCAGAGTCCTTGAACCGGCCAAGGAGGTGCGGACTGAATGAGTTCCCCGCCTAGTGTGGTCGACAAGCAGTCGCTCGCGTCACGTATCGGGTACAGGCGGGTTCGTCGACTGAAGAAACTGGCACTCTGGGGAACAGTCGCACTGGTTCTTACCGTCGTTCTCGTACCGATCCTCTGGATGTTGCATACGTCCATCCGTCCCCAGGATCAGATCTTCACTGAGCAACTTCAGCTCATCCCGGAAACGATCTCACTGGTGCACTATCGGACGCTCTTGTTTGAGACGGACTTCCTGACGTTCTACAAGAACAGCCTCCTCGTAGCCGGGGGTGTCGTGGGCCTGACTGTGCTGTTGTCAACGTTGGGCGGGTACGGACTCGCGCGTATCGATTTCCCGTTCAAACGACGGTTTGCCCGCTTGGTCCTGTTCGGATACATGTTTCCAGCCATCCTGCTATCAATCCCGATGTTCATCATTTGGAACGAGATCAACCTCACAAACAACCTCGTGGGGCTTGTTCTGGCCGAAACAGCCCTCTCGCTTCCTTTCTCGCTCTGGCTGATGTGGCAGTTCTTCCAGACGGTTCCACAGACACTCGAAGAATCGGCTCGCATCAACGGTGCGACGCGGTTCGAGGCGTTCAAGGATATCTCGCTCCCGATGGCGAAACCGGGAATGATCGCCGTCGCGCTGTTCTCCTACGCAGTCTCTTGGAACGAATACACGATCCCGAAGGTACTGATGTCCGATCGTGAACTGTGGCCCCTGACTGTCGGGCTGTTCACGCTCTCGGAGGGGCAACGTGTCTTCTGGGGACAGATCATGGCCGCGAGTATCCTGATCGTCCTACCAGCGTTCGTGTTTGTCTTCTTCCTCAGACAGTACCTTCTCGAGGGGTTCCGGACCACCGGTGTCTGAGCACTTTCCTCTATCTACTTTGTCCTCAGGTGAGTGCCGGTGCAGTTGACAGATGTCGAGTAGTCGAAGACCAACATCCGTTTTTACTGGTTCGATGTGGGCAACGGCCTCTCGGTGAGTGAATCGGGAACCCACTCGGTTCATCGAGACCGACGAGGCTGCACTGCTCGAACTGTTCGAGCAGGCTGTCACCGAATCTGACGGGTTCACCACCGACGCGACCCTCTCCGATGGCGGTACGACGAAGCGCTCGCTCCGCCTCCACTGTGAATCCCGGCAGTCCAGAGACGGGGATCACTCTTGCATTGGACTGTTCAAGATATTACGGACGTAAAACGCAGAGAGCAGCGCATCGAAGTCCTCCGGCAGACGAGCCAGGAACTTCGTTCCGTGCGTTCACGACAGGACATCGCCGAGATCATCGCAGACGCCGCTGGACCCCTCGCCCAATCGGGGCCGAAGCGATAACGCGTATCGGCTGGGTAAAGCGATCGAGAGCCGTCTGAATAATCGTCTGGGATGCTTCGAGACGTATTGGCAATTAGCACATTCAAATAAGTGAATTGTAATGTGCAGCGGGCAAAAACACAAATGTATATGGAAAATATAACTACAAAAGAGACACGAATAGGAAAATACCGACGAAACGGGACGGATTCGCTGATCGACGATGTCTTTGACGACTTCGTCATCACGCGACAGTGCAATCCTCTGTGCAGCCTCAAGAAATACATCGCTCTCAGCAAAGAGAGTCGCACAGTCCTCGACCGGTCCCGGTTCGTCCCTATCGGCGTCGCAAAGTCAGCCAGAGGGTCACGTTCGACGACAAAATAGGGGCCGGGTCCGAGGGCGGCGGGAACATCCTATCGCTCGAACCCGGCGGCTTCGACGCGACCGGTCAGTCGGTCACGACCTCTCGCCCCGGTGAGACAGAGCGTCTCGGCGACTGTCTCAGGCACGTTGACAGGCTGTTTTCGGCCGTTATCAGTCACCGAGCGGAATAGTCCGGTCGGCCCACGCCCGCAGTCCCTGGACGACGTCGCGTTCCCGAACGGAAACCGGGTTGTCCGTCCCGAGTTCGTCACTCTCGAACGCATTGAGAACGGCCGTTTCGGCGGTGTCACAGTAGTCAAGCAGCTGTTCGACCGATTCAGGCGCGTGCTGGTAGCCGATCGTAACGTCGTTCACGAAGACGGCGGCGGGAGCGGCTGGCGCGTCCGCGAGCCGGTCGGCCGCCGCCATCGCATTTTCCCTGGCGAGCTCCCGCATTTCCGCTTGACTTTCACTTTCGGCCCGGGGCGCGTGCGCGTCAACTCTCCCGATCCAGACGTCCGTCGGGATATCCGTATACCGTTCGAGCCATCGACCGAGGATGGTCCCGTCGCGATCGTACTCCGGGCCGAATTCGAGGAGAACGACGTCCCTCTGCCCCTCACGCTCGATCCACGCCTCCATGGCGCGGGCAGTGAGTTGTGTCTTGCCGGCTTGGGAGGGGCCGACGATCAGCGTCGATCCCTCGAGCGGAAAGTCCAGTTCAGTCACGCGAGCGCGCCCTCCCCTCGGATGAACTTCCCGAACACTCCGAGTGTCCCCACTCCCAGTACGACTGCGAAGAGCAGAATCGCTCCCGACAGCGGGCTGATGCCCGTAGCGACCTGTTCTCTGACGAAGTTCGCCGCGAGCGTTCCGGAGACGAACAGCAGGGCGAGTCCGGCGAGATTTGCGAGCGTCGAGTTCGGTTCGGGGACCGCCGACGAGTTGAGCAGAGACAGCACGACAGCGATCGCGAACGGCGTTCCGACGGTCCCGATCGCGAGCACGAGCGCCAGCTGACTCAGGATCGGCCCGCCGATGAACGCGCCCGGAGCCGAGAGGAGCGCCGCGACGACGAGTAGCCCGCGGTATCGGTCGTCCTCGACGGTCGTTCCCCAGCCGAGTTTGTCCGCGAGGAGGAACGGCGGGACGATCGTGTTTGCACCGAGCGTTGAGACTGCTGCGCCCAGGAGCCCGACGAGGAAGAGTGACTGTGCGAACGGACCCGCGAGCGGTCCCAGCGACTGTGCCGCTTCCACGGTCGAGAGGTCGCCAGTGGTGAGGACACTCGCTGTGACGAGGTAGATCGCGACGCTGTAGGTCCCGAACGCGACCAACATCGACGCGACGACGTCAAACGTCGCGAGATCGGAGTCGTCGTCGGTCCAGCCGCGTGCACGCATCGTGTAGGAATGCATGGTTATCAGTGTGATGTGGACGGCACCGCCGAGGATTCCCGCCGCGACCAGCGCGCTTCCGGATGGGAGCGACGGAACGAGTCCGCTGACCGCTGCAGTCGAATCGATCGGAACGACGAACAGCGACGCGACGAACGCGACGACGACGCCGCTGACGAGGACTTTGGCGGCGACTTCGAGGAACCGGTACCCCCGAGTGGCGAGCCCGATCGCGAGGATACCCGCCCATACGACACCCCAGATACGACTGTCGACGCCAGTTACGGTCGCCGAGACGCCGGCGACGGTCTTCATGATCAACAGCTGTGCAGCACCGGCTGCAACCACCACGTCGAGAACGAGCAGCCAGGCCCAGGTGTCTCCGAGTTGGTCCGCGACGACGCCGACGATACCGCGTTCGGTGAGCAGTCCGAGACGCATCGCGAGGTACTGGGCGAACGCCCCGGCGACGGCGGAGAGGACGACGACCCAGAACAGTTCGTATCCGAAGGCACCGCCGGCAGTGATAAGCGATCCCATCGTCGCCGGACCCGCGGCGATCGCACCGGCGACCCACGACGGCCCCATGTTCGAGAGGTACGATCTCACCCGGCCGGCCGATGTCGGCTCCCTGCTACCCGTCGGCGTTTGCATACCACCGGTTCGGAACACGCGCCGTATGAAGGTTTCTACACGGTGGTACCTCCCAGTGGTACTCGTGTGCGGTTCCCGATTGGCACCGACTGGCTTATCGGTCGACGTTGCTGCTATGTGAGCAACACTACGTTACCCATCCCTCTGCGTTTGCGCTCGACGAGTTCTCTCGTCTCCAGGCTGTCCAGTGTCCGACTGACGGTTGCTTTCGAGAGGTCTGTCCGCTCGACAATCTCGCTCTGTGGGAGGACACCATCGGCAGCGAGTACCGTTCGGTACACCACCTCCTCGTTGTCCGTGAGCCGCTCCGAAACCGACTCCCACTCGTTCCGACGGGCCTGTAGTAGCTCGTTGCTGGAACCATCCCTAGACTGCCCGAGAGACGAGTCTACTTGTTCGTCGTCTGTTGTGGGTGTCGGTGCTGAGCCGTCGGAGAGAAGGGCCGTCGCACTGGCCCCGGCGCCGACAGCCGCGAGCGTGATACTAACGATATCACGGAGCGTGAACTGCCAGCTCGCGGTCCCGAGCCGTGTGCTTCCGTCGGCGACTGCAACCACGGTCGGTGTTGCAGTCAGGAACTGTGCGACGAGAACCGCTGTCGCGGTTACGAGGGTCCCTGCCGCAAGCAGTTCGGAACGTGGGAACCGTGTCATCGGCGTTCACCCGCTCCCGTGCTCGCCAGAAGTGACCGCCAGTGCGGCCGCATCTGCGTCGTGAGACGGCTACCAGCGATCCAGCACGACCGCTGTAGGCAATGCACAACGGGCGGTCGATCGAGTGGCCGTTCCTCGTTCATCGGCTGCTCCCCCTGTCGAGTCGAACGAGTGATTCGACGGTCGTTGTGGGGAGATCCACCACGACACTGTACTGTGCGTTGGAGTTGGCCGGTGTCACGACCACGAGCACGCGGTCGGTGCTCCACCAGGACTCGCGTCGTTCGAAGACGATCGTCTCGTCTCGCTTCTCGACGGAGAATGCAGACGCGTTAGCGGCCAGCGCCGTCCGTAGTGAGGCGTTCGGTGTCGCACCGACGACGGCTGCGCGGTCACTGGCGAGCCGTGCTGGGATCCGATGGACAGCGTATGTGGCGTCGTTCGGTGGCGGGATGTCCGCACCGACTGTTTTGGCGGACGAGACGACCTGTTGGGCTCGGAGACGGGTTTCTGCCGACACGGCCGGCGGCTCACGGTCGACGACTCGAACGATGTGATAGCCGTCTGTTCGGCGTATCTCGACCCGAGAAACGGTGCGAACGTCCTCGACCAACACCTGTGGTCGTCCGTCGCCGACTGTGGTGACGAGGCTCCCGTCCTCGATCGTCAGTCGGTGCGAATCGTCGGGCACGAGCCCGATGACGCTGCTGAAGACGCCTATGCTACTACCGAGGACGACCAGTGACAGGACGAACACCAGTCGGGAGGAGGGGACCACGGGCATGATTGGGACTGGCGATATCGACAGTAAGAATCTGATGGTTTCCAGGGATGAAACAGGAGTGAAACGCGTTTCAGACGTGTTTCACGCCCGTTTCCAACGGTGACTTACAAGGGTTTTCGTACAACCCGCGAGCACAGCAGTCGGGACGACCAGTTGCAGTGGACTGCGGGTTCACTTTCGACGGACCCGCGGCCGCCCGATCGGTCTCCACCCGGCTGTTGCCGGAGAACACGATGACACAACACGATCGATTCGAACGGAGTGAGCAGAATGCAACGTGACTACAGACTCGCGACGTACGCGTTCGGTATCGCGATCGTTCTGTTTGCGACCAGCGGTGCTGCCCTAATGGTGGGTGCCAGTCCATCCGCTGGCCCTGTGGAGGATCCTGGAACCGACACGAGTAGTACGAAGCCGAATACTGACCAGCAACAGGACTCTGAGACGGTTCGCGAAGCCAACGGTGTATACACCTTCCAGCAAGCCAAGCGCACGTGCAGTGGTGCCCTCCGCCTGGACAGTCCGAACCACACTAGCACCATCCACCAGGTCGGAAACGTGACAGTGACGCTCGTCTCCCACCACGACGGCATGGTCGTCGAGGAAGTCGGGCGCCAGCATCTCGCTGAACGCGTCGTCGACGCGACCCACACTCGTGCAGGTCTCGGTGCGTACACCCACCTCGAAGTTCAGGTCAATCAGTACTACGAGTCCACAGCACGCGAGGACCCGCTCGATATCGCTGGCATCCGCGTTCGACCCGCCGGGGACTGCCTTCCATACGTCCGTGGGACACTCAATGGCACCAACGAGACGATGTCGGTACAGACTGCCCGAACGGACGTGGACGAGGTTCGGCTGAATTTCACCGACGGGGTCGAGTCGCTCGATCGGGACGACCGGGAGCTGATCGAGCGGCTTGTCGTGAGCGATCCGCAGACGAGTTACAACGTCCGGGCACATCTGGATGCGACGACGTTGCAAGCGACGGTCACAAAAGCGACCGCCGACGGCTACGTCGATGTCGAACTTCGGCGCCCCGACAGAAACGGTAGTTCGGTGACGATAACCGTCGATCTCGACAGAGAGACCGTTGTCACGTCTGGGGTCGAAATCCAACTCGACCGATCGGACGTCACGATGGCCGATGAAAACAGTTCGATCGACGTCCGAAACGCGTCTGAGAGCTCCGGCCCCGTCGCTATCGAACTCAACGAATCGAATATCACGGTGGTGAACGAAACGGGCGACTAAGCGAGGTCAAGGGATCTCACTGGTCCCGATCTCGCGGCTGAATCGGGCGAAGAACTGTTGCAGGAACTCCCAGCGTGACTCACCGAGGTGTCGGCCGGGCTCAGTGTACAGCGCGTCGAGTCGTTCACGAGCCCACTCGCGAACGAGTCCGATATCGGGGAGCTCCGAGGACTCGGTATCGAGCGTGGCTGTGTCGTCGATCACGGCGTACTGCGTGCCGGATCGTCCCGACCGTTCGCCGACAATACAGGCGAGTCGGACGATCCCGACAGCCCCGACCGCGTCCAGCTTGTCGGCGTCGAACAGCAGTTTCGCTTCGATCGTCTCCGGATCGGGGGAGCTCACTCTGAGACTATGGGCTCGCAGACAGTGCTCGATCGCAGTCAGTTGACCGTCGGATACCCCCTCGTCCCCGAGGAGTGCTGTCGCTTCTGTTGCCGCCCAGTCGCCGTGCTCGTCGACCTCGTCGATACGTTCGAGTGGGCGACCGATATCGTGTAACCAGGCTGCTGCAACCAGGACATCTCGATCCACACGATCGGGATGCCTCTCGGCGAGTCGGACTGCGACGTCACGGACCCGTTTGGCGTGGAAGATATCGTGGGCGGGGAGAGCGTCCTCGTAGTATTGGAGCGACAACTCTCGGGCACGATCGCCGACTGTGGAGGGCATATTGCCAGCACGGGGTCGCAGACGGTTTAGTAATTGTGAACGCCACAGACAGTCGAAGCGGTCGGATCGATACCGGAACTGCTGGGGCAGTGCTGGTTGTACTCCGCCATCTTAGTGGTATACCACTTCAGGATGAATCCCGCTTAGTTATGGGTTCGGATACGGAATAGCCTCGTGCGGGCCACTCCGACGAATTGGACTCGATCCGCCCGAAACTCGCGCCGGACCGTGGATCGAATTCGATCTCCCGTTGGGGCCACGAACGAGCGTATAGACGAACACGCCTGTCTCCTCGACGACGACCCCACTGGCTTTCGATAGCAGTGCGACCCGTACTGTCACAGTTGCTCGACTACGAAGAGTCGAACGTCAACGTGCTCACCGAACAGCGAATCGTTCGGCGTACCGCTGTTTCGTTCTCGGGGCGAAGTTTTAGCACGGGTGGGGGTGAGCACGACATATGTACGAACGTAACAGCCTGTCCACGCCAATCCGATGGGGCGTGATCGGCTGTGGCGATGTTCTCGAACGGAAGAGCGGTCCCGCGTTCCACCGATCCGAACGAAGTCGCATCGGGGCCGTCGCCTCCAGCGACGGCGAATCGGCCACACGGTACGCGGCGGCCCACGACGTGCCGGTCGCAACCGGTGACGCCGAACAAGTCATCACGGACCCGGAGATCGACGCCGTCTACGTGGCGTCGCCGCCCAACACCCATGAGGGTTTCACCGTTGCCGCGGCCGAGGCTGGCAAACCGGTCCTCGTTGAGAAGCCGATGGGGCGTAGTCTCACGGAGGGGCGTGAAATGATCGACGCCTGCGACCGGGCCGGTGTCGAACTGTTTGTCGCGTACTACCGGCGGTTCCACCCGCATGTCGAGGAGATACAGAAGTTGCTCGCGGAGGGCCGGATCGGTGAACCGGTGTCCGCCATCGTCAACCACGCATTCCCGCGACCGAACGACAGCGGATGGCGCGAAACACCCGAGATCAGTGGCGGCGGCTGGTTCGTCGATGCGACTTCTCATCGCGTCGACCTACTCTGTCACCTGTTGGGCGCGCCGACTGAGGCTACCGGCGTCGTCCGCTGTGATGACGGAGACAGTCGAACGGAGACGGCCGTCTCCCTGTCACTCGCTGTCGCGGATGGGATCTGCTGTACAGTGACGAGTGATTTCGTCGGCGCGGGTTCGACTGATCGCTTCGTGATTCGAGGCACGGCGGGTTCGATCGTCGCCGAGACGCTGGACAGCGGCGGTTTCACCTACGAGGTCGCCGGAGAGTCGGGGAGTGTCGCATGCAACCAACCAGAATCGACACACGGTGGCCTCCTCGATCACGTGGAGGCCGTCCTTTTGGACGGGGAGACGAACCGTTCGACCGGTCGGGACGCCATTCAGACAGAGGCGATTTTGGACAACTGCGTCCGGAGTGCGTACGCGGACGCGATCCCGACGACCGTGTGGGATGGATCGTTCCCGCTGACCGACTGACGTTCGGGTGCTGTCGGCTCGCTGTTGGGTCACGTCGTGGTATTCCCTCCACGGGCCGTCGTGGAACGGGTACCCGTTGGTGTCGCGGCGATTGGTGCTGGTTGCTGGTCGCAGATCGAAACGGCGGAGGCCACGCCCTGGTGTTGATCGAGCGATCCGCGCCGACATGAGCCGCTGTAGGGTTCGTCGTCGACCCGTCTGAGGGCATCAGACCACACTACCAGTCGAAGACGATGGCAGGGACAATCAACAACGTAGTGAACAGCACCACCAGTTGTTTCCAGACAAGGAGCATACCCGAGCGACACACCTGGACCACGAGTTCGAGTGTCCGACTGACTCCGATCGACAAGCGAGCGAAAAGCAAGAAACAGAGGCTACCGACGAGACCCACGAGGGTAGTCGAGATCCCGAACCGGGCTGGTATCCTGTAACAGAACGCAAACACAGTCACCGAGAGGACCGCTCCCGCGGCTACAAGTATGCTCCTGTTGGCGACGACTGTCTGTCGTATCCCTGTTCGTGATTCAGTACCCAGACTAGAGGCAGCAGCAAGCTCTCGGATCTGAATGGCGACCGCAAACGGGAGATAACTAGCAACGACAGTGAGAAGCGGCACCGCCGCTCCTGCTATTGGACCACTCCCGACGACAGGCCCCGTCATCTCGAATACTGGTGCCATCGGAGCGAACTGTCGAATCCACAGCGTGGTCAATCCGAAAAACACGCCGACATCGAAAACTGCCTGATGATGTCTTGGGTAGTTGAACGACGCGATATTCTCGTTACTCGTGTGTGCCGACTCCCCATCGTCGAAGTGTGCGCGTTCCGCGGGTCGAACCACCGTATCGTACTCGGTCTGGTAGTTCCGAGCCCCGATTCGTTGCGGGATAGCAACACCGTACTTGATCTCTTTCTCACCGGCTGCCGGAACAACTGTAGTAAACTCCACGCCAGCGTCCGTGCGTGCCCAGTCCTCGACCTGGTTCGTATCGTACATCCATATCTCGTGGTGTTGCCATTTCGTCAACGGATCGCTGATTGACACCTCGACGCTCTCATCGTACTCCGAATCCAGACTGAACTGTACGAGTTTTTCACCGCCATCGTCGCTCTTTGTGACTGATTTCCGGACGCGCAACTCGTCGTGGTCGTTGCCGCCATCGAGTTCCGAGAACAACAGAGAGACCAGGGAGAAGTAAACCAACAGGCCCCCAACAAGAAACTGAAACAAGGTGGGACCGCCCACTGGGTCGGAAAACACGTAGCGGTCTACCAGCAGACCCACGCCGATTGCCGTCGGCAACAGTCCCACTGCAAGCGAAGTAAGCGATTCTCGTTGTAGATCAGCGTTACGCCGAGATATCAAGAGCGCGCGGCTACAGTACAGATACGCGTAGAGACCGACACTCGTCGCGACGAGGAGCAGAAACAGAAACCCCAGTGGAGCCACGGAGAAAAAATCGGCTGGCGAACGGAACCGAATCACGAGAGCGACCAACCCGACGACAGCAAGCACGGAGGTGACCCACACTGCCATCACGACCAGTGCTGCGTGTTCCCAAACGGTGGTCGCACCCTCGATAAGGCGTTCCGCAGGATCGCTGGGCAGCGGAGAGTTCCGCGAGACGAGGAGGAACCCGAGAGCGAACACCTCGGCGATCGGACTCAACAGACTGAATTCCGCGAGAAACACGCCGACGAGTACGACCAGAACCAATCCACGGACGACATAGCCAGGGAGACTGTTTGCCCGAGATGAGCCATGAGGGATAGTCGCATACACGCCAGCGAATAGCACGCCGCTCCCGAGAGCGGTTCCCCCGACGATCAACGGGGTGAGTGGGACCGTAAGTGGTGCAGTGGATCGGACACCGATGGTGGCGAATAGCTGTCGGAAGCCCGCTTCAGCTAGCAGACCGGCGGCCGCGAACGGGACGACTAAGAGCAGCCTGGCCAGAGGAGAGGAGGGCCACTCCGTGTCCGCAGGACGGATCAGTCGGGGGACGTAGTAGAGCGCTAATGCAAACAGGAACAGCCAACTCAGCCCCCACATCAAGTTCCCGTATCCGACCACCGAGACGAAAACAACGACCGACTCTAGCCACTCGATCTCCTGTAGTCGCAGGAGAACGAGTCCAGAGCCGGCCAGCCAATCGAGGAGGCGCGGGAGGAAGTTCGCGGAGAGATCGAAACCGAAGAGCCAATAAACCAGTTGTCGAAGCCGCTCCGTCAGGCCGGATTCGACGGCTGTGGTCCCGTCAGCGGTGGCTGGTGCATCGGACTGCCGAAGCGACGGCTCATCAGCTGTCTTATCAGCAGTTGGTTCACTCTGTGTGTCCTCTGGCATTCAGGTGATGTATCGTGGTGGTCCGTCTTCCCCGTCTGACTGGTACTCAGACGCTGCTGCCGCAAGTCCCTCGGTCGAAAGGGGCTGTTCGTTACGTACTGCGGTCCGAGCGGCCATCTCGGCGACCGAACGGATGTCGTCGGACGCGAGTCCCGCAACCGCAGCCGCTGCCTGGTCCCAGTCGAACCCGTCTTCGAGGATCTCGTCCGTAAGCGTGGAGCGAAGCACTGTTTTTCGGGTGTCGACATCTGGCCGACTGACTTCGATTCTCACCTCGAAACAGCCAGTGTCTCGGACGGGTGATGCGACCTCTGCTGTCCCTGTGGCAGTTCCGATGACGAGTAAGTCCGCCGCTGCCAACTGTCGTAGCTGCCCCGCAAGCCGATCGACGAACGTGATCCCCTGTCTGACGTCCGTTGTGATCGGTGCGAGCCGGTTGAGGTCGGTTATAACAACGACGCAGGGGGTGTTCGCTCGTGCGATAGCGAACAACTCGGACATCCTGTTGGCTGGACCCCGTTGCAACTCCGTGCCGAGCTGTTCCGGGGAAATGACGACAAGCGGGAGCCCGAGTTCACCTGCGGTCGCCCGCGCCAACTTGGTCAGGATTGAGCTGGAGGGGCCATGAAACAATGCCCCGTCGACATCAGCCAGCCCGACCGTCTCGTACCATGCGTTGTTCCGAACCGGATCAAGCAGGCGCGTCTGGATCCGCTGTTTCGTCTCTTCCATCCCCAATACGTCCGAAAAGCGGGTTTGCACGTCCGTCTCGAGCGTCTCTGTCGCTGAGATGTTCACCCCATCGGGCTGGACTACCGACACGTCGGTCCGACCCTCTGTGACAGAATCGTATGCGGGGAGCCAGTTGGCAATGCTCGTCCCGGTCTCGGCAACTGCCGCCGAAAGATGGTGTTCGTCGATCGGTTCGCTCGCACTGAGGGCGTGCCTCGAAGCGATCTCGGCCAGCGTTTCCACGTCGCTGGAGGCGTACCCGGCCGTCGCCGACACCGTTTTCGAGAGGTCGAGAGTACTCGTCACTGGCCGACCGTCGAGTGCGACACGCAGTATCTCACGTCTGGCTCCGGCATCCGGTGGCGGGACCTCGATCCTGTCGTCAAACCGCCCCGACCGCCTGATCGCCGTGTCGATGTCTTCGAGTCGGTTTGTCGTCCCGACGACGACGACATCGGAGCCGTCGATAGCCGCGAGTTCGACGAGCAACTGGTTCACCATCTGTTGTTGTGAACTGGTCCCCATTTCCGAGCGACTGGCGGCCACGGCATCGAGTTCATCCAATAACAGAACACAGGGTTCGTTCGCCCGAGCTGTCTCGAAGAGCACTTGGATGTTCTGTGCGGCCTCCCCGACCCATTTGCTCGTAATGTCGGTCGGTGTGGCGGAAATCAATGCGAACCCGGACTCCCCCGCCAACGCGTTCGCGACGAACGTTTTTCCACACCCGGGAGGGCCATAGAGGAGGATCCCGTTCACGGGACTGATATCGTATTCCTCGTACGCATCAGGCGATGTTATCGGAGCGATTACTCGTTCTTCGAGTCGCTGTTTTAGATCTTCTAACCCGCCTACATCGTCGAAATCCGGTAGTTCCGACGGCTTTCGTATTCTCGGCGTAGGCTCCTCGCCGGCCTCCGTATCGGCTGTGTCACTGACGAGCAGATAGACGACACTCCATATAACGAGCCCTCCCGCTGCAATACCGGCATATCGGGGGTCGAAGGTCGTGACTGTTCCAACTGTCGCTCCCACGACCGCTCCAACGAGTAGCAGCGGCGGGAGTCTGTCAGTCTCGGGCAGCAACGATAGTACGGCGACGACGAAGAGCGCCAACGTCACTGCTAGAGACATCGAAACTCTATCTCAGCCAACACGAATCTAAAGTATTAGTTTCGTGGTATGACGAAATTGTTGCCGCAATTCGGCAGATAACGCGGGCCACGTTGGCACGGTTTTGTAGCTATCTCGGTTCATCAGTTCGCTGCTGCCAGGCAAGCGATGGTACGCCGTTCTCAGTCCGATTCGTCGGAGATAGCGACGCGTTCTTCCGAACAGTACCGGTATCGTGACTTGCCGAGCCACGGCAATCCATGGGTTTCCGGGACACCCGCGGGATCGACAGTACCAATTGAAACGATGTACACACCGATCGGACTGCAACCGTACGATCGGGTGTGCAGCGATGTTCACTGGCTCCTGTAATTTTTGGCCTGCTACCCAACGCGTAACTTGCCGTAGCCGGTGTATTCTGTATGGACCAGCGCCGAGACACGCCCATCGTAGATGTCTCCGGTCTGGAAATGGAGCTATACTTCGAGATTGACGAGTCGTTAGTCGACCCTCGGGATACAGACACGATACCAAGCGTTAGATCTGCGACCAACGAGTTGGCTTCAGAACTGGCTGTAGAACCCTACATACAAGCAGTCAACCCGGTTCGCTACTGTCTGACGCCGGGTCTCTCCCCGATTTACCGCAATCTTCTGGAACTATCGGTCGCCACGGACACGACAGTCCCATCTCATCTGTTCGCGAACCGCCTGTACAACCGTCTCAAGCAGCGACCGGAGGTGCGCTTCCTTCAGGTCGGCGACGAAACGATCCCGTTCTCGGAAGTAGCGACCCAGACAGAGTTTGCACGCCAACTCACCGTCGTATCGAGGAACGCCAGCGAGTGACGGCTGTCTCAGTCGTCAAGAGAGCGTATGATCTCGATAGCCGAAACTCTCCTCTCGCGAACGACTCTCCAGCGCTGTATTCACGACCGGTTGACCTGTTGGCTCCACCAGTAAGCCAGAACTGGGGCCCCGGAGCGAGTGATGCACGATCGCTCAGGAGAGAGTCGGGGATCATCCAGGGCCCCACCGACCGAGTCGGGTGGTCTGGTGATAAATCGTCGGTCGATATCGAGCGCTGTACCGCGGTTCCCGGTCAGGGAAGAGCCCGCTGCTAGCTATCCAACAGCGCCTGGGCTGGACGGCCGTCACGACGGGCTGCCCTCCTATCACGTGCCCCCGCCCGAGCAGGTCTGCTGGACGTGTATCTCGTAACCGACTCGGGGCAGGAGGTAGCGACGACGGCGCAGTCGCTCCTGCCGAATCGGAGAACCCAAAGGGGAACCGCCGAACCGCGAGGAGACATGACGACCCCGCGGTCGGCGCTGAAACAGGTGGTCAGTCGGGCCCCGGTGGGAGTGCTCGGGGCGTGTGGAAGGGGACTGTGAAGCGGGAACCGGGACCCACTAGATCGGTGTGGCCACCACAGACATAAATTTTCTGGATCGCCAGAGGGCGGCCCCGTCGGAGGTGGCCGATGAGTCGGCTCCCGGAGCTGGGTAAGTACATCACGCTCGCCGACAACAACAGGGATCCCTGGCTGCTGGTCGTCGGTCGGTGTCATCCCTGCTGGTGGCGCCGAGACTGGCAAACCTAACCATTGAGTGCCGGAGTTTCCGGATGGAGTCGCACCTGCCGAAACGATCGACCGGCGAACACAAGGGATCGGCCGACCGGGCATGACATCCTTCCGGAGTTCAGCGGATGGCCGACCGCTCGAAGCGGACTGGCATACCGAACCATTCCCGCCGGGAGACCGCCCAGTGTTGCCAGATTCGCACGTTCGGATCGTTCGATACCGGCGACGTAGTGTCCGTGGACGGAACTGTCGGATCGTACCGTCACCACAGACGACGGGAAGTCCTGTCGCAGTGTCGTACTCCCTGACGCCGAAAGGGGAAGAACTCCACTCGGCGTTCGATGAGATCCACGAGTGGGGAGAAAAGTGGATCACTGCTGAAAGCTGATCAACGGGAGCGTGAGACCTATCGGTCAATACGGAGATCTTGTTGACAGACTGTTTCAGTTGGTACGATAGCTGAGAAAACGTACCGGCTTTAGCCACAAATGATCTGGGCCCTGTGTAGATCTACCGAAAAGCATAGGATCTGAGAACCGTTTAATGGTTGGATAGTGGCAGAAGCACTGACGATACTGGGGAGTACGATTCTGCTCGGCGTATCGCTCGGCGTAGTCGTCAGCGTCTGGCTGGCAACGGTCGCGTATCGGAACGATATGCCCGTCAATCGTGCGTTTTTCGGTCTCAATCTCGCGAGTGCACTGACCTGTGTCGCGATACTCGCGATGTATCTCAGCCCCAGCGTTCCGGTCGCCTTCGCGAGCCACGTGATCTATACAGGCTTTATACAGGGAATCGCCGTGCTCTTCGTCCTATTCGTAGTCGTGTATACGGGAAACCGGGCCTGGCTCACGTCCCGGCGGGTCGCACTCCTCGGGGGAGAGCCAATCGCCTTTACACTTCTATTGGCCACGAACCCGTTTCACAGGGTAGTACTGCACGACGTCAACACTACCCAGTTCGAGGGGCTGACAACGATTCAAATTCAGCCGACAGTGGTCTCGGACCTCCAGATCCTCTACGTCCTATTCTTGACGGTGGCTGGGTACGCTCTACTGGTACGCTTCTATTCTCAGACCCGGAGCTTCTATCGGAAGCAGACTGGCCTGATCTTACTCGGTGGTCTCCTCATTCCGATCGGCGGGTTCCTGTATCACGGTGGAGTTACGCCGATCAACTTGACTCCCTTCGCGCTCGTGGTCAACAGTGGCATTATCTGGATCGCACTGTTTCGGTACGATTTCCTCGATGTGACTCCTCTCGCAGCTGATCTACTGATCGAAGAGATGGACGACGCTGTCCTCGTGACCGGCCCGGAGGAGAAAATTTACGACGCAAACGGCGCGGCCGAGCGGCTGTTTGCCCGGGACCAGACTCCGTCTGCGGTGAACGCGGACTCTGAGCGGAGTCTGACTGGACGGTCACTGACGGACGTTTCGCCGTCGCTCGCAGCGGCGATAGATGACGAGGAACCCTTCGTTTACACGACCAGCGAGAACGATTCGGTGACATTGGACCCGAACGTGACATCGATAGAGGACCAGTTCGGCATCCGTCGGGGACTGCTGATCGTCCTGCGTGACGTGACCGAACAAGTACGCCGAGAGGCAGAGCTAGAGCGTCAGAACGAACGCCTTGAGGAGTTTGCAGGTGTTGTCAGCCACGACTTGCGGAACCCGTTGGCTGTCGCGGACGGATCCGTTGCTCTGGCCCGTCAGGAGGACGACACGGCCCACCTCGACAAAGCGGCCGACGCGATCGATCGGATGGACGCACTCGTCACGGATCTTCTGGCGTTGGCCCGTCAGGGACAATCGGTAGACGATGTCGAACAGGTGACGTTAGCCTCGGTCGTCGACGATGCGTGGCAGAACGTCGATGACCACGAGAAAGCCACGCTGGTCAATAATGCCGAAGGGGTCCTCAAGGCGGATACCCAGCGTCTTCAACAACTGTTCGAGAACCTCTTCCGAAATGCGGTCGAACATGGCGGGTCGGGGGTGACGATCACCGTTGGTCGCGAGGATGACGAGTTATATGTGGAAGACGACGGTCCGGGCATCCCAGCTACGGAACGTGACCGTGTCTTCGAGTACGGGCACACCTCGTCGTCTTCGGGGACCGGATTCGGCTTGGCGATCGTCCAGACGATCGCTCAGGCACATGGCTGGTCTGTCCGTCTCACTGAGAGTCAGAACGGCGGTGCGCGTTTCGTTTTCGGCGATCTCACCGGAGCGACTCCTCACAGACAACAGGCCGACTCGGCGTGACGCAGAGTTGAACTCATCTGACGTACTAGAACCCCCTCAGGTCGCAGCCATCGCTGACCAGAGTTCGATATCTTTCGTTGCCCCCGAAGTACGTCTTTCACTATCCGGTCTGTGGTACTATTTGTCACTAGGGTTGAAGATGGCCGATACTCACGCCCCAACCGTTATTGGTTGCCTCAATCACGCTGTACATAATGAACGAGCTTCCAGACACCATTCAGGTTCTTCACGTCGACGACGAACCTGATTTCGCTGATATGACTGCTACCTTTCTTGAACGCGAGGACGAGAGGTTCGTTATCGAGACAGCCACCAGTGCGAGCGCTGGAGCAGCGCAACTCGAACAGAATCGGTTCGACTGTGTGATCTCGGACTACGATATGCCCAGCCAGAACGGGATTGAGTTCCTCAAGTCTGTCCGGGAGCAGTATCCCGAGTTGCCGTTCATCCTCTTCACTGGGAAGGGTTCGGAGGAAGTGGCTAGCGATGCGATCTCTGCTGGCGTGACCGACTACCTCCAGAAGGAAGGCGGTACTGACCAGTATACGGTACTCGCGAACCGTATCACGAACGCCGTCGAACACCAGCGGACACGGGAACACGTCGAGCGAAGCGAGCAGCGGTTGCGTGAGATCGTCGATTCGCTCCCTCATCTGCTCTACGTACTCGACGAGAACGGGAACTACCTTCTCGTGAACGAAGCGCTCGCGGCCTTTCACGACTCCACTGTCGAGGATATCGAAGGGTCGAATATCGCGGAGGTGCTCGATGGGTCCGCCGCCGCGCAGTTCCAGCAATTTATCGGCGAAACACTCGAAACGGGGACGACAAAGCGGGCTCCGGAGGTCGAAGTTTCCGATCCGGACGGTGAGACACACGTCTTCGAACCGCGATTACAACCGTACGAGTTCGGCGATGTCGACGATCGCGCTGTCCTCGGTATCGCAGCGGACGTCACCGAGCGCAAGACATACGAGAGGCGTCTCGCAACCCTCAACGAAACGACGCCGGAGTTGATGGCCGCAGAGACGCGGACGGAAGTCGCCGAGATCGGGGTCGAGGCCGCCGCCGACGTGCTGGGGTTGGAGGCGAACGGGATTCATCTATACGATGAGCAGAGCGGGCTTGTCCCGGTCGCGCAAACCGACGCTGGACACGATCTCGTCGGCGATCCGCCGACGTTCACGGGCGAGGACAGCATCGCGTGGCGCGTCTACGAACAGGGCGAACCACTCGCGATCGAGGACGTCCACGACCACCCGGACATACACAATCCGAACTCCCCAGTACGGAGTGAACTCATCCTCCCACTCGGCGAGGCGGGAGTTTTGATCGCCAGCTCACCGACGGCAGCAACCTTCGACGACGAGGATAGCGTCCTCGTGGAGATCTTGGCCAGCAACATCACAGCGGCGCTCGAACAGGTCGAGCGGACTGCAGAGATACGCGCTCGCGAGGCGGAACTGGAACGTCAGAACGAACGCCTTGAGGAGTTCGCCAGCGTCGTCTCCCACGATCTGCGGAATCCACTGCAGGTGGCCCAGGGACGACTGGAACTCCTGAAAGAAGACTGTGAAACCGAACAAGTAGCCCCCATCGAGCGAGCGCTTGACCGAATGGATGTGTTGATCGAGGATATCCTGACGTTGGCTCGCGAGGGCGTCAGAGTGAACGAAATGGAAGACGTTGCCCTCGGAGAAGTCTGCGACGCGTGCTGGCAACACGTCGAAACGGGCGAGGCAACACTCGAAATCACGACCGACAAAACGATCCAAGCCGACCGAAGCCGTCTCCAGCAACTGATAGAGAACCTCGTTCGGAACGCTGTCGAACACGGGGGTGATGCTACCACAGTGACAGTGGGGGACCTCGACAGTGGGTTCTACATTGCAGATGACGGGCGGGGAATTCCAGCCGACGAGCGCGAGTCGGTGTTCGATGCGGGATACTCAACGGCAGACGACGGGACGGGCTTCGGTCTGAGCATCGTCAAGCAGGTCGCTGACGCCCATGGGTGGACTATCAGGCTCACAGAAAGCGAGACCGGTGGAGCACGCTTCGAGATCACTGGAACCGAACAGGCCTGATTGCGGAGTATTGGAGGGTGTCGATAGAAGCCCGAGCTCTTCCGCACATGCAGGACTACCGGCCGGGCTCGTTCGTCCAGTTGTCCTGTGGCAACTGTCGACAGCTAGTTGCCGACGCTTCCGTCGACCTGACCACGTCCGCCCCGGTATCGTCGAGGGGCTTACTCGTCTTTGCAGAACCGTCACGACTCTACACCACGCGAAGACGCAGTTGGACGTCGAAAACGTTTCTACGGTCACTCCCGAAGTCACGTGTCGAGCGATGCTCCAACTAACCGGCGAGTGGCTGGGACGGGGCGAAGCCACGGTCCTGCTGGTACTCATCGGACTCGCGACACTGGGCACAGTAGCGTTGTTTCTCGTCGCCACCGCCGGGACGCTCCGCCGTCGGAACCGGACGTACCTGCTGTTGACGGTCGCTATCGGGCTGCTCGTCGTCCGGTCTGTCGTGGGTCTCGGAACCGTGTTCGGTGCCGTCCCAATGCCGATTCACCACCTCGCCGGTCACGGTGTCGACCTCTCGATCGCGCTGTTGGTGCTAGCGGCTATCTTCGCCGTCGACAGGCCAGAGGCCCCGGAGTGACTGGTTTTCGATGACCCCACCAAGAGCCATTTGTCCGTCGTCGGGGTATCCACCGGTATGACCGAACGGAAACGCGGCCCGACACGACGAGACCTGCTCACCGGGACAGCGGCGATGCTGACACTCGCCGGCTGTCAAAGCGGTGGAGAAACAGCTGCGCCGGTCACCATCGCAACGGACGAGAACTGCGACCAGTGTGGCATGGTCATCTCCGAACATCCCGGGCCGGTCGGGGAGACGTACTATCGGAACAACACTCCCACCGGACACGACGAACCGGCCCGGTTCTGCAGCACGAGCTGCACCTATCGTCACCGGTTCGCCAAAGAACAGGAGGGATGGACGCCGGCGACGACGTTTCTCACCGACTACAGCGCCGTCGACTACGAGGTCCGGACCGACGGGGGTGCCACCGTGCTGACACACCATCTGGACGCGTCAGCGTTCACCGTGTCGGCGGAGCTCACTGTCGTCGCCAACAGCGATGTGGAAAGTGCGATGGGGACTGCCATCGTCCCGTTCGGGGACGAGGGTGACGCCGAGTCGTTCACCGAGGAGTACGGGGGCCAGACCCTCCCCGCAGAAGCCATCCAGCGCGAACTAGTCAGTCGCGGGTAGGGGATTCCCGAGAAGTGAGAACGAACGGTGGGCTGTTGTAACTCCGGTGGGTAATCGAGAGATACCGAATGCCCACGGTCAGAGAGCGAGTGAACGAGCACGTCGAAGCCAACCCAGGGGTCCACTTCACCGCGGTCAGGGAAGACCTGAATATCGCCACGGGACAGGCCCAGTACCACCTCAGAAAGCTGGAACGGGCCGGCGATATCGTCGCCGAGGAGATCCAGGGCCGGACACACTACTACGACCGGTCATACGACCCGTGGGAGCGTCGCGTCCTCGCGTTCGTCCGGCGGGAGACGGCGCGGGCACTACTGGCCCACCTCATCGACGATGGACCGCTCGGAGCGGCCGAGTTGGCCGACCGACTCGACCTCAGCCGGAGTACTGTCGCGTGGCACGTCTCCTCGCTGAACGACACCGGCATCGTCGAGAAGTCGTACGGTGAGAACGGCCGTGTCGTCGTCGAACTGGCTCGGCCGGACGAGACGCGCCGGCTGCTTGATGACGTGACGCCATCGCTCGCAGACCGCCTCGTCGACCGGTTCACGCGCCTCGTCGACGAGAGTCTGGCCGATTCCAGGTGAGTCACCGCAGGTGGGCGACCGCCGCTGCGCCAGCTAGCGTCGCCGCCCACCAGCCAACCAGCGCACCGGTCGCGAGCCACCCCGGGACGAACGACGACCGGGTCGGGACGGCCACGTACAACACCTGGTCGAAGACCAGCCCGCGGTAGGCACCGGCCGGTGTGACTGCGAGGACCCCGCCGAGTGACTCGCTCGGCAGGACACTCCCGTCCAGTGCCGCAAACACCGCTACGTCCCCGCCCACGGTCAGCACGAGCAGGCCAGCCAGTGCGAGAACCAGGGCGCGGCTGCGGGAACCGGCTAGCACCGACAGCAAGACCACCAGTGAGAGCGAGACGAACCCGTACAGCAGCGTTAGCGCGAGAAACCGCAGGTACAACAGGGGCGAGTCGATGCCGCGATGACTCGCGAACACCGTCGTCTCGGGACCCGCCGTCGTCGCGACGTACACGCCGAGTGCTGCGAGGGGGACACCGACGACGGCCGACAATACTACGGCACGGCCCGCGTACGTGCCACCGACGTACCCCCACGTCGGCAACGGGTAGGTCTCCATCACGTCGAGTTCACCCCGGGCGATCGGGTCGGCCATCGCGCGGTAGCCGACTGCGAAGGCCACGGTCGGGACGAGTATCTCGACGACGACGAGCACGTCGACGACGGTCGGGACGTAGCCGCCCGCCGGGCCGCCGGCGGTGGCGACGCCGAAGACGGCTATCGTCGTCACCAGCGCCAGCGCGAGGAAACTCCGTGTTCGGACTGCCGCCTGCACCTCTCGGGCGAAGACGCGCCAGACACGTTCGGCCGTCGTCATGCGTCACTCCGTCCCGTAACGACGGTCGTCTCACCCGCCAGCAGTGACGCGAACGTCTCGTGTAGGGGGCCACCGGTTCTTTCCCGGAGCGACGCCGGACTGCCGGCCGCACGCACCTCCCCCGATTCGAGGACGACGAGATGGTCGGCTGTTCGCTCGACGAGCGGGAGGTCGTGGGAACTCACCACGACGGTCCGGCCCTCGGCGGCGATAGAGTCGATGATCTCGAAAATCCGTTCGCTCATCGCCGGGTCAAGCCCGCTGGCTGGTTCGTCGAGTACCACCACCGGCGGGTCACCGGCCAGCGCCTGTGCGATACCCAGTAGCCGCCGCATCCCGCCCGAGAGGCCTGTCACCGGGCGTTCGGTCACGGCCGCCAGACCGACTGCGTCCAACAGTCGGTCGGGGTCGTCGTCGACGAGATCGGCGTAAAACGCGGCCGTTTCGGCGACGGTGAACCCCGGCCGGAACGTCGGTTGCTGGGGAAGGTAGCCGAAGCGTCGGACAGCCTCGGGGCCATTGTACTCGACGGTCCCCAGCGTCGGCCGCTCGACGCCGAGCAGGAGTTCTAGGAGCGTCGTCTTTCCGGACCCGTTCGGGCCGATGAACCCGGTCACCGCGGACGCTGGGATGTCGAGTGAGACCGAGTCGAGTGCGGTCACGTCGCCGTACGACTTCGTCAGTTCGTCTGTCGAGAGTGGTGGGGGAGTCATGGCGATACATCCGTCGTGGTTTCGTTCCGTACCATAGCGACAGTCTCGGGGTGGGCAGGCGCTGACAGCGGGTGAGTGTCGACGATACTCCCGCGGCGGAAGCCGGGTGTCGTCCCGCGTAAGGCTCGGAGCGCGCGGACGCTGGGTGCCGAACGGAGGACGACCGCCGAGTCAGTGTGGTGGAGTCGTCTGTCCACGGTGTCGGTCGGTGAGTACGGTCGGGTCAGCGTCGGCCCACCGTCCACCGAGAGATCGTAGGCGCCGCTCCAGTAGTTCCCTCGGCCGTCGTCGGTGTACCACCGCAACGGTCCGGGACCGGAGACGGCATGCTTGTCGTTCGCCACGAAGTCGTTCTCGGTGACGGTGTTCGACGGCAGGACCGTGGCAGCGGTGATGCCGATGTCGCTCCCGTAGACGACGTTGTCTTCGTACAGGGAGCGGCCGGCGTTCGCCGACAGCCCGCGTGTCGTATTGGCGACGACGTTGTGGCCGACGTAGCTCCGACTCCCGGCCATCAAGATGCCGCTGCCGGCGTCCCGAACGTCGTTGCCGACGACTGCGTTGCCTTCGGGGTTGGTCATGACGACGATACCCGCGTACTTCTGCTCGCGGGCGGTGTTGTCCGCGACGAGCGCCGACGAGGTGTACATCAGGTGGACGCCGAAGCGGCCGTCCCGGAAGGTGTTGTCGCGGACGACGGTCCCGTCGGCGCGGTGGAGATAGATGCCATCCCGCCCGCCGCGGAACGTACTGTCTTGGACGACGACATCGCTGTGCATCCCGACGACGCCCATGAAGCCGTCTTGCCAGTTGTCGGTCCCGTTGACGGTAACGTTCTCGACGACGGCGTCCGGCGTCCGCCTGAGAACGAACCCGCTCGACCGTGTCTCGACGGTGACGTTCGAAACGGACAGCGCCGAGGCGTTTCGCGCGGCCACGGCGGCGTCGCTGTTCCCGTAGGCCGCCGTCACGGTCGCGTCCCATGCGGAGTCCTCCGCCGTCGACGTGTTCCCGACTGTCTGGTTGCCGACGCCGGTGACCGAGAGGCCGGTGAGCCCGACCCGGTCGGCGGTCACCCTGACGACCGTGCCGTTGCCGCCGCCGTCGAGTGTCGCGTTCCGCCCACGCAGCGTTATCGGGTCGTCGACGGTCACCCGCTCGTGGTAGCTACCGTTCGGGACGACGACGGTGGTGTTGGGCGGCGCGGCGTCGACGGCGGCCTGTACCGTGGGTGCGTCCTCACCGACGACGACCGACACCGGCCGCGTGTCGAGAGTGCGGGCCGTCTGGACGGTCTCGTTGGTCGTCGATCGCCGGTCCGTGACCTGTTCTCGAACGGCGAGGGGACCCTCCACCCCGAACGAGTGGTTGCGGAGTATCGACCAGTCGATGACCCGGCCGCCACAGCGGTCTGCGAACGCCGCGGCGTCGGCGTGGGTCCCGAACGGCACCACCACGGGTCCCGAGGGAGCCCGCGTGCTCCCGTTGACGACGTAATGAGCCTCGATCGCTGCGGTCCATCCTGTCGGCCCGTCGGTCCGCAACGTACCGCGCTCGCCACAGGTCGCACCGGCGCCACTGTAGTCGGAGACGTACACCGCGAGCGGGTAGCCGAACTGTTGTTCGTGACCCGGTTCGGTCAGCGCCGCGACCGTCCGGTCGAGGCCGACGTACCCGACCACGTAGCGGTACTGCGAATAGAACACCTCCGCTCGTGGAACGCTGATATCACGACTGAGCGCACGCTGTTCGTCGGCCATCGTGATGCCACGCTGGACGGTCCGGTCGAACGGAACGGGATCGGGCCGCTCGCTGCCGAGGTCGGCCGCGAACGCGGCACCGAATACGATGGGGGCGACGACGAGACCGACTACAGTGACTATCTGCCACGGCGACAGCGTCGAGCGCATCTATCGACGGTACGAAACCGCTCCTAAAACGCTGTCTGGTAGACCCCTCGAAACTGTTCCTCGCCAACGAGACTGACCGTGATGGAGGTGTCAGCTCCACACCGTGTCTGGGGTGACAGCGTTGTCGGGTTGCTCACCTCGTAGTACTGCAGCAACGCCCTCGGCAACGCCTTTCGAGAGGTCCGTCTGGCTCTCTTCGGAGTACCATCCAGCGTGGGGCGTGAGCACGACATCGTCACGGTTGAGCAGTGGGCTGTCGGCGGCTGGCGGTTCGGATTCGAGCACGTCGAGGCCAGCACGCGCGATTTCCCCAGTAGAGAGGGCCTCGACGAGTGCAGCTTGGTCGATGACTCCACCGCGGGACGTATTCACCACGATACACTCCTCGGAGAGACGTACAAACTCCGCCGTCGAAAACAGATGACGAGTCGCCTTGTACAGTGGAACGTGAATTGAGCAATACTCTACCCGGTCGAGTAGTGTCTCGAACGCCACCTTTTCGACACCATAGTCACGCATCCGGGCCTCGGAAACGTGGGGATCGGTCGCTATCACCTCGACCCCGAAAGTCCGGAGCTTCGACGCGAGTCGGCGTGGGATGTTGCCGAATCCGACTAGCCCCAGCGTCCGGTCTGTCATTCGATGTAACGGCTGTCCCTGCTGCCAGTCCCATGTGCCAGCTTTCACCGCCCGATCGTACTGTGGGACTGCACGGACACATGCCAACAGAAGCGACAAGGCATGGGTTGAGACCTCTTCGAGGGAGTACGTAGGCACATTCACCACGGTGATGTCATTGGCGACTGCCGCATCGAGGTCGATATTGTCAACGCCGATGCCGGCCCGCCCAACGACTTGTAACGATGCCGTATTATTCAGTACCGCTGCCGTGACTGGGGTCTGTGCGTCGACAATGATCGCCTCTGCATCCCGGACAGCGCTGCTGACGGCGGCTTCGGTCTTCTCTTCAAGGATCTCTATCGTCGCGTCAGCAGCCTCCAGTATGTCGGATTGGTCTGTCGGATCAACTGTTTTGGAATCACAGAGTACAACGGTTGCAGTCATCCTGACTGACGGTATCGAACCCTCCACATACAATACTACTGCCGGAGACAGCCTGTGGTCAACCACCACGACGTGTAGATAGCGATATGCAAGATATGCACATCGAAGAGTGTAGACGTCGACTGGATCGCTCTCGTGTAGAATTGCGCAAAGCCCCGATAACGAGACATTCAACGACTGATTCGGCGGATTCACCAGCTAGATAACGTGAGCGGTAGTAACGCCCAGTTGTGCAGCTCTAGAAGACGTGTATTGCGTCCCCTCGCGGTTGGAGAGTATCGCTTTGGACCGTCCTTGCACTCGGCTGGACCGTACCGTGTTGGTCGGTGTCACCATCATAACTGTGTCGCTCGAACGCGCATCGTCATCCGCGCCGGTGGAGTGAGTACGCAATGAAGAGGACACCGATGAACTGGAGCATCCGCGTGACGAGAGTGAGCGGTTGCTGGAAATTCGACGGGAGAAGATTGCCCCGTAGCAGGGCTGAGCCGACGAACGCGACAGTAAACGCGGCGGCAGTGAGGAGAAACAGGCCAACGGACAGGTACTGCATGGTGAGGCTGTCGTGCCGGCGGTAGCCCCGGTATGCCTGGTACCCGATGTACGCACCGATGATCGTCGACCCGAAAGCCAGTGTGAGAATGAGCCAGTCGGCAATCGTGGATATCAGGACCATATTATAGATTCTCCCACATTTTCGTGAACCGGTCCGCCGTATCGTCCTCGTCTTGTCCCGGGAACGCCGGCGTCGAGCGGCGTTCGATACGTGGCTCGAACGCCCCATCTTCGAGGGTAAGTGTGAACTCCGAGAGCGTCGCTCGGTAGACGCTGTAATCGTTTCCCCCAGTCTGGATCTCCGTTCGCTCTGCCAGCAATCCGTGTTCCTGTAACCACTCAACTCGGCGGTATACCGTCGGTTCCGACATATCACACTGCTGTGCGAGTTGTTGGGCGGACATTGGTTGCTCACTCGTTGCTGCGAGGATATCCCGGGCGTACTGGTCGCTGAGCAACTCGAGAACGTCCTCCAGCGCCGGGTCTTCGCTCACGTACCCGAACAACAGTTGGGGCGCGAATAAAGTACCTTGCCACTTGCTGACCCAGAAAACGGTCGGGGGACGGGATGGAGGGGTGTGCGCGTCAGGGGACCGAGGGAGGGGCGGGACCAACATACCGTTACTGGAGTCAGGCGACGGACTGGACCGGTGAAGCGACCCAGGCCATGACTTGCCCTCGGTGTCAGGGTCCGACTGGGGGTGACTGCGGGCCGAGGGTGTTCCGTACCGGCTAGCATAGCCGTCCGTGATCCGTCGCAACTCGAGGGTAGCGTCGTACCATCTTATAATGTGGAACCGGCTTTCTGACCCAGAAGCCGGGGGGAATGTATTTGAGCCCACACAGGCAGTTGGTGGGATCAAGTAGCTGGACAGCCGACCGACCGACCGACAGCGATCAGCTGTTGTCTGGTGGTTCCCGTTGCACGAACGGTGTATCGGTATCTCTCACAGTTCCAGGACAGCATCAGTGTCGGGCCAAAGGAAAGCACCGCCTGTCGCCCATCGATAGTAACCGCCGTTTCTCCGTTCTCGGGCGGATACGTGAAGTTGTACGCCGAGATCGAGATACTGCTTGTCTCGTTGACGTACTGGAGGCCGACGCTGCGGATTTGCCCCTCGGTCCTCGTTGCTGTGGTTAGTTCGTACGACATCGGTAGGTCCGGCGTCGGCACCGTGACCGTAGTATCTGACCGTAACTCGCCGATACTGTCGTACTGTCGGACAGTGGGCGTGGCCGGCGTCTCAAGCGTCGTGTTCGGGGTCGGTTCGAATCGGAACGTTCCTTTCGGGAGCTCAGGAGTGACATGCACGTCGGTGTACGTTGTCGTCAGTTCCCGCTCTACCCCGTCGTGTATCCACGTGGTCTGTCGCTGGATCGGATACAACAACTCCGTATCGACCCAGAGTGTTTGCTGATGGCTGATATCTTCGTCGGGACTGGTAATATTGATAACATACACCTCCCGTCCGTTCAGCGTATCCGTCCCGGTGTATCGGATCTCATACGTGGTGTTCGGAACAGTGTGTGGTGGGTTCATGCCGCCGCGGTCGCCGGGTACGACCGGTAGTGGCTCGACAGGCATCGAAGGGCTCGAATCGTCGCTAACCAAGCGCGTGTGAACGAGGATCCGTTCGATCCGCTCTAGGGTCGAGTCGTCCGAGGGGGTATCTTGCAGACCGATTCGGGTTACCGCTTGCTCACTCCGATCGTGCAACCAGAGGGTCGAACCGTTCGAGACGCGGAGGTCGTATCGTCGCGACGAGTTACTCGTCAGTCGGTGACGGCGTTTGTCACTCCCTGGTACCGTCGTGACATCGTACGTGGCACGAGCCGTAACTGTCCCGTCCCGTTTGACAACGGTTGTCCGGGTCGCGTTGAGGCCGCCGATGGAATCGTACGTTTCACTGATATTCGATCGTACCGCTGGTGTCTCGGCGGTCGCCGTGGAACCCGCTGCCCAGGCGGCGGTGGTAATCGATATAACGGCGACAGCACAGGCGATAGCGATAACAAGGGTGGTAACCGAGAGGGGCCGTCGGTAACGGTCTGCGGGTCTCGACATATCAAGCGCTCCGTGAGAGGGGACTCGGGTAAGACGTGTATCGCCTGTCGTATTAAACCCGCTCTTTCTGAAGGGAGGGCAGTCACTCGGCTCTCTCCTCTTCTCACGGGTCCGAGCTTCCGTAGACACGGATTCGAGTGAACACAGTCACCGGTGATCACCGTAGTCGGCAGCGTCCACAACGAACTGTCTGCCAGAGCAGTAGATGAGTCGTCGAGTGATTCGATCGACTGGCAGGAGATACCTTCGATAGTAGCCTGTGAACATCACTGCACACCCGATCGTACGACTGCAATGCGATCCATGTGTCTATCGTTTCAACTGTTACTATCGTCTGCCCTACTCACCCCGTAGTATTCATTAATAATGCGTACTGTATCCATCAAATGCCGATAGAAATAGCAATATCTCCTTTAAGTTGCTTGGAAGGATAGAAAATCTCTGAAATAACTCTATTTGGATTTACTTTAAGGATAATTTGCCAATTCTATATTTAATATCGGATACCTGCCGATACAAATCCCAAACTCGGGGATATAAAGAACGTACTTGCTTCGAGACTACGTATTACCGTTTATCGGTGTTAATGAGTGAGCTGGATACGGATTGAGAGGGCACGCGTCACGATCCTCATTCACGTCGTGTTCGCGACTCCCGAACGAACCTGTATCGGCCCGGGAACAGCGCCACGGGACTGTCTGTCTCGGTGTTGGCTGTGTCCCACAGATCAAATAACAGCCGTACACCTGTTTTACCCAGGGAGACCGGTGTCGATAACCGAAGAGAGGGATAACAGCCGTACGGTTGTTACGTGTTCCCTACAGCTCGGCGTCCGGTCCAGTTCGGTGTCATGGGGAACTGAATTATGGATTCGGGACAGTCGTGCGATTACTTTCGCCTGAAAACCCGGCTCCACACCCAAAACAGCGACTGGCAGTATTTGCGACTCGCGAACGGACTACAAACCGGTGAGAACCGTCGTCGTGGACGCCTGTCAAATCCCGAATAGCTGACCGGTGACCGGCGTATCGGGAGACGAGAGCCGCAGTGTCTCAGCGATACCGTCAGGGACCGTCACCGGCAGCCACAGGAACACCACACAGTTGTATTCGCGTCTCACAAACGACGACGAACGAGCAACTGTGCGTGGCGACGTTCCAGATCCTGAATCCGCCCACAAGACGGCCATACAGTAACGGGACGGAACAACGCTCTGTTTGGCTAGCGCGAACGGTCTAGACCTGCGTCGCGTTCACTTCGATCACGTTCGCCGCTCCCTGGACTATCTCGGGGAGTTCCTCGTGGAACCGGTCACCCTTGAACCGGCTCGTCGGTCCCGAGATGCTGATCGCACCGTAGATAGCGCCGGTCGGATGTTCGATCGGAGCAGCGATACATCGCAGCCCCTTGAGGATCTCTTCGTCGTCGAAGGCAACGCCCTCCTCACGGATCCGTTCGAGGGCCTCGAACAGTTCCTCGCGGCTGGTGACGGTTTTTTCGGTCCGCTGTGGCAGCCCATGTCGCTGAATGATCTCGTCGATCCGCTCGGTCGACAGTTGCGAGAGGATGGCCTTCCCCAGCGCGGTGCAGTGGAGATCCTTCCGATTACCGGTGTAGGAGGCTGTCTGGATGGCGTTCTCCCCACGTGCCTTGTGGAGGTAGACGCCCCGGCCGTGTTCCTCGACCATGAACTGGGCCACCTCCCCGGTCTCGGCGGCCAACCGATCGACTTCCTCTTTGGCGACCTCGTAGATGTCGATCTGGTTTTTCGCGTACTCGCCGACATCAACGAACCGGAGACTGATCTCGTAGGTGTCGCCGTGCTTCACGACGAACTCGTTGTCGGTGAGCGTCGCAAGGTGGCTGTGGATCGTCGCTTTCGACCGGTCCAACTGCTCCGCGAGTTCGGAGACGCCGGCCCCGTCGTTCTCACGGAGCGCTTCGAGGATGTCACAGGATATCTGGACTGCCTGGACGCGTCGTCCCGATCCGGGCTGGCTCGGTGGCTCGCTCATACTCGACAGTATGGCGAGTACACACTTAATTGTTCGCGAGAAACAAACGGGGGTTACGCCCGGACCGTGTCGAACGTCTCGTCGAGTTCGCTGTTCTTGACTGCCGCTCCGTTCCGGCCGTCGAAGAGGTGGATCTTCTCCTCCGGGAAAACGACGTGGACCTCGTCACCGGACTCGATCCGGCGTTCACCGTCGATGCTGGCGGTGTAGTTCTGGCCACCGACCTCGAAATACGCGTAGGTTACTTCGCCCATCGGTTCGACGACCTGGATTGTCGTCGGGACTGCGTTCGCCTCGTCACCGCCAACCAGTTGGATATGCTCCGGCCGGATACCGAGTGTCAGGTTCCGGCTGGCCTCGGTGAGTGCCTCCTGGGTCTCAGTGGAGATATCGTACGTAAACTCGTCGTGTTCGAGCTGGTCGTCGCTCTGACGGACGGAAAGGAAGTTCATGCTCGGAGAGCCGATGAACCCGGCGACGAACTGGTTGACCGGCCGGTGATAACATTCCAGGGGTTCGCCGATCTGCTGGAGTTCGCCATCGTCGAGGATCGCGATCCGGTCGCCCATCGTCATCGCCTCGGTCTGGTCGTGGGTGACGTAGATCGTCGTGATATCCATATCCTGCTGGAGTTGCTGGATCTCGGTCCGCATCGTCGTCCGGAGCTTCGCGTCGAGGTTCGACAGCGGCTCGTCCATCAGGAACACCTCCGGTTCACGGATGATCGCCCGACCCAGGGCGACACGCTGTTGCTGCCCACCGGAGAGGTCACCGGGCTCCTTATCGAGCAGTTCCTTGATCTCAAGCAGTTCCGCGGTCTGCTCGACGCGCTGGTTGATCTCGTCTTTGTCCAGGTCGCTCGTGATCTTCAGCCCGTAGCCGATGTTCTTCCGGACGGACATGTGAGGATAGAGCGCGTAGTTCTGGAACACCATCGCCATGTTGCGCTCTTTGGGTTTGCGGTGTGTGATGTCCCGGTCGTCGAGGAGGATCTGCCCGGATGTCGTCCGCTCCAGTCCGGCGATACACCGGAGTGTCGTCGACTTCCCACAGCCCGACGGGCCAACTAGGACGAGAAACTCCCCGTCCCGAATGTCGATATTCAGTTCGTTGACTGCAACGATGTCGTTAGCGCCCGATTCGAATACTTTCGTCAGGTCGTTCAGTTGTAGGCGTCCCATTGTATCACCGTGGTTCGTTACCGCACCATTCAGCATCTCGATTAATAAATCCACCCCTCAGACGACGATCGTCACGCCGGTTCCGGTATCGGTCCAGGTACCGGCGTCGGGGTCAGTACTGACCGCCTCCAGCGTCTCACCGTCGACGACGACCGTCTCGGGGGCCGCGTCGCGGATGGTCACGGTCACGCGGTCGGCCGTGCACGCCCCGAGGTCGACCGACAGGGTGTCACCGCCGGCGTCGACCGTGAACTCGACGAGTGCGTCCGCGTCCGCGTCGTAGAACCGACCCTCTGCGTGGCCGTCCGCCAGTGTCGCGTCGAGTTCCAGTTCCGCGGGCGTCCCGGGCTGGACCGACTGGGTGGGTTCGCGTTCCGGGAGGACACTGCCGGCCCGGACGAACACCGGCATCTCGCTGATGGAGACGTCGACGTCGACGGTCCGGCCGCCCTCGTGACGCTGTCCGGTCCAGTAATCGCGCCACTCGCCCTCCGGGAGATACACCGACCGGGTCCCACTCTCCTCGAAGACCGGCGCGACAAGCAGATCCTCGCCCAGGAGATACTGCGTGTCCATGCGGTGGACCGTCGGGTCGTCCTGGTACTCCAGAACCAGCGGGCGCACGACCGGGAGGCCGGTCCGGGCGGCGACCTCCGCGTACGTGTAGAGGTACGGGAGCAACCGGTAGCGAAGGCGGGCGTACTCCCGGAAGACGTCCAGGGCCTGCTCGCCGAACTCCCAGGGTTCCCGCGGCGTGGTCCCGTGACACCGGCTGTTCGACGAGAGGAGGCCGAACTGCGCCCAGCGGGTGTAGACGTCGTCGTCGGGCGTGCCGCGGAAGCCGCCGATGTCGTGGCTCCAGAAGGCGATGCCCGACAGCGAGGCGGAGAGTCCGCCGCGAAGCGCCGCGCTCATCCCGTTCCAACTGGTCTGTGGGTCACCGCCCCAGTGCATCGGGAACGCCTGGCTCCCGGTCCAGGCCGACCGGCCCCAGACGACGGCCTCCTCGGGGCCGTTGACCTCACCGACGGCTTCGTAGACCGCTTCGTTGTAGAGGTACGGGTAGAGGTTGTGCATCGTCTTCCCGCTCCGGCCGTTGGCGAAGACGGCGTCCTCGGGAACGTACTCGCCGTAGTCGGTCTTGAAGACGGCGACGCCCTGTTCGAGGAGTCGGTGGTGTTTGGCCTTCCACCACTCGACGGCGTCGGGGTCGGTGAAGTCTACGAGCGCCCCGCGGTAGTCGCCCTGGCAGGTGTTGTCCATCACGTAGGCGTCGCCGGTGCCGTCGGTGACGAAGTAGCCCTCGTCGACCCCCTCCTCGAAGGCTTCGGTCCCGACGGGGACGTGGGGGTGTTCCCACAGGGAGAGCCGGAAGTCGTCCTCGCGTAACTCGTCGATCATCCCCTCGGGATCGGGGAACTGCTCGGTGTCCCACTCCAGGTCCGTGGACTTGTTCGCCCGCATCCAGAACGGATCGAGGTGGAGCACGTCGCTGGGAATCTCCTCCTCGCGCAAGCGCGCTGCTACGTCCTCCAGTTCCTCGCGAGACTCGTAGCCCAGTCGGGACATCCACGTTCCGAACGACCACTTGGGTGGCCGCGAGGGACGGCCGGTGACGGCGGTGTACCGCTGGAGGATGTCGTTGAACTCCGGCCCGTAGAAGAAGACGAACGAGAAGTCGTCGTCGGCGACCGACATCGTCCCCGAAGCAGTGGAGGTCTTCCCGAAGTCGTAGTGGACCCGCGCGGTGGTATCCAGCAGGAGGCCGTACCCGTTCGTCGAGAGGTGGAAGGGGATGTTCTTGTAGGCCCGCTCGGTCTCCGTGCCGAGCGGTTCCTGGTGCCAGAGGTCCAGTTCCCGGCCACGGCGGTCGAACTCGACGAACTGCTCGCCGGCGCCGTAGATCTTCTCGTCGGGCGAGAGCCGGAACGAGGTTCCGGTCCGGTCGACCCGCCGGGGGTTGTGGTTGATCTCCTCCTGGGTGAACCCCAGTGCGTCGACTCGCTGGCGGCCGAACACGTCGGGATCGGCCCGCTGTTCCTCGAAGACCGTCTCGCCGGTATCGGCGTCCACCACGGCGAAAGACCACTCGTCGAGGCCGACGGTGATCGAGAGCGCGCCGGTGTCGACGGTGAGTGTGCCGTTGGACTCCACGATGTCCAGCGCCACGTCGGTCTCGACGGCGTCGGTTTCGACGGGCGGGTACTCGCTGTCCGTGTGTGTCTCGGGGTTGGCGAGCAGTTCGAACCGGAAGGTCCGCGGGTCGTAGACGGTCAGTGTCACCGGGACGGTGCGGTCGGTCACCGGCTCCGGGGCGTCGATCTCACAGTCGAACCGGACCCGCTGTCCGTCGACCTCGTAGTCGGCCACGGCGGCGACGGTAATGCGTTCGCTGGTCATCCTATCGGGTGGGGGCGTCTCTCGGTAATAAAACTACCCCGTCGTGCGTGGCTTTTTTTCGGTGGGCGTCGATACTCGGGACGAACACCCCATGACAGGACCAGCGATCGACGACCTCGTCGCCGAGTTGTCCCTCGACGCGAAGGTCGCACAACTCGGGACCGTCCGGATCGGGTCCCTGCTTGACGACGGCGCGTTCTCCCGCGAGCGGGCACGTGCCGAGATTCCGCACGGAATCGGTCGCGTGACGCGGGTCGGCCGCGAGAGCGGCCTCGAACCGACCGAACTCGCGGGCGTCGTCGCCGACATCCAGTCGTTCCTCCGGGCGGAGACACCCCACGGGATTCCGGCGTTCGTCCGCGAGGAGAGCCTCTGTGGCTACGCCGGCCGTCGCGGGGCGACGGTCCCCCAGGCCATCGGGCTGGCCAGTAGCTGGGACCCCGCCCTCGCGCGCGAGGTCGCGGTGGCGGTCGGCGAGCAACTGCGAGCAGTGGGCTGTCAGGTGACCCTCTCGCCGGTCGCGGACCTGGGCGTCGAACCCCGCTGGGGGCGGATCGAGGAGACCTTCGGCGAGGATCCGGCACTGGCCGCCGAATTCACACGGGCAGTCGTCGGGGGACTGGGCGACAGCGGCGTCGACGCCACGCTGAAACACTTCGTCGGGCACGGACGACCCGCGGGCGGGCGCAACCGTGCGCGCCCGAAGGCCTGCCTCGGCGAGCTGCGCGACGCCGATCTGATCCCGTTCCGGGCCGGGATCGACGCTGGCGCGCCGTCGGTGATGGCAGCGTACAACACCGTCGACGGGGTCCCCTGTCACGCGAACCGGCGGTTGCTGACCGAACTGCTCCGCGAGGAGTGGGGGTTCCGGGGGACTGTCGTCTCGGACGGTCGAGGGATCGAGATGCTGGCCGACGACTACGGCGTCGCCCCCGACAGGACCGCGGCCGGTGTCCAGGCAATCGAGGCTGGTATCGACGTGGAACTCCCCGAGACCGAGTGTTTCGGCGACCGGTTGGTCGGCGCGGTTAGGGACGGCCAGGTCGACGAATCGACTGTCGACAGGGCAGTCGGTCGCCACCTCCGACAGAAGGCCGACGCGGGACTGTTCGCGGCGTCCGATTCAACCCCGGACCCCGAGCAAGCACACGAAGCGTTCGGGACCGACGCCGTTCGCTCGCTCGCCCGCCGGGCCGCGCGCAGGTCGCTGGTGCTGTTGGAAACCGACGGTGTCCTTCCGCTGGCGGATGCCTCGTCGGTCGCCGTCGTCGGTCCAAACGCCGACGCGGGCCGGAACCTGCTGGGGAACTACTCGTACGCCGGCGCTGAGAACGCCGACGGTGGCATCGAGGTGGTGACGCCGCGAGCCGCCCTTCGCGAGCGCGTGGCCGCGGTAGCGTACGCAGAGGGCTGTGGGGTCCGGGCCGGCCCGGACGACGACATCGAAGCGGCGGTGGAAGCCGCCCGCGGCGCGGATGTGGCGGTCGCCTGCGTCGGCGGCCAGTCCGGAATCGATGTCGAGCGTGACTCGCCGGGGACGGCCGGTGAGGCCCTGGACCGTGCCGAACTCGGACTCCCAGGCCGGCAGTCGGAGCTGATCGAGCGAGTGGCGGCGACGGGGACGCCCCTCGTGGCAGTTCTCGTCAGCGGTCGCCCGCTCGCGGTCCCGGACGTGGTCGAGCGGGCCGACGCGACAGTGGCTGCGTGGCTCCCCGGGCAAGAGGGCGGGGCCGCCATCGCGGACGTGTTGCTGGGAGCCGACCCCGGTGGCCGGCTCCCGGTCTCGCTCCCGCGGTCGGTGGGCCAGTTGCCGATCCACTACCGACAGGACGCTGTCTCCCGGGGCGAGTACGTCTTCACCGAAGGGACGCCGCTGTTCCCGTTCGGCCACGGGGAGAGTTACGCGGCCTTCGAGTACGGCGAGTGCTCGGTCGCCGCCGAGGAGAGTCAGACTGACGGTACGATCACCGTATCCGTCAGCGTCGAGAACGTGGCCGACAGGGCTGGCAGCGAGGTCGTCCAGTTGTACGCCCGCCACAGGGGCGGGCGTACGGTCCGGCCCGAGCGGAAACTGGTCGGGTTCGAGCGCCTCGACCTCGACGCCGGGGCGCGGGCGACGGTGACGTTTGCCCTTCCGACGGCGACGCTGGCCGTCCACGACCGCGACGGGCGACTCGTCGTGGAGCCGGGGACCGTCGACCTCCTCGTGGGCCGGTCGGCTGCCGACAGTCGTGGGCGGGCGACCGTGGAACTGCGCGGGGAACCCACGCGGCCGGACCGGCGACCCCACCGCGCCGCGTCGACCGTCCGGACCCGATAGCCCACCACAATCTTTAACCGGGCAATCCACGACTCCACAGGTGATGACACAGGACGATCAACCCGACTACCGGATTCCACAGGGCGGCGGCGTCCCCTGGCGCGACATGGGGATGGAGGAAACTCACCGCCCACCCGAGCGAGATGTCGAGATCACCGACATCAAGACGATGGCCATCGCGGGCAACTTCACGTGGGGCATCGTCAAGGTCGAGACCGATTCCGGCGTCTACGGCCTGGGCGAGACGTTCCGTGCCGAGGCAGCTCTGGACATGGCCGGCCGGATGGACGTCGACCTCGTCGGCGAGAACCCACTGGACACCGACCGCATCCGCGAACTGCTCGAACAGCGCTACACCGGCTGTGGCCGCATCGGCCAGGCCGCCTTCACGGCCATCGAGACCGCCTGTTACGACATCAAGGGCAAGCTGTTCGACGTGCCCGTCTACGAACTGCTGGGCGGGAAGTACCGCGACGAGATCAAGATCTACTGTGACACCCACGGCGGCGAATCGCTGGGCGAGGCCCGCGACCACGACCCGAAGGACGTCTACACGCCCGAGGGCTACGCGCGTGCGGCCCGTGAGGTCGTCGACGAGGGGTTCGAGGCGCTGAAGTTCGATCTGGACGTGCCGACCCACGCCGAGTACGACGAGGCCAACCGGCGGATGGACAACGAGGCCCTGGAACACAAGGTCAGCCTGGTCGAGGCGGTCCGGGACGAGATCGGCTACGACATCGACCTGGGGATGGACCTCCACTGGAACTTCACGACCGAGACCGCGATCCGGCTGGGCAAGAAACTCGAACGGTTCGACCTGGCGTGGCTCGAAGACCCCGTCCCGCCGGAGAAGACCGAGTCCCAGAAACGGGTCACCGAGGCCCTGGACATGCCGGTCCTGACCGGCGAGAACCTCGTGAAGACGGACCAGTTCAACGAAGCGGCCCGCGAGGGGATGATGGACATCGCCGCGCCCGACGTGAACAAGTGCGGTGGCCTGGGCGAGTACGTCGACATCGCGACGGTCTGTGACCTCTACGGCGTTCCGGTCGCCTCCCACAACATCTCCAGCCCGCTGGGGACAGTCGCCGGCGCACACGTCTCGGCGGCCATCCCGAACTTCCTCTGTATGGAGTGGCACTCCCGGGACGTGCCGTGGTGGAACGACATGTGCAACCGGGTCGAGGGCTCCGGCCCCATCCTCGAAGACGGCTACATCGACGTCCCCGAAGGCCCCGGCCTGGGCGTCGAACTCGACCGTGACATCTGCGAGGAGTACCTCGTAGACGGCTACGACCTGATCATCTGAGTCCCGCGAATTCTCTCACACTATGTCTGAACACACTGTCGTCGTGACCGACCACGACTTCACGGACCTCTCGATCGAACGCGAGGGCCTCGACGGGGTCGCCGAGGTCGTCGAACTGACCGGCGATGTCGGCGAGTCGGCCGAGGACGCCCACGAGACGCTCGCCCGTGCGGACGCGGTCATCAATCTCCGGTACGACCTGAACGCCGAGGCGATCGACGCGCTGACCGACTGCCGGGTGATCTCCCGGTACGGGATCGGCGTCGACAACATCGACGTGGAGGCAGCCGGCGAGCGGGGGATTCCCGTCACGAACGTTCCCGACTACTGTCTGGAGGAGGTCTCCGTCCACGCACTGACGCTGTATCTCGCGCTCGCACGCGGGCTGAAGCCCTACGACGCCGACGTGGCTGCGGGCGGATGGGACCGTGACGTGGCGACACCGATCCACCGGCTCTCGACACAGACGGTCGGCGTCGTCGGCTACGGCGCGATCGGCCGCGCGGTCGGCGAGCGGGCCGACGCACTCGGAACCGACGTGATCGCCAGCGATCCCTTCCTCTCCGAGGCGGACGTGGCCGACGACCCCGCGACGCTCGTGGAATTCGAGGAGCTGTTGGAGCGGGCCGACTTCGTCACCGTCCACTCCCCGCTGGTCCCCGAGACCCGCGGGATGTTCGACGCCGACGCCTTCGAACGGATGAACGAGGACGCCTACTTCGTCAACGTCGCTCGCGGCCCGATCGTCGACGGCCAAGCGCTCGTCGACGCCCTGGACTCGGGTGAGATCGCCGGCGCGGGTCTGGACGTCTTCCCCGAGGAACCCCCGGCCGCGGACGACCCGCTCCGGGACCACCCGGACGTGCTGACGACGCCACACGTCGCCTGGTACAGCGAGGAGGCCAACGACCAGCGCCGGCGGACGGTGACCGACATCGTCCGCACGGTCTTAGAGGGCGGCGAGCCCTGGAACGTCGTCAACGACTGACGCCGCCGCTGATTTTCACGGGTCGCTCGTCGGACAGCAAGCGGTGACCCGGAGCGCGGTCCGGAACGCGTCCGCTGGCGAGCAGAGCGAACGCGGAAGCGGACGGGAAAACTGGGCCGTTCAGGCCTTGCCGGTCGCGGTCAGCCCCTCGACGACTTTCCGCTGGAAGAACAACATGAAGAGGATCAGCGGCATCACGGACATGAACACGGCGGCCGAGATAGTTCCCCAGGGATACTGGAACTCACCCTGGTACAGTGCGATCCCGACAGTGATCGTCCGCATCTGGTCTTCAGTCATGAACGTCAGCGCGAACAGGAACTCGTTCCACGCGTAGATGAAGACGATGATCGCCGCAGTCGCCATCGCCGGCGCGGAGACCGGGAGGATGATCCGGAAGAGGACGCCGATCCGGGAGAGGCCGTCCATCAGGCCTGCCTCCTCCAGTGAATCGGGGAGTTCCTTGAAGTACGCCTGGAAGATCCAGACTGCGAACGGTAACTGGAAGGCGGCGTAGGGGATGATCAGTCCCAGGTAGTCGTTGAGCAGCCCCCACGAGCGAGCCAGGCTGAACAGCGGGATCAGCCGGGCGATGAAGGGCAACATGGCAGTTCCGAGGATGAGCAGGAGGACGGGGAGCTTGAACCGGAAGCGGAGCCGCGAGAGAGCATAGCCCGCGAGCGCGCCCAGGAACACGTCCAGGATAGCGGTCCCGGAGGCGACGATGGCGCTGTTGAGCATATAGCGGAAGAACGGGGCCTGCTCCAGAGCTGCCTGGTAGTTCGTCAACGTCGGGTTCCGCGGGATGTATTCGACGGGGAACGTGACGACGTTCCCAGGCTGTTTGAGCGAGGTGATCAGCATCCACAGCACTGGGAACACCGAGACCAGAGCGATGATGAAGATGCTCCCGTAGAAACCGACCTTCTTCCCGACCCACTGGAACCGGTCGATCTCGAGGGGGTTGGAATCGTAGCTCATCTCACCGCACCTCCGGTTCGTACAGCGTCCCGACATAGAGCATCGCGATGCCGAGCGCGATCAGCGTGATGATGCTCGCGGTCGCAGCCCCCTCTCCGAAGTTGAGGCGGTTGAAGGTGATTTGGTGGTCGAACAGCACGAGCGTGGTCGTCGCGGAGGCCGGACCGCCGCCGGTCAGGCCGTACGGGAGACCGAAGGCCTGGAACGCCGGGAGGGTCCGGAAGATCAGCGCCACGAGCAGCGTCGGCTTCAACAGCGGCAGCGTGATGTCCCAGAACTGTCTGATCCGACCGGCACCGTCCATCCTGGAAGCCTCGTAGAGGGTGTCCGGGATCGACTGGAGGCCGGCGAGCATGATCAGCGCCATGAACGAACTGGTCTTCCAGATCGTGATAAACAGCATCGAGAGGAGCGCGGTGTCGGGTTTCGCCAGGAACGGGAACGGGGTCTGGAGGATGCCGATCCGGATCAACAGATCGTTGACCACGCCGTACTGGCCGTTGAACATCCAGGCCCAGATCCGGGCGTTGATGACCGTCGGGATGGCCCAGGGAAAGAGGATCGCGGCCTGAGCGAAGTACTTCCCACGGAAGTCACGGTTGAGCAGCAGTGCCAGGCCCAGTCCCAGCGCAGTCTCGATGGGGACGCTCACGAAGGTGTAGATGAGCGAGACCCGCAGGGCGTTCCAGAACCCGTCGCCGCTGAGGAACTGCTCCAGCAGGGGGCCGCTCCCGTAGAGGCTCCGGTAGTTCTCCAGGCCGACGAACTCTTTGGGGGTCATCTCCAGGACGTACCCCTGGTAGAAACTTCCGACGATAGTGTCGAAGATGGGGTAGAACGACACCGCCAACAGGAACGAAACGACCGGTGTCAGCAGGATTACCGCCAGTTCCTCCTCGGAGAACCGGAGGTCACGATACCGTTGTAATCTGTTCTGCCGCCGTGGGTCCTCGGCGTAGCCGGACCCCGACGAGCTCTCGACTGAGTCTGCCATTCGTCCCCGACGTGAGTCGTCTTTCATTATAAAACTACGGGGGCACGCCCGCGGGAGCCGGCGTCGACAGTGAAATTTTATATAGGAGGCGGTTCCGGGTTCACCCACATGGACGTGAAGCGTTCGCGCACTCGGACCGAGAGACTCGTGTCCCGCTGTCGTCGGAAAGTCCTGGCCGTAGACCGGGGCTGGAAGGCGACCGCGCTCGGAGTCACGATCGTCCTCGCGACGACGCTGGCTCCCTGATGAGTTCGGTCCGCGAACTGGCACCGGGACTGGTGGTCCTGTTGGTGCTAGCTGCCCTCGCCCGAGTCGTGGGTGACGCCACGCCGCTGAGTCCGTTAGTCGTTGCCATCGCCAGCGGTGCAGGAGTCGCCGCCACCGTCGGCGTGCCCGAGTGGGCCGAGGCCGGGATCGATCGTCACAAACTCATGTTAGAGACCGGGATCGTCCTGCTGGGCGCGCAGTTGACCGTCGGCCAACTCGTCGAGACCGGGCCGCTGGTGATCGTACTGGCGATGGGCGTCGTCGTCCTCGGTGTCCTGTTCATCGAGACCGTCGGGAAACGGGTTGGGATCGAGTCACGGACCCGATCGCTGCTCGCTGCCGGTGCGAGCGTCTGTGGCGTCTCGGCAGTACTGGCCGTTGCCGGGAGTATCGACGGCGACGAGGCCGAGATCAGCTACGCCGCGGGCACGGTGTTGCTGTTCGACGCGATCACGTTAGTCGTCTTTCCGATCGTCGGGTCGGCGCTTGGCCTCCCGGATCGTACCTTCGGGATCTGGGCCGGACTGAGCCTCTTCTCGACCGGTCCGGCGGCGGCGGTTGGCTTCGCCGTCTCGGAGACGGCCGGCCAGTGGGCGACGATCACCAAACTGGTTCGCAACACCTTCATCGGCGTCCTGGCCGTCGGCTACGCGATCTACTACGCCACCGGGACCGACCAGGCAGACGCGAGGGAGATCTGGTACCGGTTCCCGAAGTTCCTGATCGGGTTCCTGCTCGTCGCGGTCGTCGTCAACCTCGGGCTCATCCAGGCCGGGACACAGGCAGCGATCGGGACGGCCGGGGACTGGCTGTTCGCGCTCGCGTTCGTCGGCCTCGGCTTCGAACTGAACCCACGCCAGCTCAAAGCGACCGGAGCCAAGCCGATCCTGGTCGTGCTCGCGCAGTTCCTGGCAGTGAGCCTGTTGGCACTCGGCGCAGTGACGCTGGTGCTGTGACGGTCCACGGGCCCAGGAGAAAACGTTATCAACTGGGGCGTCCGTCAACCGAAGTGTATGGCCGACAGATATCTAGAAGTCGTCGAACCGGAGGATAACGTCGCGACAGCGCTTCGTGACGTCGAGGCCGGGGAGACAGTCACGGTCGCAGTCGGTGACCAGGAGCGAACGATCGAGATGCTCGACGACGTGAACTTCGGGCACAAGCTCGCGATCGAGGACATCGCCGACGGCGAGACCATCACGAAATACGGCAAGAGTATCGGCAACGCAACAGAGGACATCCCGGCGGGGACGTTCGTCCACGTCCACAACGTCGAATCGAACTACGGCCGCGGTGACCTCGCGGGTGACGAAGAAGTCGAGGCGGTCAGCGAGTAACCATGTCCGAATTCCTAGGCTACGAACGAGACGACGGTAGTATCGGCATCCGCAACCACACAGTCATCGTGTCGACGGCGCCCTACGCCAACGACACGGTCAAACGCGCGGCGGATATCGTCGACGACGCGGTCCCGATCACACACCCGCTCGGGCGCTGCCAGACCAAGCCCGACGTGTTCCAGACTTACCGGACGCTGCTTGGGTACGCCACTCACCCCAACACGTACGGAGCAGTCGTGGTCGCCCACGCTGGCGAGATCGTCGACGGCGACGAACTGGCCGGAGACGTCGCAGAGACCGGTCGGCCGAGCGCGTCGATCAACATCCACGAGGAGAAGGGTGTGATGAACGCGCTCGACGCCACCGTCGACGCCGCACGAGAGATGGTCCAGGACGCGAGCGCCCAGCGTCGGGTCCCGGCGGACATGTCGAATCTCACGTTCGGGATCAACTGCGCCACCTCGGACACCACCAGCGGCCTCTGCCAGCACAAGGCAACCGCGGGCGCGGTCTGGCGGCTCATCGACGAACACGGCGGTCGTGGCTGCTTCGCCGAGACGCCGGAGTTCTTCGGTGGCGAGACCGAACTCTCCGAGCGGGCAGTCAACGACGAAGTCCGCCAGGAGATCCTCGATCGCGTCGGAAACTGGGACAAGCGTCTCCAGGCCACCGGCTACGACGTTCGTGGCGCCCAGCCGACCCCGGACAACATGGACGGCGGGCTCACCACCATCGAGGAGAAGTCCCTCGGCGCGCTCGTCAAATCCGGCGACGGCCCGATCCAAGACATCGTCGACTACGGGGCGAAGATCCCTGACCAGTCCGGGATGTACATCATGGACACGCCCGGCCACGGGGCCGAGTCTGTCACCGGCATCGGTGCCGGCGGCGCCCACTTCATGGTCATCTCGACCGGCCAGGGTCACACCCTCTCGAACGCCGTCATGCCGACCCTGAAGATCACTGGCAACCCACACAGCGCCGAACGGGTGCCCGAACAGACCGACGTCGACGTGAGTGAGGCGCTCGTCGGCGACGAGACCATCGAGTGGGCGACCGACGAGCTGTGGGACGAGGTCATTGACATCGTCAACGGCAAAGTGACCCTCAGCGAGGCGATGGGCGAGAGCCAGTTCGCCATCCACCGCATCGGCCCCTCGACATAATGGAGATCGACCGGCAGCGCGCGGTCGCGGTCGCCGCCGACGCCTTCCGCGCGCACGGGATCTCCGACGCCGACGCCGAGCAGACGGCCGAGGTGCTGGTGAGCGCCGACGCCCGCGGGAAACACTCACACGGCCTGCTCCGACTGCCGCGGTTCGTCCGCGGCATCGAACACGGCAACGTCGATCCCGACGGGACCATCGAAGTGGTATCCGACCGGGGCGGCGCGGCCACGATCAGCGGTGGCTCGCGGCTCGGTCCGGTCGTCGCCAGCGCCGCAGCCGGGGAGGCGATGGACCGAGCCGACGAGTTCGGCGTCGGCGCGGTCGGCGTCCACGACTCGAACCACCTCGGAATGTTGGGCTACTACACCGACCAACTGCTCCAGGAAGGATACGTCGGCGTCGGTATCACGAACACCGAGCCGGCGATGCCCCCCTACGGCGGCGCCGAACCGGTGCTGGGGACCAACCCTATCGCCATCGGCCTGCCGACCGATCCGGCGTTCAACCTCGACATGTCTACGTCGGGGATCGCCCGCGGGACCGTCCTCCACTACAAGGAGACCGACCAGGAACTGCCCGAGGGCGTCGCGCTCGACGCCGACGGCCAGCCGACGACCGACCCGGCCGCCGCTCTGGACGGAACGATCCTCCCGTTCGGTGGCGCGAAAGGCTCCGGACTCGCCATCGCCGTCGAGGTGTTGGCCGGCGGCCTGGTCGGCGCCGCGATGGGAACCGACGTTACCGGGACCTACCACACGGAAGACCCCTGTACGAAGGGGGACCTGTTCCTGGCGATCGACCCAGAAGCGCTGGGCGCTCGGGAGTTCAGCGAACGGGCGAGTACGTTCCTGACGCGGCTGACCGAGAGCGAGCAGGCGGCCCACGTCGACGAGATCCGATTACCGGGCCAGCGCTCCGTCGAACGTGACCGGACGGTCACCACCGTCGAGATCGAGGACGACCTCTGGGACGAGGTCCGAACGATCGCCGAGAGCGCTTGAGTCCCCTTTCTTTTCCCGTAATTGTAGTATGAAAAACAATAACAATTAATAGGGGTTGTTCCGAACGTGGGTGTGTATGACAGACGAAGTCTCTGACAAGCGTAGGCGGCAGCTTATCAAAACGGTAGCCGGTGGCAGTGTCGTGATGCTCGCCGGATGTGGCGGGGACGGCGGCTCCGGCGACGGCGGGTCCGGTGACGGTGGCTCCGGCGATGGAGGCTCCGGTGACGGTGGCTCGGGCGACGGCGGTTCCGGTGATGGCGGTTCCGGCGACGGCGGCGGATCGACGTCGATGACCTACGTCTATCCGGGCTATTTCAGCAACGACGCCGAGAACCTGGTCCCGATGTTCGAGGAGGCCAACAGCAGTATCACCGTCGAGTCTCAGCAGACTCCCTCGGACGCGTCCTCGACACGCGAGTACTACGTCAACCAGTTCGTCTCCGGGTCGTCCTCGTTCGACGTGGGGAACATGGACGTCATCTGGCCGGCGGAGTTCGCCGGGAACGGCTGGGCCGCGGAGGTCAGCGATCCCGAGGGCCACACCGACAACATGCTCCAGACGCCCATCGACTCGGTGACCGTCGACGGCACCATGTACGGGATGCCGATCCACACGGACGCCAACGCGCTCTACTACCGGACTGACCTTCTGGAGGAGGCCGGCTACGACGGGCCGCCCGAGACCTACATGGAGCTAGTCAACATGGCCCAGGACATCAAAGAGCAGTCCGATCAGGACCTCAACGGCTACATCTGGCAGGGTGGCTCCAACGAGGGGCTGACCATCATGTGGCTCAACTGGCTGTGGGGCATGGGCGGCAGTGTCCGTGACGGCAGCGGGAACCTCGTGGTCAACACCGAAGAGGGAATCGCGGCGCTGCAACACGCCGTCGACCTCATCCACGAGTACGAGGTCACGCCGGAGTCGATCCCGGCCTCCTCGACGGACCAGAACCGGCAGACGTTCCAGCAGGGCAACACTATCTTCATGCGCAACTGGCCCTACGCCGTCGCGTTGATGAACGAGGACGGCTCGGCCGTCCAGGGGAACTTCGACGTGGCGCCGATGCCGAAAGCGGAGGGCAACCCCGACGCCCAGAACTCCTGTCTGGGCGGGTGGAACCTCTTTATCAACGCCGCGTCCGAGAACAAGGAGGCCGCACAGCAGTTCGCCAGCTACATGGCCTCGATGGAGGCCCAGGAGACGATGGCGCTGGAACACAGCCGCCTGCCGGTCCGGGAGGAACTGTACAGCGACGAGTACTACGAGCAGGCCTCTCAGCTTGAGACGTTCGCACAGATCGTCGATCAGACCAGCGCACGGCCGGCGACCGCAAACTACTCGACGTTCTCTGAGATCGTCTACACCAACTGCAACGCCGCGCTCGTCCAGAGCAAAGAGCCCGAAGAGGCGCTCAACGACGCCCAGGAAGAGATCGACAGCGAGGTCAACAACGCCTAAGGCTCTTCCGGCAGTCCGACGCCCCAGTCTGCATCACGCCGTTTTCCGGTCGCAATTCCGAGAAGCCCCCGGCTCGCCAGTGTCGTGTTTCGACCAAAACGACCGCCAGTCCTCAGACCGTCGGTTCGCCGACCTGTTCGGAGATCCGACTGTAGGTCGCCGCCAGCGACGCCCGTTCCTCGTCGGTCAGTTCCGGCAACGGCGGGAGCGGACCGCCGATCTCTAGTCCGTCTACCCCCGAGAGGTGTTTGATCGCTGCGGCGGTGGGCATGTCGCTGGTCGCGGTGACGAACGGCGTGACGATTGCCTGCATCAGCCGGCGGGCTTCCGCTAGATCGTCGGCGGCGTAGGCCTCGTAGAGGGTAGACAGCGGGCCGGGAAAGACGTTCGCCGGGCCGGCGATGAGTCCGTCGGCCCCGAGTTCGAGCGAGGCCGTCGCCAACTGCGTCGCCCCTTGGAAGAGCAGGAAGTCCTCCGGGGTCTCACTTGCGATCCGGTGGTGATAGGTCAGATCGCCGGACGTGTCTTTCAGGCCGGCGATGGTGTCGTGCTCGGCGAGCCGTGTGACCAGGTCGACACCGAGTTCGTTACCCGTCAGCGGCGGGATGTTGTACAACAACAGCGGGAGCGGCGATTCGTCGGCGATGGCAGTGAAGAACCGTTCGAGGCCGGGCTGTGTAGTCCCGAGGTAGTACGGGGAGACGACGACGGCCGCGTCGGCGCCCGCGGCGTCCGCTGCCTCGACGTTGTCAAGGACCGCGTCGACGCTGGTGTCACAACAGCCCGCGAGCACGGCGGCCTCGCCGTCGGTCTCCTCGACCACGATCCGGACGACCCGACGGTTCTGTTCGGTCGTCAGGCTGGGAAACTCGCCGATAGAGCTCCCCGGAAAGAGTCCGTGTACGCCACCGTCGACGAGTTTTCGCGTGAACTGCCTGAGAGCTTCGTCGTCGACCGACCGCCGAGACCCATGGGTAGGCGTCGCCATGGGAACGACTGTTCCCGAGAGATTCATGACTATCGCATGGAGGAGGACTTAGTTATAATTTGGGATGACCCAACACACTTCGGCGGGAAGACTACCCCCGCGTCTCCGGGTCCGAACTGCCCGTCTCGCTCACTTCGAACGTCGAGAGCCGATCCGAGAGTGTCGTGGCACGGTCCCGAAGCTCCTGGGCCTGTTCGGTGACCGTCGAGACGGTCTCACTCTGTTCGGTAGCGGCGTCTGCGACCGACTCGGCCCGTGTGGTCACGTGTTGGCTGATCTCGGCGACGTCGTCGATATCGCCGGCCACTTCCTGGGTCGTCCGGGCCTGTTCGCCGGTCGCGCGATCGATCTCACGAGCGTTCTGGTCGGTCTCCTCGATGTGCTCGACGATATCGTCGATGGCAGCGAGCACCTCCTCGACCGTCCCAGCGGCCTCGCCGACGGCGCTGTGCATCTCGTCCATCGCGTCGACGGTCCGGTCGGTCTGTGATTGGACGGCCTCGATCCGGTCGGCGATCTCGTCGGTGGCGTCCTGTGTCTCCTCGGCCAACTGTTTGACCTCGTCGGCGACGACGGCGAAGCCATCACCCTCTCCGCTGGCGGTCGCCGCCTCGATATTGGCGTTCAGCGCGAGCATGTTGGTCTGCTCGGCGATATCGGCGATGAGGTTCGCCACGTCCCCGATCGCACGCACCTGCTCGTCCAGATCGTCCATCTGCTCGACGGTCTCACCGGCGTGTTGTTGCAGGGCGTCCATCTCATCGAGGGCCGTCCGGGCGGCCGCACGCCCCTCGGTCCCGCGCTCGACCGACCGCTGTGCGGACTCGGCGACCTCGCTGGCGCTCGCGGCGACCTCCTCGACGTTCGCCGACAGCGTGGAGGTCTCTTCCGCCATGTTGTCGAGACGCTGGGACTGGTCGCTGGCACCCTCGGAGATCTGGCTGACCTGATCACTGACTGTCTCGCTGCGCTCCTCGACGTCCGACGCCTGCTCGACCACGTCGACACTTGCGGCCGCCACGTCGTCGGCGAACCGTCGGACCTCGGCGACCGTCCCCTCCAGGTCGTCCATCATCTCGTTGAACGCGGCGGCGATCTCGGCCATCGCCTCCGTGTCGACGTCCTCGTCGAGGCGACGGTGGAGTCGTCCGTCGGCACAGGCCCGCATCGTCTCGCCGTAGGCGGCCGCTCGCTCCTGGAGCTGTTCGGAGAGCCGATGTGCGCGGTCCCGAGCGTCCTCCGCGTCGGCCTGTGCCGCCTCGGCCTCGGCGCGTGCGGCCTCTGCGTCGTCCAGGGCGGCCTCGGTCTCGGCGAGTTGCTCTTTGAGCGAGGTGCGCATCCCGTCGAAGCTCTCGAAGAGCCGGCCGATCTCGTCGTCACGCGAGGTCGACAGCTCCACGTCGAGATCGCCGGCCTGCATCTGTTCGGCCCGGCGGCGGAGTCGCGTGAGCGGGACGACCGTCTGGCGACCGAGCGCGGTGGCGACGACCCCGAGGACCAGGATACTGCCGAGGACGATCCCCAGCACGTTCTGGCCGACCGAGCGGCCGATGGCGTAGGCCTCGCTGCTCGGGAGCGACACCGTCACTACCCAGTCGGTCTGTGAGACCGGGGCGAAGGCTAATACCCGATCCGACCGCTCGACCGAACTGACGGTCCCGTTCTCTGCGGTCGTCGAGAACGCGGTGGTATCAGTCACCGCAGCGACCGAAGCCGGGTCGTCGGCGGTCCTGCCGCCGGGAGCCAGAACGATATTGCCGCCCGCGTCGACGATCGTCGTCTGTGAGTCGGTCCCGCCCGCGATCCCATCGAGTTGAGCGTCGATCGAGCCGACGACGACGACGGCGCGGTCGGTGTCCGGGACGGGGCTGACGAAGGCCATCACCGTCTGGTTCGAGCGCCGATACGCGGCGTCACTGGTCGCGACGACCGAGGAGACACTGGAATACTGCTGGACCGCCTCGACCTGACGCGTCCAGGGTTGATCGGTCTCGGCGATCGACTGGCCCACCAGGTCGAAGGCGGTGCTACTCCGGACCTCGCCGGCTTCGGTGTCGACGACGTGGACGGCGAGGATGTCGAGTGTTCCCAGGTTCTGTGCGCTCCGCAGATAGCGGTCGACGGTTGTGGACTGCTGGGCCTGCATCGGCCCGGCAGCGGAGATGAACCGCGTCTGGACTTGCATCTCTTCGACCCACCCGCCGATCGCGGTCGCCTGCATCGACGCCCGGGACTGGAGTTGCGTCCGGGTGTCCTCCTGCAGTTCCGATTGGATCTGGAGGTAGCTCCCGGCGCCGATCGTCGCGATGACGACCAGGACGACGAGCATCGAGATGGCGAACTTCGCTGCGTACCGCCGGCGCACGAACTCCGGGGTGAGACGACGCGCCGCTGCCCCGACGGCAGAGACCACGCGGGAGCGTACCTGTGACTCTCCGTCCGACGAGGCGGACGCTGAACTCGCTGGCATGTGTGAGGCGAGTTAATGATAGTATTTAATAATTCGCCTCCAGCTATCACGTTCGAAGTCGACCGGACGCCGTGTCAACGAGAGTCATAACAATTATGCTATCCGCGTTCGAGCGTCGACTTGTGCCATCACGACGACAGTTCCTTACGGCACTCGGCGGCACAGCCTCGGCGATCGCTCTGGGAACGGGGACGGTTGCTGCACAGGAAGGTGAGGACGAGACGGATCTTCCGGATGGATTCCCGGCGGCCGAAGATATCAGTACCACGAAACCGCCGTCGGTCCCGGAGTCGTTCCCGACGATCTCGACGGACGGCCACTTCACTCCACTGTCCGACCCCGGCGAGGTCTCTCTCGTCGACGGGGAGACGCCGACGAGTTACGACCTCCACGGTGACTGGAGCGGGTTCGACGACGCCGACGAGATCCAGGTCCTCGTCCACGGGTTCGTCGATAGCGTCCCACATCTCTGGGGACGGTACCAGACCGACCAGGCCCGGACCGGCCTCAGAGACGCGGGGTATACCGACGCGTTCACCGCCGCGTTCACCTGGGACTCGGACGTGAGCTGGCCCGACGCCAACGAGATCGCCGAGCGGAACGCGCTCAAGTTCGGCCAGTGGGTCCGGGACATCCGCCAGTCGGACGACCGGCCCATACGGATCATCGCCCACTCGCTGGGCGCACGGGTCACCTGCTCGCTACTGGAAGAACTCCACCTGGACGTGAGCCGGTTCTACTCCTCGCAGGGCTCCCACCACACGCCCGAAGAGGGCGTCGTTGACTCCGTCGCCCTGCTGGGCGGAGCGATCGACAACGACGCGGTCCAACTAAACCGGCGGTGGGGCGAGGCCATCGAGTACTCCGCCGGGGAGTTGTACAACTACTATTCGGACAACGACGCCGTACTCGGGCAGGGCTACTACGCGATCGACCAGACCGACGCAGTCGGACACACGGGCATCGCTCACGCACCCGAGGCACCGGAGAACTACACCGATCGGGACGTTACCGACGACGTACAGGCCCACGGCGACTACGACAGCGCCGACAACGAGGTCGGCGTCCTCGACGACGTCGTCGAGGACTTCGGCGTCTGAACGGCCCCTGACGGTTCGGGGCTGCGTAACACTTATAATTCTGATGACCCACCCCACGAGTATGAGCCAGCAAGCAGCGACACGCCTCGACAAGCAGATGCTCATCGGCGGCGAGTGGGTCGACGCCGACGAGCGCACAGACGTCATCCACCCGTACGACGGCGATCTCGTGGGGTCGGTCCCGATGGCCAGCGACGGGCAGGTCGTCGACGCGATCGACGCCGCCGAGGCCGCCTTCCAGGCCTCCGATCTCTCCGCCTACCAGCGCTACGAGTTCCTCCACGAGACCGCCCGTCTGGTCGAGGAACGCGCAGACGAGATCGCCCGTATCCTCACCAGCGAACAGGGGAAACCGATCTCGGAGGCCCGCGGCGAGGTCGACCGGGGGGTTCAGACGCTCGATCTCTCCGCCGAGCAGGCCAAACGGATGTTCGGGGAGTACGTTCCGATGGACGCCCAGAAGGGCTTCGCCCGCGACCACTGTTTCACCCAGCGCGAACCGCTGGGCGTCGTCGCCGCCATCACCCCGTTCAACTTCCCGCTGAACCTGATGGTCCACAAGGTCGGTCCCGCTATCGCCGCCGGCAACGCCGTCGTCGGCAAACCCGCCTCCAACACCCCACTGACCTCCATCGCACTGTTCGAGTGCCTGGACGACGCTGCCGACGCGGTCGAGTTCGATGTCCCGGACGGCCTGGTCAACGTCGTCACCGGCTCCGGCTCGACGACCGGCGACGTGATCCTCGACCACGACGCCGTCGAGGCCATCTCCTTTACGGGATCGACGCCCGTCGGCAAGTACCTCGCCAACAACAGCGGCATGAAAGAGATCACGCTCGAACTGGGCGGGAACGACCCGACGATCGTCTGGGACGACACCGATCTCGAAGAAGCCGCGGTCCAGGTCGTCGGCGGTGCCTGTTCGAACGCCGGCCAGGTCTGTAACAGCGTCGAGCGGGTCATCGTCCCCGAGCACATCGAAGAAGAGTTCGTCGACGCACTCGTCGACGCCTGTGAAGACCTGGTCGTCGGTGACCCCTTCGACGACGAAACCACCATCGCCTCGATGGTCGACGACAGCCAGTTCGAGGACGTCGTCGAGATCTTCGAGGCGACCGTCGACGCCGGCGCGACCGTCGAGTGTGGCGGTAACTACGGCGGCGAGTTGGGTCCGCGGACCTTCGAGCCGACGGTACTGTCGGGCGTGACCCCGGACATGCCGGCCGCGAAAGCGGAGACGTTCGGCCCGCTGGTCCCGGTCATCACCGTCGAGGACTTCGACGAGGCCCTCGAAGAGGCCAACAACACCAACTACGGCCTCGAAGCCGGCCTGTTCACCCAGGACATCGACCGTGCGAAGCGTGCGGCCGACACGATCGACGCCGGCGGCGTCAACATCAACACGGTCAGCGGCTTCCGGGCCGACCACATGCCCTACGGCGGGTTCAAGGATTCGGGCGTCGGCAAGGAAGGTATCAAGTACGCAGTCGAGCACTTCTCGCGGGAGAAACTCGTCGGCTTCCACCAGGGCTTCAACGCCTGAGTCCGTCCCGTTCTCAGTCGACGCTGACCCACTGATCCGTCTCCGCGGCTTCGTAGACGGCCTCCATCGCGCGCATGTCGACCAGCCCGTGGTCGCCGTCGGCGTGGATCGGTTCGTCGCCGCGGAGGCGGTCGGCGAAGTAGTCGAACTCCGCCAACATCTGGTCGACTTTCTCGATGGTCACCGACGCCCGGCCGTCGCCCCGCGAGACGTGGAGTTGTCGGGTCTGGTCCTGGAAGAAGGCCGGTTCGATCCGGACCTGGCCCTCCGTCCCGGTGACGGTGATCCCCGAAGACTGGCGGGCGTTGTGGCTCGCGTAGAACTGACCGTACACTTCCTCGGGGAACTCGACGGAGAACGCGACCGTCTCGTCGACCTCGTCGAAGGCGGCGTGGCTACTGGACGTGTTGCCGGTGACCGAACGCGGGTCGGCGTCGAGCAGGTACCGGGCGGTGTTGAGCGGGTAGATGCCGATGTCGAACAGCGCGCCCCCGCCGGCCAGTTCCTCGTCTAACCGCCACTGGTCGGGGTTCGGGTCGATCCGGTCGAGCAGGCGTTGTGACATGTCGCCGGTGACCGACATCGGTTCGCCGACGTAGCCCGCGTCGATCAGGTCCTGCGCCCGGCGGACTGCCGGCTCCGTATGCATCCGGTAGGCGATCATCAACTCGACGCCGGCCTCGGCGGCGACGTCCCGGAGCCGCGCGGCTCGCTCGCTGTCCCGTTCCATCGGCTTCTCACAGAGGACCGCCTTGCCCAGGTCGGCTGCGGTCTCGACGTACTCCAGGTGGAGCGCGTTGGGCGTGACGATGTAGACGGCGTCGTAGGCATCGCTGGCGACGCCGTCGTGGAACTGCTCGTAGGTGATCCCGTGGTCCGCTCCCTCCGTCTCGGCAGCGACACGTTCGGCTTTCTCCGTCGAACTGCTGACCATGACCGACGGCTCACAGCGGTCGCTCGCTTCGAGTGCGGGCAGCGCCCGCCCCTTCGTGAACCAGCCCAGACCGATGACCGCGAACCGTACCGGCTCGACGGTGTCGGGGTCGACCGTTTCCCAGTCACGCGCACAGCTATCCTCGACGATTGCACTCAGCTCCATATCGGCACCACTGGCCCGTGGCTCATAAATCGAACCCCTGCGGTGAACGAAACAGTTTTACGCGCCAGGTGAATGAGTCCACTCGTGCCACCGGACGATACAGACATCTGTCCGTATCCGGGCCACGATACCGTCAGGTGTCCGGAGTGCTGGACGGATATCCCCGGTCTCGTCCCCGGCGGGACAGCCGAGGACCCACAGCCCCGCTGTCCCGCCTGTGGCGAGGTCATCGATACGGTCGTCATCACCGACGACTAACGCGTCTCACAGGGCTCGCAGAGGGGAGAAAGAGTCGGACGGACTTCCGTTCACGCACCTACGTTTCCATATCGAGTGCAGCACTTCTGAGCTATACGAGTGGAAACGAAATATCGGTACAATTTCCTTATACGATATTATAATATGGATATTCACGTCTGAAAAGTCATCGATTTGAACAATGGGACCTAAATCAGATCAAAATCCAAACTTCTGGAGTTTAAAGGGTTCTATTCTCTATTAGGACGCGATTGAGGCGACAGTAGCCGACAGTTATAGTACCCATTGAGCTAATTTACACGTCGATCGGATGATTGTAGTTCGATCTGGTGTACATTGATTCTCAACGGCTACTGTAATTTCCGGCGCCGACGAGTTCAACCAGCCGTTCGATGCGGTCTCAGTGACTGCTTCTAGCGACCTGGGAAGCATCCAGGTTTCGCGGGAGACGAGCCCGATTTATCCGGTCTCCTCCCGGATACCAGTTATCTCGAAACGAGCGCCCGAGCTATCGGTTACCTGAATGTCCCAGCCATGGGCTTCGACGATGTCGTGGACGATAGAGAGTCCGAGTCCGGTCCCGTCATCACTCGTCGTATATCCGTGTTCGAAGATCCTTCCACGTTCCTCAGCGGGTATGCCGTCCCCATCGTCTTCAATGTATAAGCCGATTAACCCCTCACCGTCTGTCAGGGTTTCGTCAGCTCTGAACGTGCCAATGTGAACGGTAACCGGGGGCTCGTTGTGATCGAGTGTATTCCGGAAGAGGTTCTCGAAGACGGTGAGGAGACGATTGCGGTCTGCCTCGACGAGTACGTCCTCCGAAATCCGCATATCGAACGTGGACTGGTCGGTATGTACGTGTTGCCAGGCTTCGGTAGCGACCTCCGCGAGGCGAACTGATTCCGCGGTTTCGACAGTTTCGCCGGCTCGAGCCAGCTTCAATACGTCGTCGATGATTGTCGCCATTCGCTGGAGGTTCCGTTGGATTGTCTCAAACTCGTCGGTAGAGACGTCTTCTCGGACGAGTTCGAGCCGGCCCGTAACCACTGTCAATGGATTCCGGAGATCATGCGACACGACACTGGCGAATTCGTCAAGCCGCTCGTTCTGCCGCTGAAGACGGTTCTCCTGGTGCTTTTGAGCAGTGATATCTCGGAATACAACGGTCTGTCCTGTCGCCCCGCGTCCGTATTCGACTCGGGACGACTGATATGAATAGTACCGCTTGGTACCGTCGACGTGAGTGACGAGGTCTTGAGGGCTCTCTTCGTCAAAGATCGGGTCTAATTCCGGATTCAGTTCTCCGAGACGCTCCGCGTCCATCCCAACTTCGACGTCAAAAACACGGCGAGCGGATGGGTTGACGTCAGTAAGGGTGAACTCCGAATCGAAGTTCAGTATGGGGTCATCGATATCATTGATAGCCTGGTCCCAGGCAAAGTGATTGACACTAAATAAGTGGGGATTGGATTCCTCTCGAATGGCGACTAAGAAAATCACGCCAGTCGCTGCGATTCCATACGCTGTGAAGTTGACAGACGTGAGATCGAGAGTATGTGCTACTGAAATTACTACGGGAATACTCATCGCCCCGATTAGTAAGCCGACTTGAATTTTCCGTGCCCGGTTGTCAGCAGTCAACAGTTCGCCACCCAGGACCGCAAACGCCGCGAACGTGAGGCCGTATCCAAAAACCCAGAGATCGAACATCCCCCAAGAGCCAAGCGTCGTCGTGAGCAGTCCGTTCGTCAGAGTGACCTGGGAGTAGACGAGCCACCGAGATTCCGGTATCCATACGAGACACTGAGTTATGACTGGAACAAGCAACAAGACACGAAATGTATGCTCTGAAACCGTTTGTTTGTTGGCGAATTCGGTAGCGAACAGGAACCACGAGATCCCCGTGAAAGTAGCTATAAAGAGGAGGAACCTATCGGAGACGATCGATACCGTCGCGTTCCAGAATATCGTTTCGATACCACTGGTGAGTGCCCACCCCACACCAGCGAGCATCATGAGAGAGAACCACTTTATCGCCGGTTTATCCACATCGGATCTGACTCGCAGCGCGAGGAGGCCGGTAATCGGCGCCGCTCCGATCATCACCAACCCGATGAGCGGTTTTGCAAAGAGGGGCATTATGTTCTCCCAGACGATTCGACTGCCACCCAGGCGCTATGATCCGATATCAATATCACATTTCAAAACGCTCAACGATAACGGCGTCGTGGGATCGGCTACGTATCAACAGCGATCCTCCACCGGAATCAGTCTCCTTATCCACTCCGGTTTCAGAAGTGCTTGTATATAAGTATCCGGGCGCGTTTTCAGATTTGGGAACCCTATCCCGGACGACTCGATAGTCGAACCCAATTCACATAGCTGTCCACCGTCCCGTGTGATCGGGGACAAGCACGCCAACACTACCGTCGCAACGATCGCATCGTTGTCAGAATCGGGTTCGGGTTCTGCAACCAGTCCAGGTTGACAGCTCCCGTTCGACGCCGGACCGGGAGTTGATTACAGTCAGCGGTGTCAATATCGCCGGTATCGATCGCTATCTGGCGAGGACAACGAGGATACCATGCGTCTGCGGCGTACGAGCAGCGCCGGGCAGACGTCACAGCGGGGGACGCCTGACCGGCCCCTCGATGGGCTCGCGTAGCCGACGCACCACTCGTTCTGTGGCTATTGCAGTACCGGACGGAGACGCGTGAACCGATCGAGATCCCACTGATGTACTCGTTCCCAGAGCAACACAGCGGGTGGAAGTGCGATCACCGCCGCGAGGAACGAGTAGGTGACACTCAGACCGATCAGGACCCCGAAGTTACCGAGAATCGGGGTAACGGCCAGTGCGAGCGCACCAGTGCCCAGCGCGGTCGTCAGCATGCTTCCGAACAGTGCGCCGCCTGTGCCTGTCAGCGTCACCATCATCGCTTCGTGGGCGCCGATCGTCGCATCGTACTCGTCGATGAACCGGTGGGTCGTATGCACCGAATAGGCGATGCCAACCCCGACCGAGATAGAGAGGATCGTCGCCGTCAGTGCGTTCAGCGTGATGTTCAGATATCGCATCGTTCCGAGCAAGAACGCGATGGCCACCAGTATCGGGAAGACGTTGACCACCCCGAGCAGTGGCTTCCGTTCCAAGATACCGTAGATAATCACGAGGAACGCAGCGGTCAGTCCGACTGCCATGACGAGCCCCTGAATCGCCGACTGGAAGATGCGATCCATCACCGCCGCGAGGACGACGACGCTCCCCGTGGCCGTCGCTTCGAACTGGAGCCTGTCCGCTAGTTCAGCCCCGCCAGCGGTCACCTCTGTCTGTGTGGCGTCGGAGTCTGTCTGATATTCGATCTGCGCGGACCGGTAATCCTCCGTGAGGTATCGTTCGGCCCGGTCACTCGCCGAGGACGAGAACAGTTCGTCGTAGATCTGTTCGAGGTTTTGGTCGGGAATTCCGTTGTCGTTCTGGTCGTTTCGGGCGACCAAGGCGGCGAATTCCTCGTTTTGATCAGCGTGGGATCTGATGACGGTGACGATGCTCCGTGCCTCTGCCTGCCCGCCAGGTCCGACTGCAAGTGACTCCGGCGGATTGTCGTTCGGAGCGGCGAGGGCTTCGAGCGCGTGATCTTGCTTGAGGTTCCCCTGGACGTGTATTTTCACAGTACTCCCCTGACTGCTCCCGAACTTCTCGTCCAGCAAGTTGATCGTTGACGTGATGGTGTATTCACCTGGACTAAACGGCGCAGGTAACTCTGTGAGATAGGTCGGAATCTCCTCGGGCGGAAGGAAGTCCTCGTTCTCGAACGAGGTACCGACGCCCGACCCGTACGCGCCCATCAGGCCACCGGACAGGAGTAACCCGACGACGATCACCGTCGGGGCGTACTGGCTCACCTGTGCGGGAAACGCCAACACTCGTCCGAGCGCTGAGTCCTCCGACGCGATCGGAGTGGAGTTGAATTCCGGAACGCCGAGACGCGTGCGTAGGTCATCGCTCACCAGCTTGGCCGCGGGCAAGAACACTCCGAAGAGAAGGAAGGTGAAGAGAATCCCAACTGCCGAAGCGATACCCAAGTTCCGAATCGGTGTGAGGGTAGAGATGACGTTCGCACCGAATCCAAACACTGCGGTCACGGTCACGATGACGAACGCGACGATGAGCTGGCTGTTCGCCTCCCGCATCGCTTCGACCGCCGCGAACCCGCGTGCCGTCTCCTCTCGATAGCGATTGATGATGTGGATACCGAAGTCGACGCCGACAGCAAGCAGTAACACCGGGACCGAGATCATCTGCTGGCTGAACGGGATCCGTGCGTACCCGAGGAACCCGAACGTCCAGATAATCGTCATCACGAGCGCGACCAGCCCCAGCAGGACGTCGATGGGGTCACGGTACGCGACCACCAGGAAGACCAGTAACAGGAGTATCACCACTGGCATCACGATCAGCAGCGAATCCGACATCGACTGCCGTATCTCTGCTTCGGTGGTCCCCGATCCGAACGCACGAACGTCGCCGGGCATATCGTCAGCGACCGTCTGGAGGCTCGTCTGGACAGCAGTCAGGTCGTCGAAACTCCCGGGGAAGTCGTGCGAGATGGTCGTGATCGATGCGGACGCCGAGACACTGGTGGGATTGAAATCGTTCGAGACCGACCCGGTAAATCGGGACTCCCCTTCGAGCTCCCGAACAGCCTGTCTGATTTCGGACTTGGGCGCACGTTCGAGCGTCCGCCGGTACCCTTCCGGTGTCGTCGCCGACGGGTTCAGATGCTGCGCGATGGTCGGAGCAGGGCCACTAGCCGACTCCATCCGGAGGTCGTCACGGTCCGCGACGCGTTCGATAAGGCGTGCGTCACGGACAAGTGCTTCTTTGGTCAGCACGTTGCTGTCGGTCCGAATGAGTTGCGTCGTGTCTTGTGTGTCTGCCTGGAACGGATCTTCAAACTTCTGGGCGACTGCGTCTTCGGCTTCCTGTTCCGGTAGCCCCTCGGTGAACGCGTCGAGTCCGCCGGCGCTCACTTGCACAGACGCCAACCCGCCGGCAAAGACCGCCGTAACAAGCAGAAACACGACGATGACTGCTCGCGGTCGATCCACGATCGTCGTGTTGAGGCGTTCTGTCGCCGTTTCGACCCGATCCGCCAGTGACATCAGTCACGCCTCCAGTAGACGACTGCGACACCACCGATAACAGCAACTCCCAGCCCGAAGATGAGTGGGAGCGGCAGGCCGCCGCCGCTCTGGGGAGTCGCATCGACTGGCTTCCTGAACGTGTCCGACAGATGGGTATCGCCACCGCTATCCGTATACCGGAAGTCGAACGACATCGGATACGTGCTCCCCGCTGTCGCGGAGGACGCCGCCGACACCTCGAAGGCCAGCGTCGCGGACTCACCGGGCTCCAATGACTCGATATAACTGGTGTCCGTTCCACTGATGCTGAGTGGGTCGTCGGCAAACAACCGTGCCTCGACGTCGGTAACCGTCTCGTCGAGGTTGTTCGTCACTTCCACCGAGACGACCCGTGTGTTCCCCACGGTGATCGTTCGGTTTTCGACCGCGAGAGCGAACTCGTCCTCGCTGGCGGCGACGGCCGACTGGACCGACAGCGTGTCGCTCGTCTGCTGGTCACCGCTGTCGTCCTCGTAGCCGACGGTAAAGTCGAACTGGCGTGGTCCCTCGCTGGCGCTGTCTGAGGTATCGACGCCGAAACTCACTGTCGTCGACTCGCCGGGTTCCAGATTACCGACAGCGTACTGGGTTTCTTGCGGGGAGAGATTGGAGTGGTCGCTCTCCCAGTTGACCACGGCGTTCTCGACGGTCCGGGGACCATCGTTGACCAGCGTGGCTTCGAGCGTCCCGTCCTGGCCCGCTTGCAGCGTCCCGGAAACGTCCGACAGCGAGAACTCCTGTTTCGGCGTGGTCTCGATACCGAGCGAGAGACTGTCGTCGGTGCCCGCGTCGCCCTCTGGGTCATCGTACTCGACCGACGCCGACAACGCGTACGAGCGGACCTCCGAGTTTGCACTCGCAGTCGCGTCGACGGTCACGGTCCGGACCTCCCCGGGGCTCCACTCCCCGACGAACTGTGAGGTGGAGGTGGCTCCGCCGAAGGTGATATCGCTGCTCTGTGAGGTGACCGCCACCGTCGCGTCGTCGACGGTGACCGGCCCGTCGTTGCGAAGTGTCAGTTCGTACTCCCCGGTGTTGCCGACGGGCACCGTCGAGGAGGTGTTGACGACTGCGAACGACTGTTCGGGTGCGGGGGCGATACCGACCGTGTTGTCGACTGACTCCGTTCGGACGCCGTCGGTGTTGTCGAAGGCCACGGACAGGCCGAAGTTGTGCGGCTCGGGCTCGGCGTCACTGGACGAAGCGACCCGGTACTGGAAGGTTCGGCTCTCGCCGGACTCCCACGTCTCGACGAACCGGGAACTCTGCTCGCCGCCGCCGACGGTGAACTCGCCGTTCTGGCTCGCCAGCGTCACTGCAGCGTCAGTTGCGGCCGTCTCACCCGTGTTCTCGACGGTGAGTTCGACGCCGCCTGTCGAACCGACCCGCGCGCTCGAATCGACATCGACCACGTCGAAGGTTGCGTCGTCGCTGACCCGGACGGTGACGTACTCAGTTTGGGAGCCGCTCTCGGAGTCACGGGAGCCCACCGTCTCGGAGATGTAGCTGTAGTAGTCGTAGTTCAACTCAATGGGGACGCGATAGGTGCCGGGGTCGGCGTCGTCGTCGACGCTGACTTCGAACGACACCGTCCGCGACGAACCCATGGCGAGATCGCCGGTAAGCTGCCGTGAGGTCGATATCGATATCGGAGCGTCGCTGGAGCCGACGTCGACCGTCAACCCACGGGCGGTGGTCACCTCGTTGTGTAGACTCGGGTTCCTGATGGAACTGGAATCGAGCTCGCCATTGTTCGAGAGCACGACATCGAATGTCGTCTCCTCACCCACCGCGACTGTGTTGTCCGCGAGCGCGACCTCGATCTCGGGATTTCCGGTTACGGCGGCAGTGACAGGCCCAGTCGCGGCCGACACCATGACGGCGGCGAAGAGGACGCTCGCAATACTGCTACGCTTCATCGTGGCTCCCCCCGTGGGACCGTGCTCGTCGTGAGCAGGCTCCAACCCTGTAGAATTCGGGAGAGTCTTTCATCCGCTGATGGTGACCGAACAGTGTGCTGCAACAGTTCTCGTATCACGAGCGAACAGAAGGAGAGTGGGGAGTTAAACAGGAATCCAGATTTTCCAAGCCGGAAAAACTGCATTAGAGCCGGTCAGCGTCCGTTTGACACTCTCATACACACTCGAAAGATTTCCGTGAACAGACGCTTCGACGGCGTTCACTCCAGACGGTGAAATAGTGTGAGTCGGTTTTCAGAGCCAGAAAATCAGCAATCATACCAAGCATGCCCCCGATAAACGACTAACACGTGAGTGAGGATACCCAGTCGAGCGAGATTTACGCCCTCCTCGACGACGAATACGCTCGTGCGATCCTCACGTCAACGAACGCGACGGCGAAATCGGCGAAGGAACTCAGTGACGAGTGTGATGCGTCGCTCCCGACGATCTATCGACGTACCGACCGTCTCATCAACTGTGGACTGCTCGAGGAACAAACCGAGGTCGAAGAGGGCGGCCACCACTACAGTGTCTACAAGGCACGGCTCAAACGCCTCACAATAGAACTAGCAAACGATGAACTCAAAATCGAAGTCGAAGAACAACCGACGGACAAAATGGCGGATCGGTTCACCGAGATGTGGGGAGAAATCTGATGCAACCGAATCAAATTGACCCTTCGGTGGTCCCCCCGCACTACCTTGTTCTATTGGTAGTGACTTTACTCGCTGTTGGGATGGGGGTATTTATCGCCTACCAAGCCTACCAGGGATACCGTCGAAGCGACAGACGACAGATGCTGTTTCTCGCGATCGGACTCGCGCTCATTACTGTCGTTTCCCCGATAATGTCGCTTGTAATCTCGGTTACTGCGCTACAGTTCGAACTTGATCTGGTCGTGTATACACTGTACTCACCGATGGTAAGTAATATCGTCAAAATTATCGGCACCGGATTCATTATCTATTCACTTTCCTTGCGGAGCCACTCGTGAGAGCCCCCTGTGTTGCACACTGTTCCGCTCAGGGCGGCGTCGAGAGCATCTTCGAGTGCTTCGTCGCCTGGTTTTCTCGGTAGTCCGGAGTCTCCGTATCGAGCCGCCACGTGGAGATCGTCTTCAGAACGACGACCAGACTGTTCGAGTTCCCTTCGCCCCAGATGGTGGTCTCCGACCGCGGGTCGGCTGGTGACGCGTCCAAACCGTTGACGAGTGCGCTCACGAGGGTTTTCGTCCGTCGATCATCACGAGTCGCCCAGCGCCGTCCGCGGGACCTCGGTGCGGTGCTGAAGTTCGTGTTCGAACGTTCGGTTCTTCGGCCGAGATGGCCCAGAACTGCTTGGGAGACGACTGGAGGACATCGACGAGTCCCCGTGGTGAATTCGTCGATCGCGTCATAGACACGGGTCCGTGGCACCTCTGACACCTGGCTCACGTCCCTGGCTGTCCCCGATCCCAAACTCGCAAGGGCCACGAACGTCCGCGCAGCGTAAGGACTCAATCCCAATTGTTCGAGTTGCTCGATCGCTGCGGACTGGGGGTCGTCAGTTGGATCGTCGCTCGTCAGTTTCGGTAACTCCCGTAGCACGAGCCTGACCACCTCGCGGGACATGACCGGGCGTGCACGTAGCAGTACGGTGGTTTGGACACGGCACTAGACTACGTACAGTTGGGGGTTGATAAAACCCGACATGAGGAATTCGCAAATATAAATAAGGATAAATCGGGTATATAGACTCATATTTATGTATTTAAATTCATAATTCGCAAAAAAGCGCAATACTATGACCATCTGTCCCATCTATGTATCTAATTTACGGATAATTGGACAGACACTTCTCGATCTGCGTCTTCAACCTGTCCTAAGAACTTTGAGATTCTCTTGGAGGCCCGTAGTTAGATTCGGGGACCCTTATATGGCCCTCGTTTGTACCGTCACAGCCCCTTGGAGGCTGTCGTCGTCACTCAGACTGTCCGCATCGACTCGACGAGACGCCTGTGGGCGGCGGCGAGGGCCTCCTGGCACACGACTCCTTGGTCGGTGGAGCTGACACCGATCGTAACCTTCACTCGCACGCTCCCGGAGCCACTCGGCAGTACCACCAAGGTTCTGTTGTACGGCAGTTCCTGCTTCTCAGGCCAGGCGAACACATGCACGTCCGATCCGACGTCGTACTCGTCGGTCAACTCGGGGTTGTCTTCGTTCTCCACTACCTCGTCGACGCTACTATCAAAGTATCCCAGATTCTCGGTGTCGTGTACCGCGATCACCGTTGCACCCTCGTCGAACTGTATCCGCAACCGTCTCGCGATGCCCACCTCCGTCCCCACGAGGTCTACCTGCGGGATATCGAAGCTCACGTACGGGTCCTCGTCGGGCCACTCCCGGCTCGTGTACGACATGGGCACCGACGGACAGCCGCTGCCACCGCTGTCGCCGTCGTCCTGCTCCCACGGGAGGTCGGCCGATTCTTCGCTCGACGTGGTTGCCGCTGATTCCGTCGGAGTGTCCGTCACGTCACCGTTCGACCCGCTAGCCTCGGTATCAGTCGTGTCGTCCTCGCCGCCCGGCGTCTCCTCACTACCGCTGCCACCGCATCCTGCGAGGGTCGCAGTGGTGATCGTTCCACATAGGGCGAGCAACTGTCGTCGTGTCGGTGCCTCGGATGACGGTCGTTTTCCACTCATCATCCGACGATTCGTGGCCGGCCATACAGAAGGGGGCGCTAAACACCTAGCGTGTGGCCACAGATGACTGGAAGCGATATTTTAGGTTGCTCCGCAGATGGCTGGAACCCTCTCTTCACGAATATCATCTTCGATCGAGCACCGAATTGCTTCACGGAGTACCGAGATTGCGGTGAGTGGAGCGTTCTACGACATCCGTTTTATCGCTGTATGTACCATCGAGTTCGCCGGTTTTGTACTTCTTTTCCAGTGATCTAGGGGGCGATCTCCCACTTGTTTGAATAGCCGGACCTGTCTCTCTCTATCTATGGCGGGCGATCCCGGACAACTTCGGCGGATAATATAGCGCTCACGACGGTAGACAGCCGCCTTTCCATCGAAGACGAAAAATTATATGCCAGTGAGGGTCGTTCCTGACCGTATGGTCCGACCAAGCCTAGTGCTTCCGCCGGAGCCCGACGAGCGGTGGGAGCTCGCAAAGCAGATGGGTGTCACGGATGCGGTTATCCACCCGCTGGAGATCGGCGACGACAAGACGAACTGGACCTTCGACGAGCTCCGGCAGTTACAGAACTGGTTGGAGGGGGACGGTATCGAGTTCTCCGTGCTCGAAGGGAGCGTCCCGCTGACAGACCGGATTCGCCTCGGACTTGCTGGGCGCGACGAGGATATCGAGGAGTTCAAGCAGTTCCTCCGAGACTGTGGTGAGTTGGGTATCCCGGTGGTCTGTTACGACTGGATGGCCGGGGTCCGTTGGGCTCGGACGGGTGCACACGTCGAGTCCCGAGGCGGCTCACTCGTCACTGAGTTCGACAACGCGGACATGCAGGGCGGTCCGCCGGTCCCAGCCGCGGAGAAGAGCCACGAAGAGATTTTCGACGCCCTGGCGTACTTCCTGGAGGAGGTCGTTCCGGTCGCTGAGGAAGCCGGGGTGAAACTGGGACTCCATCCGGATGATCCGCCCCGCGAGACGGTCCGTGATGTGCCACGGATCGCAAACAGCGTCGAGAACTACGATCGGATTCTCGACGTGGTCGATAGCGAACACAACGGTGTGACGTTCTGTCAGGGCAACTTCGCCGCGATGGGCACGGACATCCCGTCGGCGATCCGGCATTTCGGTGACCGGATCAACTTCGTCCACTTCAGAGATATCGAGGGCGACGAAGACGCCTTCGTCGAGACGTGGCACGATGACGGTCCGACGGATATGCACGCCGCGATGGCCGCGTACGAGGAGGCCGTGGCCGACGAGGTCCCCATGCGCCCGGACCACGTCCCGACGATGGCCGGGGAGGACAACTCCAACCCCGGCTACCACACGAAGGGCAGGCTGTTCGCCATCGGATACATGCGTGGCCTCCTCGACTCGGTCGAGTGACACCGCGGTCCACGTGAGCTTCCGGGGCACTCTCGTTCGCTCGCGTACAGGGAGCAAACCGGTCCGCGGGACGCGAAGCTCGGCGACGAGGTCGCCTCGTCAGTGGAGTCAGGACTGCGGGACCTCCCCAGAACGGTAGAACCGTCGCAACAGGTCGAACGCCTGTTTCTTGCGCCCGTGCTGGTCGATGATGCCCTTTCGGTTGTATCCACGCTGGTACTCGTTCTGGCGAAACGGGGCTCGGAAGTCGAACAGAATCCACGGTGACAGCCCCGCGATCTGGTCGTTGTCGGCGATCGCGTCGATCTGCTCGCGATAGATCCTCGCCTGGTATTCCTCCGTCCACCGGTCGTCCTCACTACCGTGATTCCCCCACTTCGCACCGGCACCCATCTCGGAGACGACGATGGGCGTGCCGTCCGACTGCTCCTGGAACTGTTCCATATCGGTTGCGTCGCCGTAGTACCAGCCGTAGTACTCGTTGATACCGGCGACATCGAGATGGGCCGAAAGCGGGTCGTCGAGGACGAGGCCGTCAGCACGCTCGTCGACGAAACACGCTGCCGTCACCAGGCGAGTGCTGTCGAGGTCACGGACGTACTCGGCCATCTCGGGAAGCACCTCGTTGCGTGTGGCGTCAGTGTGGTCTGTCTCGTTGGCGATCGACCAGAGGACGACGGAGGCGCGGTTCCAGTCACGCTGGACCAACTCCCGGAGTTGCTGTCGGTACAGTTCCCGGACGCCCTCGTCGCCGAAGTCGATGTCCCAGTAGGCGGGAACCTCCTCCCAGAGGAGAATCCCTTCCTCGTCGGCCAAGCGGGCCATCTCTTCGGTGTGGGGGTAGTGCGCGAGCCGCGCGTAGTTACAGCCGAGTTCGTTGAGCCAGTCGAACCGTTCGCGGACGGCCTCGCTATCGAGTGCCCGCCCTTTCCCGTCGGCTTCCTCGTGTAACGACACACCCCGGAGCCACACTCGCTCCCCGTTGACAACCACGTCGCTGCCGTCGATGGTGACCTCGCGGAAGCCGACCTGGTCCGAGATAGTGTCGTCACCGTGTCGCACACGGACTGTGTACAGTGTCGGCTCGGCAGGGTGCCAGAGATCGACGTCGGAGTCGGCGAGCGACACCTGGTCGTGAAACCGGGAGCCACCGTCCGCGGCGAGGTCGGTGGCGACGGACAACGCTGGAATTTCGACGGTGACGGTCCCGTCGGGATCGCCGTCGATCCAGGCTGTCACGTCGATATCGACGTGCCCGTCCGACAGTGTCGTCTCGACCTTGAAGTTCCGAACGAAGGTGTCCGGAACGTTGACGAGTTCGACCGACCGGTTGATCCCGCCGAAATTGAACCAATCGGTCGCTTCGTTCGGGATCCCGTCCTCGTAGCGGTTGTTGTCTGCGAGCACCACGAGGTCGTTCCTCCCCGCCTCCAGGAGATCGGTGACCTCGAAGCTAAACGGTGTGAACCCCCCCTCGTGGGTACCGACCCGCTCGCCGTTCAGCCACACTTCTGCCCTGTAGTTGACGGCACCGAACCGGAGGAACGTCCGACCGTCGTCGGCACCGAGCGAGCGGTCGAACTGTGTTGCGTACCAGACCCATCCCTCGAAGTGGCGGAACTCCGGGAGTTCTTCGCCCCAACTTGCAGGGATCCGGACCGACCGTCCGTCGGTGATGTTGAAATCGGTCGGCCGATCCGATCCCCGGGACGAGTCGGGCTCGTAGATCTTCGGGACCGTGACGTCTTCGCCCGCGAAGTCCTCGAAGTAGTTCTTGTATATCTCGTACTGGTCCGGGATCGCTTGCCAGATACCGTCGAGTCCCGCCGTCTCCCGAGGATACGCTAGCAGTTGCATTGTCAATCGGACTCACCCCGCAGACAGATAAATAGGTGCCGAAGTCGACGGACGGTTCGACTCGGACGCATCGGTGCGATCGCAACCGAGCCACACTCGGCTCTCTAGTCCCAATTGAACCGATCTACACACCGATACCACTGTAGTCGTGCGATCGGGCATACGGTGACGTTCGATGGCTACTAGAGCCGTGATCTGAAGCGTATCCGCAGAGAAGACGATTGTCTCCGGTTTCCGAGACCGCTGTCGGCCGGGTCCGTCTGTGAGACGGACGGTCGCGTTGCTGAGCTCCTCAGTCGCCCGTTTCGGCCTGTGTCGTACTCGCCTCACTCTCACCGGCCATCTCCGCGATACGGTGAGTGAGCGCGTCGCCTGTCTCGTTGTCGAACAGGTGGATATTCTGTCTATCCAGTACGACTTCGATGTCGTCGCCTTCGGCCATGTCCGAGTCCGGGTCGATGCTCATCAGCAACTGGTCGTCGGTCGCGGTCTCCTGGGACATCGAGGTCTCGCCATCACCTAACAGCAGGTAGACGAAGATCTCGTCACCCATCGGTTCTAGCACGTCCGATCGTGCCCCGATCGTGCCACTGGGATGGGCGAGTTCCGTTGCCTCTTCTGCCGGGTAGACGTCTTCGGGACGGACACCGAGGGTCACGTCGTCACCGGGACCGATCCCCTCGATGGTCGCCGGATCGAATTCGACCGAGAAGTTCTCTGTCTCGACCGCGTTGTTCGAGACGGTGCCCTCGACGAGGTTCATCGATGGGGAGCCGATGAACCCGGCCACGAAGAGGTTGTCGGGCTCGTTGTAACAGGTCAGTGGCGCGGCGATCTGTTGGAGTTGCCCGTCGTTCAGCACAGCGATGCGGTCGGACATCGTCATCGCCTCCTCCTGGTCGTGAGTGACGTAGATGATCGTGGTGTCCAGTTCCTTGTGGAGGCGCTGGAGTTCCGTCCGCATGTGGACTTTGAGTTTCGCGTCCAGATTCGCCAGCGGTTCGTCCATCAGGAACACGTCCGGTTCGCGGACGATCGCCCGGGCGATCGCGACACGCTGGCGCTGCCCGCCGGACATTTCGTCCGGCATCCGATTGAGCATATCCTCCAACTGGACGATGTCGGCCGCCCGATCGACGCGGCGGTCGATCTCGTCCTGTGGGTAGTCTCGGAGTCGGAGGCCGAACGAGATGTTGTCGTAGACGTCCATGTGGGGGAACAACGCGATGTTCTGGAACACCATCGCGATGCCCCGGTCTTTCGGCGGGAGGTTCGTCACCTCCCGGTCGTCGATGTAGATCGACCCCTCGGTCGGGATCGTGAGACCGGCGATCGTCTCCATGGTCGTCGACTTCCCACAGCCGGATGGACCGACGAAACAGATGAACTCGCCATCGGAGATGTCGAGGTTCATGTCCTTTACCGCAGTGACGTCTTCGTAGCGTTTCGTGACGTGTTCGAGTTTGAGATCTGCCATTGTTACTCCTTGAGTGCTCCTGAGGTCAGTCCGCTGACGATACGTTCTTGGGCGATCAAGACGAGGATGACTATCGGAATCGTCGCGACGAGGCTTGCGGCGGCCATCTCCCCGTAGTTGACCTGGAACCGCTCCTGGAACCGGATCATGCCCCAGACCAGCGGTGCGCCGTTACTAACCTCACCGTCGTTCATCAGGAACGAGAAGAAGAACTCGTTGTACACCATGATGAACGTGAGAACGCCCGCAGTCGCCACTCCGGGTGCCGACAGCGGCATGATGACCCGGAAGAGCGCGCCGAGGCGAGTCGTCCCTTCGACGCGTGCGGCGTCCTCCAGCCCATCGGGAATCTGGGCGTAGAACGTCGTCAGGATGAAGATCGACAGCGGCATCATGATCCCCAGTAGCGGGATGATAATCCCGAAATGCGTGTTGAACAGGTCCGGCGGGTAGACGCCGGCCACACCGACGTTTCCGGTCAGCAACCGGAACAGCGGAATCAGGTACGACGCAGCCGGGAAGTAACTGATCGCCAGGATGACCAGCATCAGCGGTCGACGGAAGCGGAACTCCATACGACCGAAGACGTACCCCGCGAGGCTGGCGAACAGCAACACTAACGCGGTCGTCACTGTCGAGATGATGAGACTGTTGAGGACGTACCAGTGGAACGGTGTCGTCCGGAAGATCTCGATGAAGACGCCGATGTTGAACCCCTTGGGCAACAGCCAGATGTTGGACATGTTACCGGGGGATGTCAGTGCGATGACGAACAGCCAATAGATGGGGAACAGCGAGATGAGCAGGAACGCCCCGATTCCGATATACAACAGATATCGGTAGACCGTTTCCGGGTTGCGCATACTGTAGTCAGCCCATCTCGAAACGAGCCCGCCGCCTGCGTTGTTGTCAGCCATGAGTTAGACCTCCCTGTATTTGAGTAGGTATATCGACACGACAGTGCCGATGATCGATGCAGTGATGAACGCGACAGTAGCGGCGTTCGCGTAGTTCCCAGTGTCGAACGACTGCACGACCATACAACTCAGCGACGGGACGACGGAACAACTCGTGATCGCCTCGATCTGGCCGTAGATACGCATCGCACCGATCGTCCGGAACAGCAGGGCGATCAGCAGCGACGGCATCACGAGCGGGAACGTCACGAGCTTGAACCGCTGCCACGGCGACGCACCCGAGACTTTCGCGACGTTGTACAGTGACCGGTCGATGCTCTGCAACCCGGCCAGCACGATGAGTGCGATGAACGCGGACTGCTTCCAGACGTCCGCGATGATGACGACGACGAGTGCCGTGAGCCCGTGAGACAGCGCGTTCCGTGAGAGATACGGGAGCCAGGCTGTCAGTTCGGTCGCGAACCCGAGTCCGGGCGTGAACATGATGTAGAAGATCATCCCCTGGATGACGATCGGGAAGGCCCACGGGATGATGATCGCCGCCCTGACGAACCGCCGACCACGGAACTGTTGATCGAGGACGAGCGCCATCCCGAATCCAAGAAACGCCTCCAGTATGACGCTGACGAACGCGAAGATGAACGTCACGATGAGACCGCTATTTATCGGGTCCTGGAACGAGAGGAACGGGCTCGGGAGGATCGCGTCGCGCTGACCGGAGAGGATCTGCACGTAGTTCTCCAGGCCGACGAAATCGCCGTAAAGCCCCGACAGCGAATTGGCGTGCAGCGAGATCTCGAAGGTGTATATCAGCGGCCAGATCGCGAGCGCCGTGACCGTCAGCAGGGTCGGAAGCAACAGCAGATACGCGAACCGCGTATCGCTCATGTTCGCGATCCACTTGGTCGCGATCTGGTGGACCGCCTTTATTGGATTTTGGCTTTGATTAGAGGACGACATAGTCTCTTGAAATATAAGCCGCCTGGTGGTCTAGGAGTACTGCCCTTCGATGGCCTCCAGGTCACTCGCACAGTCCTCCATGGCCTGTACGGGTGCCTTCTCCTGCCGGTAGACCGCGTTGACGTTCTCCGAAATCGGCGACCACTCCTGGAGCCAGACTCTCGAAGCGGGGCGCGGAATGACGTACTTCGCCGACTCGACGAAGGTGGGCACGTAGGAACCGAGCGCGGTTTCCTCGACGACGCTGGATTCGAGGACCGACGGTTTCGGCGGGACGTTCCCCTCCTGATCGAATCCGGTGATGTAGAAGTCGTCGGAGACAGCGGCTCTGATCACTTCTTTCGCCGCCTCGGTCTTGTTCGAGAAGCTGTTGATCGCGTACGACCAGCCACCCAGTGCGGAGTTCCCTGCGACACCGGTGTTCTCGTACTTGCTCGAGGCGTTCTCGGCGTACGGAAGCACCATGTAGCCGAGTTTGTCGGCACCGAGTTCGTCGACTGCATCCCACATGAACCCGCCCCAGTTACGATGCATGACCGCATCGCCCTGGAGGAACGGGTTGAGCGAACCCTGGTACTGCCATCCGGAGATCTCGGACGGGGTGATACCGCCCGCAAAGCCGTCGTCCTGGATCGCGTGCTCGTCGTCGCTCCCGTAGATGAACCGACGCATCATCTTCAGCGAGTCGATGACCGGCTCTTCGGTGACGGTGATCGGGCGGTCCCCGACAGGCCCGTAGAGGTTGTCGCGCCCGCCGAAGTACGCCCCGCCCCAGCTCGTCATCTGCTCGTTGAACGGACAGCAAGCGAGCGTCTGAGAGACGTTCCCTTGCGTGGTGAATCCGTACGACGTGTCGTTTTGCTCCTGAAGATCCGCGGTCACCTGCGAGAGTTCCTTCCAGGTGAGCCCCTCAGTCTGCCAGTTGTTCTCGTCCGGCGAGTAGCCGGCCTCTTCGGCCCAGTCCTTCCGATACATCATCCCCGCGATGTCGATGTATCGGGGAACTGCGTACTGATCGCCGGTTTCGAAGTCCTGTAGCGCGTCGACGACGGGGCCGAAGAACTCGTTTTTCACCTGATCGACGAGGTCGGGCATCTCATCGGAGAGGTTCAGCAGGTAGTCCCGTGAGATGAACGGAGCGGCCCAACCGGTGTCCATGTCGATGATGTCCGGACTGGCACGTTCCGCGCTGAACCACTTCTGGTACTGGCTGCGAGTGCGATCGAACGGGACTTCGGTGAACTGCACCTCGATATCGTCCGAGAGCCCGTTGCTGTGCATCGCCTCCTTGTACGCGTTGAGAATGTCGTCCGAGACTTCCCCGGCGACCGACAGCGCCCAGTTGACGGTCGTGGCCCCGGTGTTACTGCTCTGTGTATCGGTCGCAGTGCCGTCACCGCCGGACCCTCCGTCGCTGCCGCCGTCGCCGCCACTGCCACCGTCGCCGCCGTCGCCGCCGCCACCGCACCCGGCGAGGCCTGTAACACCTGCTACGCCGGTCGCCGCGACGAATCGACGGCGGGAGATTCCGTTCGAGCCACTACGTTCGGTTGATGAGTTTCGTTCCGACATCACAAACTCACTGTTCCCACCTATCATATAAAAACCTACCGGAAGAATATGTACGTTCATCGATCCCTCGTAGGAAACAACCCGACTCGAAGCGCCCATCGAGGGCGTCTGCCGCCCACGGCTCCCACGGGGGCCCGTCAGTTATGCGTCGAACGAGACAGAAAATCGTTCGGCGCTGGAATCCGGGTTCCCGACAGACTCTCACGTGGAGAGTGAGTGATCGACTATTCGAGGTCGAACTTCGGGGATTCGTTCAGTGTCTCGGACTCGCCGAGGTTCCAGTCGTCCAGGAGCGGCTGGAGCGCGTTACACATCTCGGCGAAGAGGTCCCTGGCAGTCTCCGTCTGGAGCGTCTTGACCTGTGGATCGTTCAGGAAGCCCTGGAACGCGTAATCGACGTCGTAGCCGTCGAACGCGGCCTCGATGATCGTCTCCTGGTTGTTGATCTGCTGCGTAACCTGGGTCTGGACCGGCCGTGGCAGTGAACCGCTGACGATCGGCCGAACGTTGTTCTGGGTCACGACCGCGTTTGTCTCGACAACGGCGTCTTCCGGAGCGTCCAGCATCTGGCCGTTGTTGGGGAGGTTCACGTGAGTCCGCATATCGGAGAGACCGGCGAGTGCTTCCATGAGTTCCGTAATCACTTCCCCCGTCTCGGAGAGGTCGAACTCCTTCTCGCCGTCCATGAACTGTTGCACCGTGTCAGCCTCGTCGTCCCACCGGGCCAACCGATACGAACTCGGCGTCCGGAGGACGCCCCACCGGTTCAGGTCCTCCGGCATGTCCTCCTGGAGGAACCACGTCGCGAACTCGACGAGGTGGCGGTCGCCCGCCGCGGGCAACACCCCGAAGCGCTTGAACAGCTCGTAGGTGACTTGGTTGTTGTCCTGGAATCCGGGGTGCATCGAGTGGGAGGTGTCTTCCAGTTCCGATTGCGTGTACTCTCGAACGACCCCGTCCTTCTCCATGTACTGTTCGACGACGGGGAGCAGTTCGTGGCCGTTCCAGGAGGCCTCGTCCACCCACGTGAAGTGATTGACACCCTGGACGTTGACCTCGATCTCGTCCCGGGAGGGCTTGGGGACGTCGAACTGGTCCTCGACGATCTCTGCAAGAAGCTCTTGTGCGTGGAACACCTCGTGACAGAGCCCGAGCGCGTTGATGTCCGGATACTCCTCGTACAGCGTCCGGGTGACGTAGGTCACCGGGTTCGTGTAGTTCAGCACCCACGCATCGGGACAGTGTTCCCGAACCGCTGCTGCGATATCACGGTAGACGGGAATCGTCCGCATCGCACGCATGATCCCACCGGGTCCGCTCGTGATCGCGACGGCCTGATGGATTCCGTACTCCTGGGGGATCTCCAGGTCGTATTTCATCGACTCTGTCGGCGGGTACTGCGTCGAAAGGATGACGAAATCGGCGTCAGTGAGGGCTTCTTCCCGTGATTCGACGGCACGATACGTCCAATCACCGACCGCGTCCTCACGCTCCTGTACCCAGTTTCCGAACTCCTCGTTTCGTTGTGCGCTCTCGTGGTCCGTGTCGTACAGTACGACTTCCCCGGACATGGTCTCGTCGAGGGCGAGTTCCTTGGTTAGGTTTCTCGCCCACAGTCGGCTCCCTCCGCCGATGTATCCGATCTTCACGTCGTCCGGATCGACGGGTGCCTCGCTTGATACCGGTAGTTCCTGCTGGTCTGTAGTTCCGCTCATGTTGGTTCAGCACTTAGTCGCGGTGGCAGAAATAAATAGTTTTTGTATGGCCCGACGGCAGCGGATTTGCGGTTCGGAACGTGTACTGGGGGCACTCGATATCGGCCGTGATCGTGGCCGGTAGGCAGCCCACGGGGGTCGTCCGAGGGAATCAACACCCATAGCTACCGATACGCACCACTGATCGGTGTCTGGCTGGACTGGAGTTACGCTCGGCCTTCGTGGTACCGCCAGGCGTCCGAGGTCCACCCGCCATCGGCGTGGAGCACCTCTCCAGTGACGAACGTGTCGTCCCGGGCGAGGAATGACACGCAGTTGGCCATCTCCTCGATCGACCCGTAGCGGGCCATCGGGGTCCGTCGTTTGATATCCGTGTCGGTATATCCCGCGGATTCCTGCGTCTCGTCCGTAATGTCCGTATAGATGAACCCCGGTGCGAGCGCGTTCACCGAGATGTCGTGTTCGGCCCACTCGACGGCGAGTGTCCGTGTGAGGTTGATGGCACCGCCTTTGGCCGAACAGTACGGTGAGCGCAGTGCGAATCCCATGCCGCCCATCATCGAGGCCACGTTGACGATTGCGCCGCCATCGCTGTCGATCATTTCTTTGGCGGCGAGTTGCGAACAGATGAACGTTCCCGTGAGGTCCACGTCAACGACCCGACGCCACGTCTCTATGTCGAACTCCTCCGCTGGATCGGTCTCGACGATCCCGGCGTTGTTTACCAGAACGTCGAGCGAGCCGAACTCTTCGACAGTGGCTTCGACCATCGCGGCCACCTCGTCGTAGTTCGAGACGTCCGCCTGCACAGCGACGGCCTCCCCGCCGTCGGCTTCGATCTCGGACACGACTTCTTCCGCTAGATCCGCCGCCGAGCGGTAGTTGACGACGACAGACGCACCTTCGTCGGCAAACTTCTGTGCGATTCCCCGCCCGATTCCGCGGGATGCACCGGTGACAATCGCAGTTTCGCCTTGGAAAGACTGACTCATACATAGGAGCGTTGTCCGAACTCCTATTTTTATTTTTCCCTGTGTGCCCCAACGGTCGACTCATCGTGCGTCTCGAAACGGGTACCGGGAGACGAGTGGGCCAGTTAGAAGCTATAGAGTGATTTCGGGCGGTCGTACGACAGGTGATGCCCCAACTGTGTCGCGTGTTCTGTCGGTATCTGCCCCCGTTCGACCATCTCGCCGAGCGTGTTGGCCAGCACCCGTCGAAACATCTCGAACCGGGAGCTAAACGACATGAGTTTTCGTGAGTCACTGACCATTCCGGCGTGGTTTGCCAGCAGGTCGACGCTCCCGACCTGGCGTAACTGTTCCTCGATCCCGTGTGGGCTGTCGTTGAACCACCACGCGGGACCGACGCTGACGTTGGGAAAGGCCCGCGTGAGCGTCGTGATCGAGGGATAGTGTGTCGGATCGACCGTATAGAGGACGATCTCCATCTCGTCGTCGAACCGGTTCAGGAAGTACCGGAGGTTCTCGGTCAGTTCGATCGTCTGTGTTGAGACGTCTCCGCCGGCGTCGGCACCGACGGTCTCCGCGAGCGAGTCTCGGTAATCGCGGACCGGTCCGATGTGTAGTTGCGTGACCCAGTCTTTCTCGGCGTTGAGTTTCCCGACCGCTTCGATGAGAAACGCCTGCAGGTCCCGCAGTTCCGTCTCGGTGAGGTTGTGCCCGTCGTGTGCCCGCCGGTAGACAGTCCGTGCCCGTTGTCTGCTAACTGGACGGGACACCGGTTCGGTCAGACTGAGATCGCTCGCCCGGCATCCGTGATCGTGGAAGTAATCGTGCGTTTCGGCCAGGGCGTCGAGGAATCCCGAGAGCGTCGACGTATCTGTTCCCGTCGATGCGGCCAGTTCCTCGACAAACTCGCCCCAGGCGGCGTCCTCGACGTGAACAGCTCTATCGATGCGCCAGGTCGGACACACATCGATCCCGTCCACCTCCGTCGCCGCTCGTTCGTGTGCTTCGAGATCCGAGGTGGGATCGTCCGTCGTACACAGCACTTCGACATCCATCTCCTCGAGGAGTCGCTGTGGTCGCATCGACGGGTCGTCGAGCTGTTGTTTCGTTTCCGTCCAGATCTCCTCAGCGGTGTCCGCCGAGATCGGTTTCTCGATACCGAACTGTCGGCGCAGGTCGAGGTGAATCCACTCGTAGGTGGGGTTTCCGGCGAGTTCAGGGAAGATCTCCGCCAGGGCGAGCCACTTTTCCTTGTTGGAGGCGTCTCCGGTGATCTTTCGTTCCGGGACGCCACGCTTTCGCATCATCGACCAGACGTAGTGATCTGTACTACCTTCGACTTCCCAGATGTCCGTCCATCCCTCGTCGACTACGATTTCCTCCAGGTCAGCGTGGCTGTGAGGATCAACGATCGGGAGATCACGAATACTGTCGTATATTTCCACCGCAACGTCTGAATCGAGGAGGTAGTGGTCATCGATGAATCCCATGTATCGGCGTGGCAATCACTCACGTAAAAATGTATCGAGAGCTGGCTCGTGAGTCCGGTTCTCGGCTATCGAATCAATGAATAGAGGCATTTATGCGGCTGATTACGGCGGGTATATCGTGTGGAGGTATGTGGTACCAATTAACATTCGCAGGGTGTGGAAGATATTTATCCACTTCGGGCTCCGTAAATTAGTGCATCGTAGACGGGTATTCTCTATGAGAGAATATCCCTGCTTACGGCTACATACCAAGCGTGGAAAGGGGGCAAAGAACAGGATGTGTCCCATATTATAACAGGTGTACGTTTATGATCCGAAGGTCGGTGGCTCTTTTTCGTGGTGGCTCAGTTCGCGATCTCCCCTCACAAACCGGGGTAAGAGTACGGTAGCTCCGGGTAGAGTGGAGATTCGAGCCTAACGAACCATCTTCCCAAACGCCTGGTCACAGTGATGGAGCGAACAATAGCGCTGCTACCGACGACCGGCAGGTGTCCGGGAGCAATCCCAGGTTCCGGACATTTGTCTAACATATGTACACCTATTATTTTATCCGCTCTACGAACGGTTTTCAGATAACAATGAAGAATATTCACATCTACTTCTCAGTTGAGTACGACGAATTCAGCAGTTCTCGGGCCTATATCCAGGGATTCGACAATAGTGAACAAGAACTAAGTGTCTGTGCCATCTATTTTGATCTATGCCGACAAACACACCACGAAAAATCGGGGCGGTCCACAAGACCTGTAGGATACTCGAAATCCTTCAGGAGCGGGACGAGGCGGGTATCACCGAGATAGCTGAGGCGATGGACTTCTCGAAGAGTGCAGTCCACGGCCACCTCGCCACGCTAGAAGACGAGGGATTCGTCGTCAAGGACGGACACCAGTATCATCTCAGTCTCCGGTTTCTCGATATTGCCGAATCGGTGAAGGGACGGGTGGCGAAGCGTGAGATCGTCCGTGAACAGGTCCGCATGCTCGCGGAACAGACCGGGGAGGTCGTCCACTTCGGTTCCGAAGAGAACGGCCGCGTCGTCTATCTCTCCAAGTCGAAAGGGGACGCCGCCGTCGAAACCGCTTCGCAGGTTGGAAAGCGGATGCCGATGCACTCGACATCACTCGGGAAGGCGATCCTCGCGGAACTGCCCCAGGAGACGGTAGAGAATATCCTCGAGCGACACGAGATGACCGAGCGGACGGAAGCGACGATCACCGAGCCGGATGCGTTGTTCGACGAACTCGAAACCACCCGGGAACGTGGCTACTCGATCGATGACGAGGAGAACCTCCCAGGTGTCCGCTGTATCGGGATGGCAGTGACCGACCCCGATGCCGGAGTGTTCGGTGCGCTCAGTGTGTCAGGCCCCTCACAGCGGATGACCGACGACCGGATCGAAAACAAACTCTCGGAGATGGTGGCACAGGCAGCCAACGTCATCGAAGTGAATTCGATGTACTCGTAGGGTGTCGCAGGCCCCCAGTGATCACGTGCGATGGTTCGTCCGGACAGAAACTCTCGGTACGTCGGAGCGGTTCGTGACGACCATCAGGACAGCGTGGGTCAGAATCGGTCTCCAACTACCAGTATGAGTCGGCCGCTATCCGCTCGATCTTGGAGGTAGGTTTAAATACCGGCAATGACATGTTATGGACAATGCCATTACAATTCGACACGGTCAAACAACGCCTCCGAGGTGTCTCCGTCGGTCTTCTAACCCCATTCGACGGGGATGGGGAGATAACGCACTGGAAAATCGAGGAAAACGCACAGGAACATTACAGGAAGGGAATCAGGACGTATCTGACTGCGGCGAACATCAGCGAGTTCCACTCACTGTCCCAGCAGGAGCGGGTCGGCGTAACCGAGACCAGCGTCAACGCATTACCGTCCGATGCCTGTGTTCTCGCGGGTGTCGGCGGAAGCACGGAATGTGCGCAAGATCTGATCCGACAGTACGATCGGATCGGCGTCGACGCGATGATGGTCATGCCGCCGGACCACACCTATCTGCACGAACAGGGTGTGCTCGAATATTATCGCAAACTGGCGGCCGTGACGGAGACGCCGCTGGTCCCGTACGTCCGGGGGTTCGATCCCACGGTCGAGTTCTTACTCGACCTATCGCGGATGGAGAGCGTCGCAGGCATCAAATACGCACTCGATGACCCAGTCAAACTCGGCGCTGCGACGACCAGGGGTCCGGACGACGTGGTCTGGGTTGATGGGCTGGCTGAGCCGTACGCTGTCTCCTACTGGGCGGAAGGCGTCGAAGGGTTCTCCGCGGGAGTGAGCAACTTCCGTCCCGAGGTGGGATTAGCCCTGTTCGACGCACTTTCCGACGAGAACTGGAGCCGAGCCCGGGAACTCAGAGATATCTGTCTCCCATACCAGCAGTTCAGGGACGAGCCGGGGCAGGACAATGCAATCCCGGGTGCGGTCAGCGTCCCGGCGGTAAAGCAGGGACTCGAACTCGCGGGGATGTACGGTGGCACAGTCCGTGAGCCGATCTGTCCCCTCACCGAGTCAGAGCTAGAGCAGGCAGAAACCCTCTACAACCGACTCGACGACGACATCAGCCAACTGATCGAGTGAGGGGTCGGAGCACAAGAATATATAACACTCCCACCGAACCACAGTAATATATGAAAGAACTCACGGCGGACGGTTCGGGAACGCCGGCGTTACGGACCGGACTCCGGACCAGAACGCTTTCGGACGAACGGCTGGAGTTCTGCCGTCAGATCGGTGTCGAAGATATCTTCCTCGATCACCGGGACCCCCGCGGGGATGTCTTCGCCGACGAGGGAAGTCACGACGAGGAGACGATCACCATCGACGAGGGCGTTGTCCCGTCAGTCTCGGATCTCGTCGCGGCCCGGAACCGAGCCGAAGACGCCGGACTGCGGCTGATGGGCATCCAGTCGCTCAGCTACAACGTCTACGGGAAGATCATGCTGGGGGTGGATGGGCAGGACCGGCAGTTAGAGACGATCAAGCAACTCGTTCGCAACGTTGGAGAGGCAGATATCCCGATCCTCGGCTATCAGTGGAATCCACGTGGGGTCGTCCCGATGCGGACGTCCCAAACAGTGCAGCTCCGGGGTGGAGCACGTGGCCGTGGATTCGATATCGACGATATCGACGAGCCGTACGAACGGGCTCCGGAAGTCGAACGCGAATACGAGGAGGCAGAACTCTGGGACAATTACGAGCGGTTCCTCGAAGCGGTTCTTCCCGTTGCCGAAGAAGCCGGTGTCACGCTGGCACTCCATCCGGCGGATCCGCCCACGGTTGAACAGTTGGGTGGGATTCCGCGGTTGTTCCGGAACGTCGAAGCGTTCGAGCGAGCGATGACCGCAGTTCCGAGCGATAACCACGGTCTCAAGCTCTGTCTGGGTTGCTTCTCGGAAATGCCGGGGACGGATGTCACCGAGGTCATCGAACGGTTCGGCGAAGAGGATGACATCGTCTTCGTACACTTCCGCGATGTCATCGGTACCTGGCCGAGTTTCACGGAGACGTTTGTCGACGACGACCGGAGCAACTTCGATGCGCTGACCGCCATCGGGGCGCTGCAAGACGTCGGGTTCGACGGCGTCATGGTCCCCGACCACGTCCCGACGATCACCGGAGATACGGAGTGGGGACACCGATCTCGTGCGCACGCTGTAGCCTACCTCAACGGACTGCTCGAATGCTCCCGGCGCTCTCCCTGAGACCGATGTTCCCCTCGTGGAAAGCGGCACCGTAAACGGACGGCGATAAACACTAACTGGATATGACACGACAAACGTCCACCCCGTCATGAACGTTCTTGTTACTGGTGCCTACGGACGCTGTGGCACCGCGATCATCGATCATCTCGATGGGCGGTCCGATTACGAGTTTACCTACTTGAACCGGTCCGATCGGGCGTCGGACCACCGGTACGGGCAGTTCGACACCCACGTTGCCGATATCACGGAGTACGAGGCGATTCGTCCTGCGTTCGACGGACAGGATGCCGTCGTCCACCTTGCTGCTTACCCATATATCGACGGGGACTGGGCCGATGTTTTCGAACCGAACGTCGTCGGGATGTACAACGTACTCGAAGCAGCCCGCGATGCGGGTGTAGAGTCGTTCGTGTTCGGGTCGACCAATCACGTCCAAGGGATGTACGAGGAGACGCTCGCACCGGAGCTATACCGTCCGGATTTTCCGTTGAAGATCGACCAGAACGATCCTGTTCGGCCGGATTCGTTCTATGCGGCGACGAAGTCGTTCGGCGAGGATCTCGGTCGCTATTACAGTGAGTCGGTCGGCACGCCAGCGCGGTTCTACGCGCTCAGAATCTGTACGGTACTGCCATACACGCACGATACCCCGTACGGTCAGGCAGAACAACGGGTCGCAGATGGTGATCTGACCCGAGACAGTCAGGAATACCGGCGGTTGGTCACACGGACGAAGGCGATGTGGCACTCCCGGCGTGATTTCGCACACCTCGTCGACTGCTGTCTGCAGGACGACGATGTCTCCTATGGCATCTTCAACGGAGTGAGCGACAACGACCGGCGATGGTTCTCGATCCGTCACGCGCGTCGACGGCTCGGATACCAGCCGATGGATAACGGTGAAGCGTACGATCACCCAGGGAACAACCACTAGTAGCCATCGGGGATCGGTGCGCACCCGAACACACCGTTTGCGATCGGTGTCGAAATCGCCCCAATTGGGACGGGGACGAACTATCGTCCGGGTCCGGGTACCTCGGATAGCGAACACAGCGTTTCCTATCGAAATCCGGATGCCAAACCTCGGATAGAAAAATACGTTAGTGGAGTTCGATAGACAATATTTCGTACTCGATATGGGTGGTTAAAGGACATATTTCGAGATGGGGGGGGAGAAGAGTATTCGAGCCGGGAAGACCGATTTTGTACGTTCAGACCGAGAAACCACTCATCTCGTTGTCGCTACCGACCACTACATCGAACCGAAAACCAGGAGTTCGACCCTCAATAGGTAGTCGAGGATGGATTTAGTCAGGTCTTGATGGATATTTGCTAGCGAAAGTTCCGATATAGGCGTGCGTTGGCGAAAACTTCCATACATTGCAAACGAATCGAAGGATATTTCATGACTATATGGAACTATCTAGCGTAGTGCGAGTGAGAGCTGAAATCTGGGGAGGTGAGTGTGGGATAGTCATCGCGAAACGACACCCCCCACGGAGCTACCCTGGGCGCCGTCATATCAGACGAAGAGGGTCGAGCGGTTGAGCGATGGGAGTTAGTACGGCGGGACTGCTGGAAGACGGCGCCCACTGGGATGGTTTCAGACTAACCGACAAAACCGCTGCTATGAGGGGACTATACCGATCCGGAGTCCTCCCCAGTGCAGAGGAGACCCAAGGAAATTGATAGGGTACTGCTCAGGAGGAGCACGAGGTGCCACGACGACCCCGCAGTATCTCGTTCGTCTGATCGACACACATCGGCTGTCGCTGTTCGAACGACTTCGGGAGTGAGCCGTGGACCTCGTCAACGGATGGATTCATATCCCAGTAACACCCTCAAAATGCAGTGTAAAACCTTTCGAGTGTTTTGTGTCGGTTTCGGATTGGTCTCACCCATCCGTAAAAAGTGGTAAAACCACCGGGTGAATAGTAAAGCGATCCGAATCCACACTGACGGTCTGTGTTTTATATGGGGTTGCCAGTGCATGGCTGAAGTACGCGATCCAGTCATGTCCACCGCCGATCCCTCCATCCCACGACTGCCCGCCGGGGCATCGAACCTGCAAGCACTCCTAGCGACGGTCGTCGAGACGCTACTATCCGTCTTCCGGGGTCTCGCGTTCTGGGCGACCATCCCGCTCCCTCTGGTCATTGCGGGGACGCTCGCGACAAACGTCGTCGCGACTCGGCCGCTTCTGGTCGGTAGCCTGGTCGTCCTGAACGTCGTCTGTGCCGCTCTCGGTCACAGCCACTCCCCGAGCGTATGAGCATCCACAAGCCCTCCGTTCCGGACATCCAGCCACACCACTCGAAGAGCACGTTGTTCTGCCGGTCGTGCGAACACGCGAGTCCCATCGATGGCGACTGGATCGCGGACGACTCGGTCCATCGTGAGCGGCGTCTCTGTCCCCGCTGTAGCGCCGTCGTCGTCGATCAACCTGCCACCTGATCCGACGGTACGGTGCTTTCCTTCGGATAGCAGTCCGCTGATCGCGACCTTCTGCGTTCCACGAAAGCGCCTGGAGTAGCCCTCTTCCACGAATTCTGAATGGGATTCGGAACTGGCCAAAAGTCCAGACAAACCATCCCAGCAGGTCGAAGAGAACCCCGATACTTCAACACGTTCCCAAGGAGCGGATACAGTTGAGTGACAGAAACCGTCGCTTCTCGTTCAGCCCGAGCCAGTGGATTCCAACGACCGTCAGCGACCTTCGATCGACGATCCACCGTGGAATCCTCCGCGGACGCGGCTACTTCGAGCGGTGCGACGATACGACCAGTACGAGCCACGGGAGAAAGCCAGGTTGTCGAAACCCGGCAAGCCGGAGTGCCTCTGACAGAGCACAGCAATGCTGCATCCTTACTACCGCTCGGACGATCATAAGAAGGGCAGTTACACCGATGTCAGTGGGATCAAACACCGACATTCCGATCGTCGTGAGGGATGAGCGACTGCTGACAAACGGGCGGGTCCCGTCAGGGTGGTACCCCCTCCCGACCACGCCCGGGGACCGCTGCCCAGTCCGTCGGCGACGGATGATACATGACGTGAGAACTGTTTTGTGACTGTTCGTCGTAGCCGCCGCTAGTGACATGTACGATTCGATCCTGCTCCCGGTCGACGGCAGCGAACACGGGGCCAAGGTCGTCCATCACGCGGCCGAACTCGCGCAGTGGACGGAGGCAACGATACAGGTGGTGTCCGTCGCCGATACGACTCGGGACAGCGTTACCGTTGTCGACGGCAACGTCGTTGACGCACTGGAACGGGAGGGAGAGACCATCGTCGCGGATATCGCGACGACCCTCGAAACGCTCGGTGTCGAGCACGGAACCGATGTCGTTCAGGGCAGTCCAGCCCCGACAATCGTCGACTACGCCGAGCGATACGACTACGACCTGATCGTCCTGCCGACCCACGGCCGGACCGGCATCTCACGCTATCTGCTCGGGAGTGTCACGGAGAAAGTCGTCCGTTTGTCCGATATCCCCGTCCTGACTGCTCGAATGCACTCCGATGAGCAATTGCAGTTCCCATACGAGACGATTCTCATCCCGACCGACGGAAGTCCTGCGTCGACCGCTGCCGCCAAGCATGGTCTCGCTCTCGCGGCGACGCTCGATGCGACAGTACATACCCTCTCTGTCGTGGATGATACGTCGCTGGGTCCTGACGTTCGCTCTGCGATCCCGACAGATGACCGCGAACGTCTGGCGACTGAGGCTGTCGAAAACGTGGACGCAGACGCTACTGAGTACGATCTTTCGAACGTCCACACGCACGTTGAACACGGGTCGCCTGCGGAGGTACTCAGAGAGCATATCGAAACGAACGACATTCACGCCGTCGTGATGGGGTCCAGCGGCCGCCGTGGCGTCGATCGAATCTTGCTTGGGAGTGTCGCCGAAAAGACGGTCCGAACAGCGCCAGTTCCGGTCATCACCGTCCACGAACAGTCGTAGTCGACTGCCTTGGCGTGGCAGCACACGGATCTGTAGTCGGGAAATTCGTTCTCAGGAGTGTGGATTCGCCACCAGCTCTCGCAGCACCAACCGCCGAGGAACCGCTAGTAACCGACCTTATCGTCGTACTTCACGACCCACAACAGTTAATAGTATAAATCTCTTGTCACACTATCGTGAATGACTGGAGCGATCGGTTAGAATCCGGCTCAGAGATTCTGCGCCGGCAGGCAGTTCGAATTCCACTCCCAGATGTGGAGGCAGAACGGGACTTCCATCGAAACATGATGCGGATTGCGGCCGCCGGCGACCGAAAGAGCGAGTTGCTCGACGACCCGGACGTTCCGTTGACGGAAGTCTACGAGGCCGAACTGGATGAAATGCGACAGAGTTTCGAGCATCGCCTGCAGCAAGTCGCTGGTGAGGATTACTACGATATCGCGACCGCGTATCTCGACGGGGAACGTGACGACTGGATCGGGGCACTCGCAGCGTATTACCTGGAGTGTTACTATCGGTTACAGGAACGATATACGGTCGACGAGCAGATCTTCTTCTTGGTGATCCTCCGATACCCGGAGTGTTTCACTGTGAACCTCAGTTTCCTCACCGGTACTTTCAGCTCCGACGCAGTGAGATACGAGTCCTCCAAGCACGTCGATGCCGATCTCGACGAGCAAGAGCGGGAACAGCTCCACGGCGACTGCCAGTACACACAGCACCGGGCTGCGCAATACCTTCGGGAGAACGTCGATTGCATTCGAGACGCTGTCCCGGACCCGGATACGACCCCGTTCGAACAGCGTCGATACGGTGGGTTCGTACATATTACGGGGAGAAACGGGTCGATGTTTCACGAGATTCTGGAGTCCCTCTCGCCGGATCCGGACCGGTTCGACGAGACACCATCGACACCTGGCCTCGTTCCGGAGGGACCAGCGGCCAAGCGAGCCAAGCAGGAGTTCCTGACCGATACCGAGGTCCTGATCTGAGCGTGGGCGCTCTGTATCGACAGGCTCTGTGATCTCCCGCCGAAGTATTTCGGCTGGCCTAAAATTCGGAACTGTATTGTATATTTAGGCTGGCCTAATAATATGGCAGACGATTACGGCGGTCAGGAGGCCCCGACGCGGCGAGACTACATGAAGTACGGCGGCGCAGTCATCGGCGGCGGCCTGCTCGCGGGCTGTACGGGCGATAGCGGGTCTGACGGTGACAGCGGGCCGACGGACGCCGGGACGGCGACAGACGCTGATACCGGCTACTCGGTGACGATGGAGCCGATGGGAACCGTCGAGTTCGAAGAGCCGCCGGAGACGTGGCTCGCGTTTCTCAGCACGTACGGTGATATGGGTATCGCCCTGGGGAAAGCCGATGGTCTCCGTGGATTGTGGAATCCAGAAACGATGCCGGCGACGTTCTACGACGCTCTGCCGGGCGTGGATGTCCCGTTTGCGGACATCACACCGATCGCAGTGAACGGCGAGTTCGACAAGGAGGTCTTCTACGAGTTGGACTGCGACGTTCATCTGACCGATCCCAACTGGCTCCGTCTCCTCTCCGACGATTGGAACGAGGACGACGCCGATGAGATCGCCACCCAGGTCGGCCCGTTTCTCGGGAACTACATCCGGCGACGTGGGGACGCCTGGCACGACTACCGGTACTACTCGCTGTACGAGGCCTTCGAGATCGTCGCGGACGCCTTCGACGAGCGAGAGCGGTACGAAGCGTTCGCCACGGTCCACGACGAGATGCAGACGACCATCGAGGAGAGGCTGCCGCCGTCGGAGGATCGACCGACTGTCGGATTAGTGTCGGTTAACTCCGACTTCGAAGCAGGATCGTTCTCCGTCTATACGGTGCAAAACTGGAACAATCACAAGCAGTACCAGGATTTGGGGATGCGCGGGGCGTTTGATGACCACATCGAAGGAAACGGGGACTGGGATTATGAGCAACTGCTGGAAGTCGATCCCGACGCGATCGTGTTCCAGTACGGCTTCTCGCACGTCCCGACCGAGGAGTTCGAGTCCCGAAAGGAGACGATGCGTACGGATCCGGTCGGCAGTCAGCTAGCAGCGGTCCAGAACGACCGCCTGTATCGCGGTGGCAGCGCTTATCAGGGACCGGTCGTCAACCTCTTCCAGACGGAGGCGGCGGCACGGCAGTTCTACCCCGAGGCATTCGGCGAGTGGAACGGAGTAGAGACGCTTCGTGAAGGCTCGCTCACGCTGTTTGACCGCCAGCGCGTCGCGGACATCATCAACGGCGACATCTGAGCCGTAACACCGTCTGTGGCGAGTCGACCGGCAGGAACCCTGTTAGGACGTCGCGGTCGGCGTGGCGATCCTCGGCTCGAAGCTGTGGTCACCGGACGCTACTGGCCGCCACCGGTGGCTATCTGTTGATGGAACTGCTCGGCTGCCTCGATAGTGGACTCAGTTTGCGCCTGTAGTCGGTCGTGATCTGTTCGGTGTGGCGGCACGTCTCGTTGGCGAGGGCTGTCGAGTTGGGTTCCAGTACTGCTTCGTCTGCCGACGGCGGGTCGGCTCTATTCGCATCGCTGTTAGTCTCTTCCCGAACCACGCCGTCGGTTACAATGATGTTTCCGTTCCCATCCACAGAGTCACGTCGTTCCCGCGACAAATTCTGCCTCACTTGAACCAGCTAGTTGGTTCGATTAAAAATAGTTCTCTGCTGAAAACCACATCTGATGGTTTTAGCCACGTTCGTGCCTTCACAGAGCGTACCGGTGCGACAGGAACCGCCGACGGTGCGTGACAGTACCGGGGTGACTCAGCGGGTCTCGTCTCGCTCGATAACCACGGAATCCTCCGCACTGTTCGTGTCTATTTGTTCGACGGTCTCTGCGAGCTCTTCGATAGCGGCCTCGATATCCGAAACGAGTCGGGACTGTGTTTCGTTCGCTTCGTCAACCGTCTCGATCTCTTCGGAGACCCGCTTGGCTCGGTCGGTGGCCGAATCGATGATACTCGCCACTTCTTCGGTCCGAACCGCTTGGTCGTCCGTGGCCTCGACGATGTCTTCCATCCCGGTCGACGTGTCGTTCACGACCTCGACGATCTGTTCCTGGTTGTCGACCAGCGTACGGATCGCGCTAGTGCTATCGTGGATCTCTGTCGTCACCGATTCAATGCTTTCGATGGTTTCGTCGGCCTCCTGGCGCGTTTGGCGGATGATTTCTTCGATGCGTTCTGATTCGGACTGGACCTCCTCGGCGAGCGACTTCACTTCGTTGGCAACGACGGTGAATCCGCTCCCGGACTCGCCGGCGCGTGCCGCTTCGATATTCGCGTTCAGCGCGAGAATGTTCGTCTGATCGGCGATGTCGTTGATGACCTCGACGATGTCGTCGATCTCGGCCACCTGTTCGGCGAGCGTATGCGTCCGCTCGGCCACGTCGTCGCTGCTCTCGGCGACGTCTTCCATCCGGCCGATGACGTCCGTCCCGGATTCAGTGCTCTCGATAGCGAGCTGTTCGGCTTTCTGTGCCCGTTCGTTGATCTCCTTTGCCGAGGCTGCTATCTCCTCGACCGTCGCCGAGAGTGAACCGACCTCGCTCGACACCTCCTCCATGTTGTCGACCTGCTCGCCGGCGAGCGAGTCAGCAGTGTCAATGGCATCCTGGACGCGATCGGTCGTCTCCACAGCCTCGTTCGCGAGTGTCGCAACTTCGTTGGACACCTGCGACTGCGCGTCGGTGATCGTCTGTTGTTGCGTAACGAGCCCAGTAACGTCCGATGTCGTCTCGAACCCGCCGATAACTTCACCCTCTGGGTTTCTGAGCGGAACACCGCTCGAACGGACCCATCGCTGACCGTCCATCGTGGGGATCTGTCGGTAGTTCGCTTCGCGTCGGCTTTTCCCTTCACGGGCGACGGTCTGTGCGAAGGTTTCGTCGTCGGCCGATATCGGGAAGGCCTCGTGGGTCTTCTTTCCGAGAACGGTCTCCTTGTCGAATCCCAATCCGGATTCGGCTTCCGAGTTGAAATACGCCACCGTATCGGTATCGTCGACGACGAACCCGGTCTGGGGAAACTCTTCGATCACCTGTTCGAACAGTCCCCGCCAGTAGTCCCTCTCGTATCGGAGACGTTCCAGTTCGTCTGTCGTCTCCGGTTCGGGCTGGATGTTCCCGGCGGACGCGTACTCGGACCCACTCTGTGCGTCTTTCACACTGGCACCTCCGTCCGGACGTGGCTCAGTCGAGTCGCCTTCCCCGTTGCTCTCGTCACTCGGTTCTGTCATTACCCTCACTGTCGGTGAGAGGGTATTAAGCGACACTCTTCGAGAATCACAGATGATACTTGAAACCGCCGATAATGTTTAAAAATTGAACTTCCACGTCCGAAAGTAAGCTCGCTGTCACGTAGCCTCTCTCGCTCGCTATTTCATCCGTTCGAGATGCTATTTGATAAGATCACTGTCGGTGTTCCGTATTCCAGTTGTTCGGAGTCCATACTCTCCTGACGGCGTCCTACGGATATTCAAACAGCAATGAGTCTCGGCTGCGACGGAAGTTCAGGGACACAAAGCGAACCGATCGGCATGACAGAACGCCCGGAGAGTCGTTCGAGGGCTGTTCTCTGGCAGTCCAGGTCCGTCTCAGGTCGGCCTTACTTCTCGGCGACTTGCCTGCTCCAGTCCTCCCGCCAGGTGTCGAGGTTTTCCGCGAGTGCGTCGTAGCCGAACTGGATGGGTTGCTCTGGCTCGTGTGCGTACTGTGCGAACTCCTCGGGCAGTGAAGCGTTCGAGACGGTCGGTAGACCGACGTTCTTGACGGCGACTTCCTGTTGGACGGCCGGATCGAGCATGAACGAGGTGAACGTATCGACGAGTTCGCCCCGATCGGTCGCCGCGAACTTCGCCGTCCCGTCGACGTACGCGTACCCTTGGTCGTTGGGGAAGGCGATTTGGTGACGGCTCATGTCTTGGTTCTCGGCCGAGGCATACACCTGGTCCGTCGAGTAGGAGACGACCATCGGCTTCTCTTCCTCAGAGTAAGCAGCGTAGGCGTCGCCCCACGAACCCAGGATGGTGACGCCGTTGTCCATGAGGTCGGCCCAGTAGTCGAGATAGCTGTCCGCGCCGATGGTGTTGATCGTCCACAGCAGGAAGAGGAGGCCGGTCGTCGTGCTCTGTGGGTTCGCGAGCAACAGCGTGTCGGCGTACTCCTCGGTGGTCAACGCTTCGAGGGTCTCCGGGGGTGAGACCACGCCCTCGTCGTAGACGAGGCTGACGTAGGACGCCCCGGTCGGGATGACGCGGTTCTGGGGATCGAACTCGTAAGCGTCGACGACGTTGTCGCTGTTCTCGACGGCACCGGTGTCGTAGGAGGTAAACAGAGGGTCGTCGAGTTCCTGGTCGGCGTTGACCAGGTCCGGTGGGGTCACGCCAATGAAGGCGTCAGCACCCAGATCAGCGCCCTGTTGCTGGCGCTGGAAGAAATGCTGGAGGCCGCCGTCGGGGACGACCCACTCCAGCGTGAGGTCGTGGCGGGACTCGAACTCCTCTTTCACCCAGTCGCCGGCGCTCGTACTCGGCGCGTCGATGAAGGAGTTGTACGTCCCGATCCGCACGGTGTCGTACGACGGGGACGAGGACCCCCCCATACAGCCGGCAGTCCCGAGCGCAGCAGCGCCCCCGACGGCCTTGAGGAACGAACGGCGCCGTGTCATCGCTGACTCCGTGCCGGCCGGCCCAGGTGTGTCTCGACCCGATCGACCTTCTCCTCGACGTCCAGACGCTCCTCCCGGAAGTGGTCGATCTTGAGATCGGTGATCGTCCGCGAGGCGTCGACGGCCTCCGTGGCGGCCTGTGCCGCGTCGAACACCTCGCTCAGTTCGTCCGCCTGGATCGTCGTCTCCATCGGATTCGTCTCGTACTCGACGTCGAACGCCTCCAACGCGTCGATCGCCTTCGCGATCTCGGCGTCGAACTCCGCGTCCGCGTCGTCCAGCGGCGCAACAGATAACATCGCAGTGACGGTCATCACTGGATTCTAGGGACACTTAGTGATATAAGTCGGTGGTTCAGGGAACGGACAGCCCTGCGACAGGAGTCGCGTCGTGCCATCGAGACGCAGGAAACTTGTCCCAGTCACACCCAGAGCGAACCGATGACCGACCGGGGAAAGATCGATAGCCGGGTGTTCGCGGAGGTGATCGCCCCGAAGTTAGGGGCACAGAGAGAGGACGTGGCGCTGGGACCGCGACACGGCGTCGACTTCGGCGTCCTCTCGATCGGGGACCAGGCCGTCGCGCTCGCGACCGATCCGATCTCGATCCTGCCGGCGCTGGGGTTCGAGCGCTCGGGTCGGATCGCCCTCGATATCGTCCTCACCGACGTAGCCGTCTCGGGGCTTGCGCCGACACACTTCGCGATCACGCTGACGCTCCCGACCGGGATGACCGACACGCAACTCGCAGCCACCTGGGACGGGATTCACGAACACGCGCGCGATCTCGGAGTCAGTATCGTCGGCGGCCACACGGCCAGATACGAGGGCGTCGACTACTCCTGGGTCGGCGGCGGGACGGCGCTGGGCGTCGGCAGCCACGACGACCTCGTCCGGCCTGACGGCGCCGACCCTGGCGACGACATCGTGATGACGACCGGGCCGGGCACGGAAGTCGCTGGCCTGTTTGCGACCCTGTTCCCGTCAGCGCTTGGCCTCCCGGCCGAGACGGTCGCGACGGCGCAGGAGCGCGTCGAGGACATCCTCGCCGTCAGCGATGCGCTCACCGTCGTCGACGCTTGCGACCCGACGGCGCTGCACGACGCCACGGAGGGCGGCGTGGTCGGTGGCCTCACAGAGATGGCGACGGGCGCAAACGTCGTCTTCGACGTCGAGCGATCCGCTGCCCCCGTTCGCCCGGGTGTCGAGGAAGTCTGTCGGGCTGTCGATCTCGACCCCTGGTACATCTCGAGTGCGGGGACACTCCTGGTGACTGCACCGCCGGTGGAGGCCCGGCGAGCAGTCGATGCGCTGGAAACGACCGGGACACCGGCAGCCGTCGTCGGAACGGTCCACGAAACCACCGGGGATGACTCCGGTCTCGTCCTCGACGGTACCCGTGTGGAGCCACCGGCTTCGGACCCGGCCTGGAACGTGATGGCGGAACTCTCGGAGCGGTGACCGGCGAACAGGCTACACGATGGCCCTGACCCGGGCCGAGAAGCTTATTCGAGGTCGAAGCGGTCCAGCGTCATCACCTTGTGCCAGGCGTCAACGAAGTCCTGGACGAACTTCTCCTCGGCGTCGTCGGCGCCGTAGACCTCGGCGACCGACCGCAGCCGGGAGTTCGACCCGAAGATCAGGTCCAGACGGGTGGCTTCCCACTCCATCTCGCCCGTCTCGCGGTCGTACCCCTCGAACAGCTCACGGGCCTCCGAGACTGGCTCCCACTCGATGTCCATCGTGAGCAGGTTCGTGAAGAAGTCGTTAGTCAGCTTCCCGGGCTGGTCGGTGAGGACACCCAGATCCGTGTCCTGGTGGGTCGCACCGAGTGCTCGCATGCCGCCGACAAGCACCGTCATCTCGGCGGCGGTGAGATTCAGCAGCTCCGCCTTGTCGACGAGTAGATCCTCGGCTCGTTTGTCGACGTCGTCGCCGAGGTAGTTCCGGAACCCGTCGACCTTCGGCTTGAGCGCCTCGAAGGACTCCTCGTCGGTCTGTTCGGCCGTGGCGTCGACGCGGCCGGGTTCGAACGGCACCTCGATGTCGTAGCCGGCTTCGGCCGCCGCCTGCTCGACGGCAGCGTTCCCGCCCAGCACGATCAGGTCGGCCAGCGAGACCTTCGTCCCGTCCGAGCGGGAGTCGTTGAACTCCGCCTGGATTTCCTCGTAGGTCTCCAGCACCGTTTCGAGCTGTTCGGGCTCGTTCACGTCCCAGCTCCGCTGTGGTTCGAGCCGGACGCGGGCACCGTTGGCCCCGCCGCGCTTGTCGCTGTCGCGGTACGTCGAGGCCGACGCCCAGGCAGTTTTGACGAGCTGTGAGGTCGAGAGGCCGGCGTCCAGGATCTCGGCTTTGAGGTCCTCGACGGCGGCGGCATCGATGGTAGCGTAGTCGGCGTCCGGCAGGGGGTCCTGCCAGATCATCTCCTCGTCGGGGACTTCCGGACCGAGGAACCGTTCCGGCGGTCCCATATCGCGGTGAGTCAGCTTGTACCAGGCTCTCGCGAAGTTGATCCCGAACTCCATCATGTTGTCCTGGAACTCCTCCAGAATCTCGCGGTAATCGGGGTCACGCTTCAGCGCGATGTCGGTCGTGAGCATCATCGGCGTAACCTCCTCGTCGGGATCGTGGGCGTCCGGCGCTTTGCCGATGTCGTCGTCGACCGGCGTCCACTGCCAGGCACCGCCGGGACCCTTCTGGGCCGCCCACTCGTATTCGAGCAGGTTGTCGATGTATCCCATGTCCCAGTCGATCGGCGAACTGGTCCAGGGGCCTTCGATACCGCTCGTGATCATCGCGCCCTCTTTCGCGCCGTCCTGTTCCCAGCCGAGACCCTGTTGTTCGATGGGGGCGGCCTCGGGTTCGGGACCCATGTTCTCTTCGGGGTCGTCCGCACCGTGGACCTTCCCGAAGGTGTGGCCGCCGGCGATGAGTGCAGCCGTCTCCTTGTCGTTCATCGCCATGCGGGAGAACGTCTGGCGGATGTTCTTCGCGGACAGCTCGGGGTCGGGGTTGCCGTCGGGACCCTCCGGGTTCACGTAGATCAGCCCCATCACGGACGCGCCGAGCCCTTCCTGGATCTCACCGGCCTCGTCGAAGCGCTCGTTGGCTTCCCACTCGTCTTCGGGACCCCAGTCGACGGCCTCGTCGGGCTTGTAGGCGTCCTCGCGGCCGCCCGCGAAGCCGACCGTCTTGGCACCCATCGATTCGATGGCGACGTTCCCCGCCAGGATGATCAGGTCGGCCCAGGAGAGCTTGCTGCCGTACTTCTGTTTGACCGGCCAGAGCAGCCGCCGGGCCTTGTCGAGGTTCGCGTTGTCGGGCCAACTGTTGAGCGGCGGGAGCCGTTGCATCCCCTCTGCCGCGCCGCCGCGGCCGTCGCTGGTCCGGTAAGTCCCGGCGCTGTGCCAGGCCATCCGGATGAACAGCGGTCCGTAGTGATCGTAGTCGGCCGGCCACCAGTCCTGCGAGGTCGTCATCACGTCTTCGATATCCGCTTTGACCGCTTCGAGATCGAGTTTCTGGAACTCCTCCGCGTAATCGAACTCCTCACCCTTCGGGTCGACCTGCTCCGCGTTCCGGTCGAGAATATCGACGTTCAACTGGTTTGGCCACCAGTCACGATTTGTCTTACTCATCGACCAGTAATTTGTCCCTTTGCCAGTTAAGCTTGTCCAAGTCGGAGACGAATTCTTGGTACTAGACAAAGTAAAGTTGTGTATCGAGCGAACCGTCGGCGGTGCTACCGCCCGGATTCGGGTGGGTGTGGTGGTAGTTCGACCAATACGGCACTGGTCGTTTTCGGGCTCGAAACGACTCCGCGAGAGACGAACAGCCACCTGTGGTGAGAAGCCGATCGTACGGCTGTGCCGACAGATTGCGGTTAGTCGTCGATGCCCTCGGTGATGATGCGAGCGAGGCGGTCGCGATCGAACAGTTCGTCCTCGGGGAACTGTTCGGGGAAGTATCCCTTCGCGTACCGCTCGATCATGAACAGGTTGTGCAGCGGGCCGCTGTAGATCGGCCCGCCGCGGAACACGCGGTCGTTCCGGACGGCCGTCAGTTGGCTCCCGATCTCGTGGTCTTCCAAGTGCGAGACGACCGCGTCCTCGAACGCCTCCCGTGTCAGCCCCGTCTCGTGGTACCGGACCAGCAACGAGTCCGGGTCGACCTCCAACAGCGCCTCGTAGTCGATGGTTCCCGTGTCGCTGGTCGACAGCCCGTCAATGTCCGTTCCGGCGAACGCGTCCGAGAGTCCCAGCGTGTGGAAGTGCTCCTTGTTCGCGCCGTTGCCGGACAGGCGGTACGGGGAGAACTCCTCGGGTGCCTTCCCGCCGAACACGAGCGCGGCGTTGGGGCGGTCGTTCGGGGCGGGCAACCGGGACTGGACCGTCGCGACGAGGTCCGCGTGCAGGGACTGGATCGCCTCGAACCGTTCCCGTTCCTGGAAGATTTCGGCGACCTTCTCGAAGGCCTCGTACAGCGAGTAGTACCGGTAGTCGTGCCAGGCGTCCGTCCGCCGGAAGATGACGTTCCCCAGGAACGGCGCGACGTTCCCGCGGATCTCCGCGAGGTCCTGCTGGTCCCAGGCCTGGAACCAGTCGGTCAGTGCGTTCGGATCGATCAGATGGAGGTCCGCGTCGATCTCGTAGAACGGCTCCTTCGAGATCCCGTCGTTCCACAACTGCGTGAGGTCGTCGAGGTCGATCGAGACGCCCGGCAGTTGTTCGTAGTGGATAGTCTTGTACCGACCCCGATACCAGATCGACTCGACTGTGTCTGCCTGACCCAGCGCGACCAGCATGTCGATGTAGTCAGCCGTGAACGGGGCGACGGTCTCGGGAACCGACTCGAACTCGACGGTCCCGACCGGCTCCATCGTCACCGAGTAGCTCTGCTGTCCGGTCGCCGTTCCGTCGGTTGCCGTTCCGTCGGCCGCTGTCCCGCCGGTTGGGGTCGACTCCGAGCCACCACCCGAACAGCCCGCGAACAGGCCGATACTGACGGTCGCGCTGCCGTACTTGAGATACTCACGCCGCGTCGCTTGTCTTTCGCGATTGTCTTCTACCGGCATGTTTTTAGGTCAACCTAAAAATAGTAAAACCCTCCGGTCTCGCGGTGCGTTCGGGCCGATGCTGTGAGTGCGCCAGGATCGAAAATCCCGTTTTGCGAGGCTGCTGGTGGGATCTCGGCCGCCAGACTGGTATCAGTCCGCGTGACTGTCTGCCTGGTCGCCCTCGTGGCGCGCACGGAGTGGTTCGATCCGTGGTCCGCGGGGCGTCTGCTCGACCTCGGCGTCGATCTCGAAGACGTCCGCGAGCAGTTCCTCGGTCACGACCTCGTCGGGTCTTCCCCTGGCCTGGATCTCGCCGTCGCCGATGGCGACCATCTCGTCGGCGAGCCGTGCTGCCTGCTCGATGTCGTGTAACACGACGACGATGGTGATGTCGCTCTCCTCACGAAGCGTCTCGATGATCTCCATGACCTCCAGCTGGTGATGGAGATCGAGAAACGTCGTCGGCTCGTCGAGCAGGAGCACGTCGGTGTCCTGGGCCAGCACCATCGCGATCCACGCCAGCTGTTTCTGGCCGCCGCTCAACTGCCCGACCTCGCGGTCGCGCAAGTGGCCACAGCCGGCTAGTTCGATCGCCCGGTCGACCGCCTGCTCGTCGTCCTCGGTGGTACCCTCGAAGAACCCCCGGTGGGGATACCGGCCGTGATAGACGAGATCCTCGACGGTGATGCCGTCTGGTGAGGTACTCTCCTGTGAGAGCAGCCCCAGCGTCCGTGCGAACTCCTTCTTGTCGAACGACTGGACAGCCCGGCCGTCGACACGGACGGTCCCGGAGTCGGGCGAGAGCTGGTCGGCCAACCCCTTCAGGAGCGTGCTCTTTCCCGACCCGTTCGGCCCCACCAGCGCCGTCACCTTGCCGGCCGTGGCCGAAATGTATTCGCCGTCGATCACCGGCTCGTCGCCGGTCGGGTACGAGAGGACGAGCTCCTCTCCCTCGACGATCCCGCTGTCGGCGGTGCTCTCGTTGTTTCGTGCTGTCTTCGAACCACCCGATTCCGTTTCGTTCGGTCGTGGATGTTCCAGTGTCATCAGATCTCACCCATCTGTTGTTGCTTGCGCATCAGGTAGAGGAAGTACGGCCCGCCGACCAGTCCCGTCACGATCCCGACGGGGATCTGGACGGGGCTCAACGCTAGCCGGGCACCGACGTCGGCTCCGACCATCAGCGCGGGGCCGGCGAACACACAGCCGACGACGAGTTTTCGGTAGTCGCTGCCGACGATGTTGCGGACCATGTGCGGGACGATCAGACCGACGAAGCCGACGATGCCGGCGACGGCGATGCTGGCCGCGGCCGCCAGGACGGCGACCCCGGAGAGGGCAAACCGGACCTTCTCGACGTCCATCCCCAGCGACTCCGCCGTGCTCTCCCCGAGCAACAGGACGTTCAGCTGTCTGGAGCTGAGCAGCGCCAGCACCATCGCGACGGCAGTCCAGGGGAGGGCCATCCGGACCTGTTCCCAGTCCGTACCCGTCAGCGAGCCTGTCGTCCAGGCGATCGCCGACTGGACGACGCCGATGTCGTCGGCGAAAAAGAAGAAGGCCGTCTGGAGGCTGCCGAAGACGGTGCCGACGATGACGCCAGCGAGGACCAACCGTACCGGACTCGTGCCGTTCTTCCAGGCGATCGCGTAGACGATCAGGAACGCGACCGCGCCGCCGACGGAGGCGATCAACGGCAGGAACGCGCTCAGGCCCGAGAAGACCACGAGCGTCAGGAGGATCATCAGTCCCGCACCGGAGGAGACCCCGAGGATGAACGGGCTGGCGAGTTCGTTCCGGGTCACTGCCTGGAAGATCGCTCCCGAGACCGCGAGGTTCATCCCGACGAGCATGCCGACGAACACGCGGGGCAACCGGATGTTCCAGACGATGAGGCTCCGTCTGTTCATCTCCGGTACCTCCCCGCCGAGGATGAACGCCTCCCAGGCGTTGGCGTTCAAGATCACGTTCGGGTTGAAGACGGCCTGCCAGGCCTCGACGATCGTCATCGAGAACGCGCCAAAGCTCACCTGGATCAGCCCGCCGACGACGACCACCGCGAGACTGCCGAGACAGAGACTGAACAAGCTCCCGTCGAGCCACCAGAACAGCCGTTCGCGCCAGCCATCCGCCTGCTCGGTCGGTGCTCCGGTCGCCATCTATCCGGTCACCCCCGTCTCGTCGAGATACGCCCGCAGTCGCTCGTCCCCGATCGCGCGGAGCACTCGCTCGGTATCGAGGTGGTCGACGAGGCGGTCGATCCCGCGATTCCGTCGTCGCTCGATCTCCTCGTCGGAGAGCCGTGTCTCGAACGCTTCGTCGATATACTGTTCCCGGAGATCGGTCAGACGCTCCTCGGGGAGTTCGGGGCCGTCGGGGATCTCGTCGTGGAACCACTCGCGCCAGCGGTCCCGGTCGCTCCACTCGCCAGTGAACTCCGCCTCGGGACGCATCCAGTCGTACCGTTCGGCGACGCTGTCCGGGTACCCCTGCTCCCGTCGGCGGTCGGCCAGCAGCGTCCGCGCGACGTGGGCGCCCTGGCCCGCGCTGATCACTGCCTGGTCGTTGCGGTCGCCGGCGGGAGCGGCGACGTACAACCCCTCGATCGGCGTGCGACCGTCCCGATCGGGGTAGTCGGGATCGAACCGCTGTTCGGTCTCGCCGTGGTGTTCCCGTTCGGTGAACATCTCGCCGTCGGCCAGGGGACGCAGGTACGACCCGTCGTACCAGGCCGCAGCGACGACGGCGGAGGTGTGTACCGTCCGATCGTCTTGTGTCTCGACGACGAACCCGCCGTCGGGCGCTCGTCTGACACGATCGACCGTGTCTTCGACGACAGTCCCACCTGCCGCAGTGACGTGGTCGGACAGCAGCGAACGGAACGTATCGACGCCGATGCCGCCGGGGAAGCCGGGGTAGTTCTCCAGGTACGCACACCGCGGGAGCGCGGCCGGTCCCCTGTCGAAGACCACCGTGTCCAGTCCGTCTCTCGCGGTGAAGACGGCCGCCGAACAGCCCGCCGGGCCACCACCGACGACGACCACGTCGCGGTCCCGGCCCGGTTCGTCCGTCGAAGCTGTGTCCTCGGTGCTCACGATCAGATCGCCCCCGTGACGATATCTCCAATCCGTTGACGGTCGAACAACCGCTCGCCACCGAACAGTTCCGGGTAGAGTCCCCTCGCGGCCGTTTCGAGCTGGAAGAGGTTGATGATCGGTCCCTGGTAGGTCATCCCGCCGTAGACGACCCGGCCGGTGTCGACGGCGGTCAGTTCGGACGCGATCGGGTGGTCCCGCATGTGGGCGGTGACGTTCTCGTCGACCCACTCCTGTGTGATCTCGCCCGAGAGCCTGATCGCGATGACGTCGGGATCGATCTCCAGTAGCGTCTCGAAGTCGATCTTGCCGCCGCCGGCCTGGGCGTCGGTGACGCCGGCGTCGGCAAGCGCGTCTGTGGCCTCCAGATCCCGCCAGTGTTTGGACTGTGTCCCGGCGCCGATCCGGTACGGCCAGAAGGCTTCCGGCGGGTCGCCCGCGGGGACCAACACCGCGACGTCGGGCCGCTCGGACGGGAGACGCTCTCCCACGTCGGAGACTACCTCGTCGTGGTACTGTTTGAACGCCTCGTACCGCGCCCGTTCCCCGAAGAGGTCTGCGACCTTCTCGAAGGCCTCGTACAGCGAGTAGTACCGGTAGTCGTGCCAGTCGTACACCCGGGTGAAGGTCGTGTTACCGAACCACGGCGCGACGTTCTGGTCGATCTCCTCGACGTCTCCCCGATCCCACTGGAGGCGGTTGACCATGAAGTTGGGATCGACGACGTGGACGTCCGCGTCGAGTTCGTAGAAGAGTTCCTTGTCGGTCCCGTCCTGCCACAGTTCCGTCAGTCCGCTCTTGTCGACCGAGACGCCTGGTATCTCCTCGTAGCGGTATGCGCCGAACCGGCGACGGACGCCGATCGCCGAGAGGCCGTCGGCCTGTCCGAGTGCGACCCCCATATCGGCGTAGTCGCCGGTGTACGGGACCCACGTTTCGGGGACTGACTCGAACGCCACAGATCCGACCGGCTCCATCGTCACCGTGTGCTGGCCATCTTCGGACACGGTCGCCGTTGGGGTCGGCGTCCTATCTGTCACGGCCGACTCCTGACTCGACCTCCCGCTACTCGAACAGCCCGCAAGTACCCCACTCCCGAGGACTGCACAACCGTCTCTCACGAACTCCCTCCGTGTCGGTTGGGGTGTCCCGCCGGAATTCTGTTCCATGCCTTTAGGCTAGCCTAATAAGTATAAAAACTCCTCGAAATTTAGGTCGACCAAACTGTCGGCTATCGCGGGGCTCCACACTGTGGACACATCGGTGGCCCGCAGTCGGGGAGTTCGAGTCCGCAGTGTGGACATTCCGTCTCGCTGTCGGGCGAATCGATCGTCTCGGCGATGTTGTCTGTCGCCGTTCGAACGCTATCCACGGTCCCGACGCCGTCCGGTGGAGAGGCGTCCTGACCGTCCTCTAGACTCTTTCGCAAGAACGCGACCCGCTCGGTCGAGAACGCCGGTGGGTCGTCGGGGGCCGGTTCGATCCCGGCGAGATCCGCGAGCGACTCCGATCCGTGGTCCGAGGCGGCGAGCAAAGCAAGTGCTTCGGCCGCGCGCCCGCGAACGTACGAGTTGTCGTCGTCCAGCCGATCCCGGAGCGCGTCCGTCGCGGCTGCCACCGCTTCCGGATGTTCACACCCGATGGTGACGACGGCTGTCCCGAGCTGATAGCGGACGAGTTCGCTGTCGTCAGCTAAGTGATCGGCCAGCGACTCGACGTGGTGTCGGAGCCGACCCGGATCGCCAAGTGTGACGTACGCGAGCGCCTTGGCCAGCTTCTCTTTGACCTCCGGCTCGTCGAAGGAGAGCCCGACGCGAAAGTCCGCCAGTATCTCGGGGTCTCCGACAACGTCCGGGTGATCGAGCGCGACGTAGCCCAGCGCCTCCACGCACCGTGCCCTGACGTAGTAGAACTCCCCGTCGTCGGCTACCCGCGACGCGAGCGTCCCGACGGCCGGGACGACGACGGCGGGGTCGGACCGCGCGAGCGCGACGAACAGTTTCGCGGTCGTCAGCCTGACCGCTCGGTCGCTGTCGGTCAGGAACCGGGCGAACGCTTCGGCCAGCCCGTCGAACAGGGAGGGTCGGTCCTCGGCGATGTTCCGGACGGCTCGAAGGGATCGCTTCCGGGTATCGGGGTCGGCTTCGGTCAGCCGGTCCAGCGACGCGATGGTCTCCTCGGGCGGCGCTTCGCCGAGTCGCTCGGACAGGCGGCCCGGAGCCGGCGGCTGGTCGGAGTCAGTCATCGGACTGTCGTGCGTGATCCGTTCCCGCACCAGGCGCTTCAATCCGGTGGTTCGACGCGACCCAAGCGCCCGGGTCGGGACCGGATCACCCGGTCGCGGCGGCCTCGTCGAGCTGTCTCGCGACGACCGCCCGGACGCGGTCGTGGAACCGATCCACGGCGAACCGATCCGGCGGGAGTCGCGGTCGGGCGTCGGTCTCTACCGCGGCGGCGAGCAGGTCGGCCGCCTCCTCGACGGTCCCGTACAGGCGGTCGTCTGCGCCCTCGACCACGTCGCGCTGGCCGCCGGAATCGTGGGCAAACGGGACCATACCGGCCGCGACGTACTCCGCCAGCGCCATCCCGAAGTGTTCGCCGCGTTTGGGGTTCACCCCGTAGCGGTGCCGGCCCAGCAGCGTCTCCAGGCGCTCCCGCGGAACGGCCACCTCCAGTGTGACGTAGGCCCGGCGGTCGACGGCGGCCTCGACGCGGTCGACGTAGGACCGGTAGGCGTCGGGGGCCGACCCGACCAGGTGGAGGTGGAGGTCGTGGCCCCGGTCACGGACTCGATCGACCAGTTCTATCGCGTCCAGCGTTCGGTTGTCCGGGGCGATCCGGCCGACCGTCACCACGCCCCGCTCGCGCTCGGCCCAGGGCTGGCCGGGGATCGGATCGACCGGCGGATGCAAGACCGTCGCCGCCCGGCCGTAGCGCGCGGCGAGGTGATCGGCGGTGTACGAGGAGTTCGCCAGCAGCGCCGCGTCGTCGGGGAGCTGTCGGTCGGCCAGCCCCGCCAGCCGCGTCCAGACTCTGTCGGCTACCCCGTCGTCGTGGACGCCGTCGGGGCCTGGAACGTGGCCGTTGAACTGCGGGAAGTGGACGTACTGCACCGACGGGAGTGGCAAGGCGAACTCGTTTGCCGTACTGACCGCCAGGTCGAACGCGTCGGCCTGCCGGCGGAACCACCGGTCCAGGACGACGCTCCGGAACGCCAACTGTGGCCCGCGCCAGTCGTCGATCCGTGAGAGGAGCCCCGCGAGCGGGCCGGTTCCGGGCAGCGTCTCGACGGTCACGTCCGCGCTGGTCCCGAACAGCCGGTTCAACGCCGCGAGCGGGGTCGTCGAGATCGTAAACAGCGTCACGTCGTGGACGGCCTGCAACGCTTCACAGACGTGGAGACAGACCGCGTCGGCGCCGCCGTTGAAATCTAGCGTGTTGTGCAGGACCGCCACCCGTGCCATACCACTGGGTCGGAGTGAGACTGACTAAAACGGTTGGGACTGGACTTTTTTCCGCGAGGTCCCTCTGAGGGGTATGGAGTGTCTCGTCGTCGGCGCGGGTTCGGTCGCCGGGCAGTACCTCCCGGAACTGGCCGACCGGGCCGGGCTCACCGTCGCTGCGGTCTGTGACCGCGACGAAGACCGTGCGCACAGCGGTGCGGCGACCGTCCAGGGCCGAGCCTACACCGACATCGAGACCGCCCTGTCGGCGGAGGCGGCACCGCTGGTGCTCAACCTCACCAGCCACGCTGCCCACGCCCCGGTGACACGCCGGGCGTTGCTGGCGGGTCGACACGTCTACACCGAAAAACCGCTGGCACTCGACGCGACGACGGCGAGGGAGTTGGTCCACCTCGCAGCCGACCGTGGCCTGGGGCTCGGCTGTGCGCCGACGAACCCATCGAATCCAGGACAGCGACGCGCCGCGCGGTTGCTCGCCGACGGCCGAACGGGACGTGTCCGGGTCGCTGACGCGACAGCCCACGTCGGACGGGTCACGGAGTGGCACGACCGCCCCGAGTCGTTCCTCTCGGTCGGGCCGCTGTACGACGGAGCCGTCTACCCGCTGACCCTGCTCGTCGCCTGGTTCGGCCCCTTCGAGAGGGTCGTCACCGCCGACACGTCCCGCCCCTGGCCCGACCGCGAGCGCCAGCGACCCGATGCCCCGACCCACGTCGAGGCCGTCCTCGAACACCGTGACGGGCCACGCGTCCAGTTGACTGCCAGTCTCTACGCGCCACACCGAGCCCGTGAGTTCTACGGGCTGGAACTGCACGGCGACGACGGCTCCCTCTACGTCGACGACATCGGCGCACAGACCGACAGCGACGACCGCGTCCAGTTCGGGCGAGTCGGGAGAGACTACACGCCGGTCCCGCCGACGAGACCGGAACGGCCCGGGACCTACGCCGACGGCCCGGCGGCCCTCGCCCGGTCGATCCGGCGGGGGGATCCGGCCCGGACCACTGCTCGACGTGGTGCCCACGTCGTCGCCGCCTGCCAGGCCATCGAACGCGTCGCGGAGCGCGACGATCCGGTCTCCCTGGACGGTGCGGGTGTCACGCCCGAACGCGCCCCGGCACCGACGTACCAGCTCCTCGATACGCCGCCCGCAGAGGCCAGTCTCCGGCTCCCTCCCGTCGGTGCGTTCGTCCGCGACGGGGCGGCCGAGAGTGTCGAGGATGTGCTCGACAGCGGCTCCCAGCTGCTCGCCGTCGAGCCGTCTGGAGCGCGAGTCGTCGGGGACGCCCTCGCCGGGCCGGGGACGGCCGACCGTGGGTCGCTGCACCTCGCCGGCGTCGTCCCCGATGGGACCGGGGTCGAACGCGGCCTCGATCGCATCGCCGGAACACTGGGCGATCCGGTCGACTCCCTGCTGCTCTCGAACCCGACGAGCGACCGGCTTGGGACGGCATCTGGACTCCGAGACGCCGGTCGGGTCCGGGCCGTCGGCCCCATCGGGACGCCCCCGGAGACCGCCACGGAGTGGCCCCTCGTCGGAGCGACCGCGCCACCGGACGGGCCGACGCTCTCGGCACACCACCGACGGGGGACCCGTGTCCTCGCGCTCCTCGACGACCCGACGGCCCTCGTCGGCGAGCGGGCGAGGGCAATCGCAGAGCAACAGGGTGTCTCACCCGTCCGTACGGCGGTCGCGCTCGCGGTCCGGCGCGGGCTAGTCCCGGTCGTCGGTGAGGACTTCGCGTCGGTGCTGGCCGGTGCGGGAACGGCGATCCCCACCGAGGGACACGGAATCGGGGTGGGCGACGGATGAGCCACGACGGGTTGCCCCCCCTCTCCGAGCGCCGGCGCGTGGTCGAGGGGGTGGCCTTCGTCGTGCTCGCGCTGGCCGCGGTCGGTTCGGGGTACCGCTGGCTCTTCGGGACGACGATGCCCGAGACAGCAGGGCTGTGGCTCGGCCCGACGACCGCCGTCGTCGGGTTCGTGGCCGTGTTCACCTGGCGGCACCGCGAGGCGATGCGGACCACGGACGGGGTGGCGATGGAGTCGCTCGGGGTCGCCAACGCGGTCACGCTCGGCCGGGGCGTCCTGATCGGCATCGTGGCCGGGTTCGTCCTTCTCGAACCGGAAGGGCGGTACCTCTGGGTCCCCGCCGTCGGCTACGGTGTCGCCGTCGTCCTCGACAGCATCGACGGGGCGCTCGCGCGCTCGCTGGGGACCGAATCCCGCCTCGGCACGCGACTGGACATGGCCGTCGATACCATCGGGTTTCTGGTGGCTCCGCTGGTCGCGGTCGCCTGGGGCTGGCTCCCGGTATGGTACCTCTCGCTGTCGGCCGCTCGCTACTGCTACCGGGCGGGGTGTTGGCTCTACCGGGTCCGCGGCGGGACGGTCGGGCCACTCCCGAAGAGTCTGTTGCGTCGCCCGCTCTCGGGCCTCCAGATGGTGTTTCTCTGGGTCGCACTCGTCCCGATAGTTCCGACCGATCCGGTGGCGCTGGCCGCTCCGTTCGTCCTACTTCCGTCACTCGCGGTGTTCGTCCGGGACTTCCTCGCGGTCACCGTTCTGGCAACCGAAGAGTGAAACCGCTGGGAGCCAACAGTACCTTGTGCCAGAGAGCCCAGACGCGGTCGTACAGTTCTCGCTCGTGCAGTTGGACGACTACGGTCCGTGGACTGTGACACCCGATCCACGACCGGAACCCGCGCTCCAGGCGCTCCAATCCCGCCTCTACGCGGATCTCGCGGATTTCGTCGGGACCCGCGACGGCTACGTCTTCCCGGGACGGTACGACAACCTGCTCGCGGTGACGAACCAGGTCACACCCGAGCAACACCGCCGGTTCCAGTCGCTCGTCCGCAACCGGTATCCCGTGACGGCGAGCGTCGGCGTCGGGACAGGGGGGACACCGCGTGCTGCGCTCGGTGCCGCCAGCGAAGCGTTGCAAAACACCGGGAGCGCACAGGACGCCGACCGGACCGAGCAACTGGCCGTCTCGCGGACCGCCTATCCGACCGGGCCGATCACCGTCGCACACTTCGACGTCGTCGACGCGACCGGCCGGTACACCGACCGGGAACACGCCTTCGACGCCCACCAGCGCATCCGGCGAGCGGTGCTGGAACTGGGCGACGAACTCGGTCCCCACGGCGCGGTGACGTCGTTCGTCGGCGGCGACAACGCGATCTCCGTCTGTCCGAACCTCCCGACAGGTGTCTACGACGAGGTCCTGGCCGCCGTCCGGGACACGACCGGCGTCGAGATGCGCGTCGGCGTCGGGACCGGTGAGACCGCACAGGCGGCCGGACAGGGCGCAAAGGAGGCACTGGAGAGCGGCCGGGCGACTGGCGAATGGGTGACGACAGCGACCGACGCCGAGGCCGATGACTGACACCGCTCGCACCCTCTACTTCGACCGCCCGGGTTCGGTCAGCGTCCGCGAGCACCGCCGGCCCGAGCCCGACGCCGACGAGGCCCTCGTCGAGACACTCGTCTCCGGGGTCAGCCCCGGGACGGAACTCCTCGTGTACAACGGCGAGGTGCCCGAGGAACTGCCGGTCGACGAGACGATCGATACCCTCGACGGCACCTTCGAGTATCCGATCACCTACGGCTACGCAGCGGTCGGGCGCGTCACGGAGACGGGAGCCGATATCTCCCCGGAGTGGGAGGGCCGAACCGTCTTCGCGTTCAACCCCCACGAGAGCCACTTCTGTGCTACCCCGGAGGCGCTTCGCCCGGTCCCCGACGGACTGGACCCCGCGACCGCGACGCTGTTCCCGACCGCCGAGACGGCGGTGAACTTCGTCCTCGACGCCGCTCCCCGATTCGGCGAGCGCGCCGTCGTCTTCGGCGCCGGCCCGATCGGACTGGCGACCACGGCGGTCCTGTCGTCGTTCCCGCTGGCCGCGCTCGTCGTCGTCGACCCGGTGGTGTCACGGCGGGAACTGGCGGCGGCGTTCGGCGCGACCGAGACTGCGACGCCCGAAGAACTCGACGGCGTGACCGATGTTGTCGGGCCGGACGGGTTCGACCTCGCGGTCGAAGCGTCGGGCAACCCCGCAGCGCTCGACACAGCGATCGAGCAGGTCGGCTACGACGGGCGTGTGGTAGTCGGCTCCTGGTACGGAACGAAACCGGCGGAACTGGACCTCGGTAGACAGTTCCACCGCGGCCGTGTCGACCTGCTATCGAGCCAGGTGAGCACGCTCTCGCCTGAACTGCGGGGTCGGTGGACGAAAGCCCGCCGGATGGATCGGGCCATCGAAGTCGTAGAGCGACACGACCTCGACCGACTGATCACGCACCGAATTCCGTTCGCCGACGCGCCGATCGCCTACGAGATGCTGACCGCGGAGCGGGACGTGTTGAGTACGGTCTTCACGTACGACGAACAGGGGAATTAAGCCGCTCCCAGCCCACCGAACGGCCATGTACGAACTGTCCGTCTCCCGTGATTTCGTGGCACAACACTACCTGACGGTCCCGAACCCTGGACCGGAGGGTGAGATCCACAGTCATCACTACGAGGCGGACGTCCGGTTCGCCGGGCCGGAACTGGGCGACTACGGCTACCTCGTCGACATCGACGACGTCGAAGCGGTCCTGGACGCACTCGCCGACCGGTATCGGGACGAACTGCTGAACGACCTCCCTGCCTTCGAAGGAAACCCGAGCGTCGAGCGGTTCGCACGGATATTCGCCGACGAGATCGCCCGGCGACTCGACACGACGGTACCCGAGCGGCTCACGGTCCGGCTGTGGGAAGACGACGTTGCGTGGGCGAGTTACGAGCGGACGCTGTGACCATGGATCACGCACAGGTCCGGTATCTGGAAGCGAAACGCACCGTCGACGAGCGCGCGCTGAACCGCCGGGTCCGGGACGCGCTGGTGGCCCGACTCCCGGACGCGCCTTCCGTCGTCGAGTTCGCTCCAGGGACGGGCGTGACGGTCCCTCGCCTCCTCGACTGGGGACTCGAACCGTCCCACTACGTCGGGATCGAACAGGACCGGGAGCTCGTCGAGTCCGCCCGCGAGACCCACAGAACGGACCTCGAAGAGCGTGGCTACACGGTCACACGAACCGACGACGGGTTCGCCGTGGGACCGGACGGCTCCGTCGAGGTCGAGTTCGTCGTCGGCGACGCGACGGCGGTCGAGGACCGGGACGCCGACCTCGTGATCGCACAGGCCTTCGCCGACCTAGTGGCCCACGACGTCCTGCTCGACGCCATCGACCGTGCCCTCGGGCCTGAGGGGCTCGCGTACCTCCCGATTACCTTCGACGGCACGACGCTGTTCCAGCCCGATCATCCAGCCGACGACCGGATCGAACGGGCCTACCACGACAGTATCGCGGGACAGCCGGGACGGGACCCCCGGACCGGACGACACCTCATGGAGCGGTTCCGGGCCGCCGACGGGGAGTTACTGGCGGCCGGAAGCTCGGACTGGATAGTCCGCCCGCGCGCGTACGGCTACCCGGCCGACGAGCGGTACTTCCTGGAGTGTATCCTGGGGTTCGTCGCCGATGCAGTCGCCGACGGTCCAGTCGACGGTGCCCAAGACTGGCTCGCGACGCGACGCCGACAACTCGCAGACGAGGCGTTGACCTACGTCGCCCACCAGTACGACCTGCTGTACGCGCCGTGACTCACTCCCGACGGAGCAGCACCACCAACACGCCGACCAGGACGAGCTGTGCGATCTTGTCGATCGCTCCCAGCGTCCCCACGTCGGCGGGGAACGCCTTCGGACCCCCGGCGAAGTTCACGACGTACCAGAGGACGATCTGACCGGCGGTAAACGGGACCCCCAACCCGTAGACGAGTCGTCGTCGGTAGTCCATGGCGACTGCCACGCACGCGAGAACGAACACGACGCCAGCGAAGAGAAAGGAGAGCCCGAGCGGGCTCGGCGCGAACGAGAGCCCGAGACGGACGTGAATGAGTCCGCTGACGAGTGCGAGGACGATTCCCAGGTAGTGGAGCGGACCCAAGCTATCGAGATCGATCGGGCCGGACTGTGTCGCCGTGCTCATGCTGTACGGTTAGCCTACGGAAGAATAAATCATCGGCCGGGAAGCCGACGCCGACCATTGCGGGTAGTCCAACGGCGGGCACCGCTACGGCCCGGTGTCACTTCGCGAAGTAGCTCGTGAAGAACCCCGAGAGAAAGCCCGTGATAGCGACGGCGAGGGCCATCTCGCCGAGGCTGTACGGGCCGTCGTCCTCGTCGGCTAGCTTGACGGTGACCGCGACGCTGATCAGTAGTGAGATCGTCCCGTTGACGAAGTCGGTTGCCAGTCCCATACCGACAGTTGGCGCTCGACTGACAAATACCGTCGGGTCGGCGCGCCCCTCGGGACGCCAAACGGGTTTCCGACGGCGGTCCCTATGCCGGCGCAGATGATCCGACCGTTCGCTACGACCGTCCGCGTATCACGATTCCAGCGAAACACTTCTCAGCCCGGACAGCAGGACGGATGAGGGAGTTGCTCTCCGAACTGCTCGCGTGGGTCCTCGAACTCGATGCGGCGACGGTCGACGTTATCCTCGCGGTTCGCCACCCCGTGCTGACGAAGCTCATGACCTCGGTGACGGGACTGGGCTCGGCGTCTGCGGCCGCCGTGTTCCTCGGGCTCTGTTACGTGGCAGGCTGGCAGCGGGAACGGCGAGTGGGGACGATCGCGCTGCTCCTCTCGGGGATCGTCGTCGTCTCGTTGATGGCACTCGTCCAGCGGCCGTTTCCGCCCCAGCCCGTCTGTCTCACGGACGGAGCGAGCGTGGCTCCCCACTCGTTCCCGTCGGACCACGCCGCGGCGGTGACGGTGTTCGCACTCGTCGCCGGCGACTCCCAGCGGCTTCCGACCGGTGTCGTCGCGGGGATCGCCACCCTCGTGGCGGTCTCGCGGATCTACCTCGGGACTCACTTCCTGAGCGACACCGTCGTCGGCGTCCTGATCGGTGTCGGCGCTGTCGTGGTCGCGACGTGGTCCCTCGACCGGTACGGGTGGCCGTCGATCGACCGCGGTCGCTGAGCGGGGGACCACGCAGAGTCAAGTGCGCGTAGACCCTCGTATCGACCGTGTGCTGTTCCTGACTCATCTCCTCGCGGCCGCGTCAGTGGGTCGCTGGTCGCGCTTGGCACCGCTGTGGCTGATCGTCGGCGCAGCGTTGCCCGACCTCGTCGATAAACCACTCGCGATGGCCGGCGTCGTCGACCTCTATCACACGGTCGGTCACTCCGCGCTGGTGGTTCCCCTGGCAGTCGCGGCCGCGTACACCGGACGGACCGGGATCGCTCTCGCGGTCGGCTGGGGTTCCCACCTGTTTCTCGACGCTCTCCACATCGTCGTCAACGGTCGTCCCGGGGACGCGCTGTTTCTCGGCTGGCCGCTCGTGACCCCGCCGACGCCGCTGGCGATCCCTCCCGGCGAGTTCTTCGTCTATTACCTCTGGTCGCCGTCGTTTTTCCTCGAACTCCTGATCTGGACGGTCGCCGTCGGGATCGCCGTCTCCGACCTACGAAGACGGTCCGCTGCCCGTCGACCCGACAGCGACGAGCAGTGACTCCCTGACCGTCCGACTGTCTATTCGGCCGCCGACGGCTCAGGGGTCGTCGGTGCCCTCGAACACGTCCGCGAACAGCCTCGCCTGCGCCTTCCGAAGGTGGCTATGGAGCGTCGGCGAACTGATCCCCATCGACTCGGCCACTTCCTCTGCGTTGGCCTCCCGAGGCCACTCGAAATATCCGGCACGGTAGGCCACGCCCAGCGCTTCCCGCTGTCTTGCGGTCAGTTCGTCGAGCCCGTCCGACGGGAGCCCGTCGGCAGCGCGAAACGGGTTTTCACGCTTGCGTTTCGTCCGAAGGGTCGTCGCCGGGAACGCGGACGAGAGTCGGTCCAGCAACGCCTGTGCCTCTGCCGCCGACGGGACGAACACCTCGTAGGTCGCTGTTCCGTCGGCGACAGTCCCCTTGAGTAGCGTCGCGTTCCGTTCACAGATCGGTGCTAGCGACGTTGCCTGGCCGATCGCGATATCCAGGAGCCCGTCCCCGCTATCGCCGTGGACCGTATCGACTTCGACACCCGCAGCGGCCAGCCGCGATCTGGCCTGTTCGGCGCCGCCCGCCGTCACGTCCAGCAGCAGGTGGTGTCCGTCGTTGCTTCCGGCCGAGACGATCCCGAGGGTCTCCAGACGGACCTCCCCGTCCGCTGTCACGGCGGCGATCGGATCGCTCTCGTCGGCGACGGCGACGGTGAGCTGTACCCCGCCGTCGGCCGCTGTGAGCGCCTCGACCTCCGACGCGTCGATCGCGTGACCGACGAGTTCGCCCAGTTCCCGGAGCACGCTCCGCTCGCGGTCACTGACGTCGCGTTCGTGAACCAACAGTCCCATCGCACCGTACACCGTCTGGCCGTAGACCACCGGGACGACGACCCACGTGTTCGATGCCCCGTCGGGTTCCACCGGGAGTGTCAGCTCCGTCCCATCGCTGTCTCCGATCGCCCTGAGCTGTCCGTTGTCGAGTCGCGGCGGTGCCCTCGACATGGCGCTCGGGTGGCCGGACGAATCCGTTCGCACGTCGCCGGTGGTTCGCCAGCGATCCGCGTCGCCGGCCCAGGTCTGGACGTCCCCGATACAGACGCCAGCGTAGAGGTCGGATTCCGCGAGCCGGTCACAGACCGCTCTTTCGATCGATTCACGGCCGGTCACGGACGGCAGTGTCTGGTTGACGCCTCTGATCACGGCGTTGAGTTCGTTTACCGTGACCAACTCCTGTTCGCGTCGCGTCCTGGCGGTCACGTCGTAGAAGACGAGCGTCGTCCCCAACTCACGGCCGCTCCGATCCGTGATCGACGACGTTCGGATCTCGTAGGTCCGCGTACCACGCTGGACCTCGCCGAGCGCGTCCTCCGTATCGAAAGAGAGCCACTGCTCGTCGACGACCGACTTGGCCGGCTGGCCCACCATCGCACTCGGATCGCGGTCGAAGATCGTGCCCGCTTCCGGGTTCGCGTAGACGATCCGGTCCTCGGTGTCGACGATCAGGACGCCCGTATCGAGCTGTGTGATCGCGTCGCTCCGCCCGAGCTTCCGTGTCGCGGGGATCAGATCGAACAGCTGTCGCCGGAACACCGCGTACCCGAAGGCGAGCCCGCTGACCGCGAACGAGATCGCCGTGTAGTCGACGGCCGGGGTCGATCCCACGATGAATATCTCGTGGACGTTGGCGAGAAACGGGACCATGATCCCGACCAGCAGTAGTGCCGACTGATCCGCATAGAGGTGATCCGACTGATAGACCAACCGGAGGAGGACCGCGATGGCGACCACCTCGATCCCGTAGCCGTAGACGATGTTGATCCAGAACAACGGCCCGTACGTCGGGACCAGCACCGCCATCCCCTCGACGATGTGGACCGACTGCGCCGTCCAGAGGAGTTCGTGCCACGGGTTCGTCAGCGCGGCGACGACGACGAGTACCGGAATCGCCGAGACGATCGCGACGGTCTTCCGTGTCACCCACTCGTCGTGGCCGGTGTAGCTGAGCCCGAACAGAAGCAGGAACAGCGGGATCGTCGGGTGGGCGATCCACTGGATCTGTAGGATCATGACCCTGAGCGTCGGCGTCTGTATCTGGAGCCCGATCGCGTAGACGAACGCCCAGTGGGCGAGCGCGGCCGACAGCCCCGCGAACGGAACCGCACCGGGGGTCTCCCGGTGCCGATAGGCGAAGACGGCCAGCGCCAGCGTCGAGACGCCCGAGAGCAACAGGACGCCGGTAAAGAGGAGTCGGAAGATCATCGTGGTATCCGTGACAACTGTTGTGGTAGACGTGCTACCGTGGGTCGGGGTACACTAGCGAGAATGAATAGTCTTCCTATCATTCGGGATATCTGTTCCTGGATCGGTGACGTGCCGATCGATAGCTGTCTCCCCCTACCTACATCTCGAGGGACCGCCGCGAGAACCCTCCTACGCGTCTTCGCGGGGCCGTAGTTTCAGGGGTACCGTCCCACTGGGCTGTGAAGTCATCTGTGGCGTGACCGAGACTGATTCGGGTGCCTCGATCCGGTAGCGGCGCAGGACCGTCACCAGTGCGAGTTTCATCTCCAGTCGGGCGAAGTGACGGCCGATACAGATCCGCGGTCCGGCACCGAACGGGACGTACTCGTAGCCCCTCTCCCTGGGTGTAGTATCGACCCAGCGTTCGGGCCGGAACGTCTCCGGGTCGTCGTAGAACCGGCCGTCCCGATGAAGGTTCCAGACCGCCAGCAGGACCTCCGTGTCCCGTGGAATCGTGTGTTCGCCCAGGGACACTTCGGTGGTCGTCACCCGAGGGATTGCATGCACCGGCGGGAACAGCCGGAGTGTCTCGTCGATCACGTCGTCGAGAACGGACAGGTCCCGGACTGTCGAGAGCGCGGGAGTCCCCTCGACCGCGTCGTCGATCTCCCGGGCCACCCGTTCGGCAACGTCACCGTTCCGTCCGAGTTGGTGGAGCGCGTAGGTCATCGCCAGGGCGGTCGTCTCGTGGCCGGCAAACAGCATCCCGACGACCTGATCGAGTATCTCTTCCTGGTCGAACGCCGTCGACGGATCGTCGCGAAGGGCCACCAGCGCCGACAGCAGACTCTCGTCGGCCGGTCCCGGGCCAGTCCGGGAGAGCAGCGACTCCGCCCACGACCGTAGCTCGGCGGCTCCCTGCCGGAACCGGTAGCGGGCGGGCGTCGGGACCCAGTGTGGGAGCACCCACGACCTCGGTTTGAACCACAGGTTGAGTGCGTGTGCGGCCGTCGCCAGTTCGTCGAACTCCTCGTCGGACAGCGAGTGGCCCAGGACTACCTCGAAAAGGTTCTCCAGGGCGAGCTGGCGCATCTCGCTGTCGAGTTCGATCCGCTGGCCGGGCTCCCAGGCGTCGGTGTGGCGTTCGGTCACCTCCCGGATGGTGTCGGCGTGGTCGCGGATCCGCTGTGGGCTGAAAAACCCCTCCATCGCGTGGCGCTGGCGTCGCCACTGCTCACCCTCGACGGAGAGCAACGCGTCGCCGAACGCGATCCGGAAGTCCTCCAGTTTCGCGAACGACTCCCGGTCCAGTAACGCGGTCTCGATGTCCGTGGGGTCGGCGAGGACGTAGATCTCGCGACCGAGGAGGTTCATGACGAACCGCCCGCCGACCGACTCGACCGCGTCGCTGACGAAGCCGAACGGATCCCTCGCGAACGCCGGCGCGTGGCCGACGACTGGGTGCCCCGCCGGTGACGGCGGCGGTGCAGTCTCTCGGGGCATCTACGTGTCCACACCGCCGCGGGGCTTATCAGCGTGCTGTTGGAGCCCCACAGATGCAGCTCGGGGGGTCGAAACAGATCGCTCTACCCTCGTTCGATCGGTGCGATGGATCAAACGGTCCGAAAGACTCGTATCGTGTCTCTCTTCGTCGGCTCCCGGATCAACTGTGCGAACCTGAGCTCCGTGAAGATCGTCTTCCAGTTGCGGTGATAGAGCGGGAACTCGTCGTCGACCTGACTCACGGCCGTCTCTCCGCGGCCCCGCTGTGGGCTGTTGCCCTCGTTTTCAGCGGTGATGAGGATGTCACCCGCGATCCTGGCGATCTCCTCGAACACCCACTCGTCGTCCGGATGGATGTGCTGGAGGGTCTCGACGGTGTAGACGACGTCGAACGCGTCGGTGTCGAACTCCGAAACAAGCCCTTCGATGGCTCCGACGTGGAAGGTGCCCCGGTCGTGGAGTGTCGGATACTGGTCCGCCATCACTTCGAAGGCCTCGTCGTTGATGTCGATCCCGGAGAGGTTCTCGTAACCCCGCTCCAACAGGGCAGCGAGGTGGCGGCCGGAGCCACACCCGATCTCTAAGATCGTCGCCTCCGTCCCGACGTAGTGGTCGAGCACGTCTGTGAGCGTCTCGCTCACCTCGTTGGGACCGATGTCGGCGTAGTACTCCGGCGAGTACTTTCCCGACCGATCGGCCCAATCCGCTCGGACATCGTCCGGGTCCATACCGGCTCGAAGGGGGACACTCGTTTATGCCTCACGGGATCGTCCGGACACGGTTGGCACGGCCCTCGTCACGATATCGGGGAGAGTCACGCCACGCTCGAACTGCTCGTACGCGCCGGTTCCGTCACTGTGACGGCGCTAAACACTAGGTTCAGACAGTTATCCCGTGGTACACATCGGGACCCAGCGGCTGGCGTGTCTCTACTCCGTCGGTCCGGAAAGCGAGAAGCCGACGCCGTCGACGAGATGGGCCACGTATAGCTGCATCCCGAGAAAGAGACAGAACGCGGTGAACAGTCGCATCTCGCTCGTCGTAAAGAGGCCGTACAGTGGGTTTCCACCGGCCGGCAGGAACGGCTCCATCAGCGGATGATGGAAGGCATCGATCGTCACGTGTACGGTGACGGCCGAAACCGCCCCGAGGACGACAGTCCGTTTCGAGACCCGCTGGCGGAGTTTCGCCCGTCGCATGTACTCGGCTATCGAGGGACGCACGAGGAGAATCACACCGGCGAGGACGACGGCGAAGGCCAGACTGCCCAGGTAGCTATGCATCCAGTCGTGGCGCGGGCCGGGCCACACCCCACCGAAGACCAATGCTGCACGCCAGTCGACGAGGACGCTCCCGAGAACGACGGTCGGCATATCGACGTACCGGAACAGGAGCAGCCCGAGTAACAGTCCCGGACCCAGATGAAAGGGAGTCAAGGGCATAGATAGCCTGGAGTGGGCGCGGTGAAAAAAGAAGTGTCGGTCCGACGTGGGTCGTGACACAAAGCCGCGAGAGAGCCCGAGGTGAAAAGCATCCTCCGGCTCTCGTATCGCGTTCTGTTGCCTATCTAGACGGGACTCACCGTCAGAAGTTTCCGGTGACGATGTCTGCGAGCCGCTTCCGATCGAACAACTGCTCACTCCCCGAGAGTTCGCCGTAGCCGGGATACGCCCCAAATTCGTCGGGGTAGAGCTGCTTTGCGGCCATCTCCGTCTGGAACATGTTGATAATCGGACCCTGATACGGGGTGCCACCGACGTAGAGGTCGTCGTTTTCGACTGCAGTCACCTCGCTGCCGACTGGATGGTCCTGGAGGAGCGCTCGCTGTTTCCGGATCAGGTTTTCGCCTTGGAAGTCCCGATACGTGATTCCGAAATTGAAGATGATGACGTCCGGATCGTACTCCAACAGTCCCTCAAAGTCAACCGTGATAGAGGATTGGCCGTCGTACGCGCCCGCGAACGCGTCGACGACGTTCAGATCACGGTATTGTTTCTTCCCCCACGTCCGTTCGATCTCCGATTTCGGGTTATAGACGACCCAACCATCGCGGTTCTCGGGGTTGTATCGTCCGTTCACCAGCGCCAGGGATCGACGCTCCTCTTCCGGCGGAACGCGCGAGCGAACGTCCTCGATGAACGGTTCGTAGAGTGAGAGCAGTGCTTCGCCGCGTCGCGGTTCACCGAACAACTCGGCGTACTTCGGAATGTATTCGGGAAGGGAGAGATAGGGATACGGCTCACCGACCGGCCAGTAGGTCCACCCGTCGAAGCGCTTTCGTCGACTCTCGTTCCCGAACCAGGGTGCGACGTTCTCTCGAATCTCCTCGGCTTCCCCCTTTTCGAGCCCGTAGATCGAGATGAGGGGGTTCGGGTCGACAGCCAGCAGATCCGGGTCTAATTCGTACAGTACCTCGAGATCGGTATCACGTTCCGGCGTCGTAAATTGGGTGAGGTCCGCTTTCTCGGGTGCCGTCACGCCGTCGAGGAAGTCGTAGAACCCTTGATACCAGAACCGAGGGTCGGCCATACCGACAGCACCGTCGGCCTGGCCGAGTGCGGTCAACACGTCCGCAGTGAACCCGAGACCGCCGACCCACGAGGAGGGAGGGGTATCGAGCGTGAGTTCACCAACCGGCGGCATCGTAGCTGTGTAAGACCGCTCCTCCGTGGACGTGCTCGTAGACTCCGTTGTCGATCCGGACTCGGATTGGTCCGTACATCCTGCGAGCAATCCTCCTCCGACGATTGCCCCGCTGTACTTCACGTACTCCCTGCGCGTCGGCGCACCTCGTTCCGTCTCGTCTCTCGGCATGAGTTTAAGGCCAACCTAAAACAATATAACCCTGCCGATTTCTAGGCTGGCAGAGAGACAGTAATCGGCGATCGAATCCGGACAGTCACGTTCCCGTCGGGCGTCTTCGACGAAATAGTAGAGAATAGGCGGCTACTCCCCAATATTTTTAGACGTATTCAGCGACGTTCGGATATGGTCCTCGACGTACCTGTCCCTGTAGTAACGCTCCTCCATGGCTGGGTGAACTCACGATGACTGCAATCGAGACGACAGGGCTCACAAAGCGCTATAACGGCAGTTCCGCCGTTGCTGACCTCGATCTCACTGTCCGGGAGGGTGAAGTGTATGGGTTCTTGGGACCCAACGGCGCTGGAAAATCCACGACGATCGACATGCTGATGGATTATACCCGACCGACAGCGGGAACTGCGACCGTTCTCGGGATGGACGCTCGGCAAAAAGCCAGTCCGATTCACGCGCAAACTGGTATCCTCCCCGATCAGTTCGGCGTGTATACTACTCTTACAGGGCGTGAACACGTCGAATACATCCTCGATGCGAACGATGCAACTGGTGACCCCGAAACGGTGCTCGATCGCGTTGGTCTCGACGATGCGATCGACCAGCGCGCCGGTGGCTATTCGAAAGGGATGCGTCAACGACTCGGTCTTGCGATGGCGATCGCAGGCGATCCGGAACTGCTGATTCTCGATGAGCCGTTCTCCGGACTCGATCCGTACGGAGTGCGTCTCGTCCGGGAGGTCGTCGCTGCTGAACGCGACCGTGGAGCGACCGTCTTTTTCTCCAGCCACGTCCTCGATCAAGTAGAGCGCGTCTGTGACCGCGTCGGCTTACTTTCCCAGGGACGGCTTATCGCTGAGGGAACACCGACGGAACTCCGAGAGATGGCTGGCGTCGAAACGCACCTGCGAATCGAGACCGACGCCGACGATACCGCGGTACAGGCGATCAGAGAGTTAGACGGGGTCGAACGTCTCTCCCGTGAGGATGGACACGTTATCGTAACCTGTCCTCGTGACGTTCGCTATCGTGTCTTGGATGCACTCGACAGTACAGGGGCGACGATCCGGTCGTTTGACAGTGAAGCGGGGACGATCGAGGACGCGTTCGTCGAACTGGCGACCACCAATACGGATTAGTCGATACTCCGGTATCGATACAACAGCAGTGCGAGCCCGAAGGGGAGCACAAACCAGAGTCCCAGCTGGATACCCGACACCCCCGGGTGAAGGTACCACGCTGGAACGTCAACACCGTAATCGATCCGTACGACGACGATATTCGAGAAGTAATTCGGCTGAAGCTCGCTGATCACACCAGTGGCAGATCCCGCTGAGTTCGGAACGCCGATAATGGCGTTGGTCACGACGTTGAACAACTGCAACGGGGGCAACCAGCGTACGAAGAGGTATGTCGGGTTCTCCGGCGGAGCGAATCCAGTTACGGAGGTGCCCGTGAGTGTACCGTAGATCGTGTTCGAAAGGGAGTACCACGCGACGTGGACGACAGCGAAGAGCAGGACCGTGACGCCAGCGACCGACTGGCTCCGGACGATGGTGGATACCGTGACCCCCAGGGCGGCCATCCCCACCACGAATACGAGCGTGAACACGAGAAAGCCAGCAAACGTGGTGAGTGGCACAACCCCGTATTGAGGGACGGCGACGAGACAGGTGAGAAACACAGCAGCGACAATCGGCACGGCGAACGCGCTGGCTCGTCCGACAACGAGCCCAACGAGGGTAGCTGTCCGTGATACGCCGGTTCCAGCGGTCAGCCGGATGGAACCTGTGGTACGTTCACGTATGACTGCACGGAACGTTCCAAAGAGGACGCCGAAACCGCCCAGAAAGCCCAGCGGAGTCTGGAGCGCAGCAAGCGGAACGCGCGGACCGAGTGCAGCCTGAACGTATCTATCCGGTGAGAGACTGGCGACACCAGCAACGAGAACGAGGAGACCAACGACCCAGACGAGGGATGTCCGGACGAGACGGGAGAACTCACGGCGAGCAAGCGGCTGCCACGACCCCGGGAGTGCATCGACGACCCCGTCACGTCCGGTCGTGCTTCGGAACCGATGACCACTGAACCAGGGTACCGATGGACAGTGGTCTACAAGCGTTCCAAACACTCCCGTCCCACCACTGGGAGTGATGTCGGCCCGTCGGAGCATCGCTGTTCCCCCAAGCAGCGACACGACGGGCCACACGAGGAGGAAGCCAACCCCACACCATGCAGGTATGGGAGCGGCTGTCGGCGTGAACCGTCCTGTTTCACTGATCGCATCGGAAACCTGGGTAACAGCGCGGTCAGGTCCCACCGGAACACCGAACAGCCAGTTCGTGAGGACGTTGTACGCGCTCATCGGTGAGACCCATTCGGCAATCGCGAACACGGTTGGATACGCCATCTGATTCCCGGGCGGTGATCCGGTTGCGATCTGCCACAGAAACGCGAGAGTCACGTTGTCCCAGAATGCGAACGAAATCGTCACGACAGATCCGGCAATGACCGCACGGGTCGTTGACGAACCCGCAGCGGAGAGGCCAACTAGTATCCCCGTCCACGCGAATACGTATACCGTCGAGAGGCCGAGGAATCCAGCCAGTAACGTTACCGAGAAGCGACCGTACTGAACGGCATCGTAGCCGACTACCAGGATGGTTCCACCGAGAATCGGTACGAGAAGGGCCAGTCCACGTCCGAGAACCATTTCGAGCACGAACCGACGCCGTGTAAGTTTCGTCCCGAGGAGGATCCGTGCGGTTCCGGCTTCACGTTCCTGGATTATCGCGCGGAACCCGAGCGCAGTAGCTGCGAACGGAACGATTACTGCGACAGCGACTTGAGCGTTCGCCAATACCACTGCATCCGTCAGTATTTCGATTTCTTCAGAACCCGGAGGGGTCGTCAACCGGGACAGAAGAACGAAACAGACGCCGACGATCCACGGTGTCTTCCCGCGAAGATAGCGGCGGTATTCAGTACGAGCAACCGGAGTGGAGGGCATCGGTGCTAGATATATGGAAGATATCTGACTTAACAGCCTCGATATTGTTGTTTGTGAACAGCCCTGTAAAGGGTCCGTCGTTAGAACTCCCCGTTGACCGAGCCGGGCTCCTCTCCGAATTGATCGGGGGAGGGCTGCCTTGCGGCCATCTCCGACTGGAAGCGATTCAATATCGGCCCCTGTCGCCGCACACCCTGTACATACATCTGGCCTTCCTGTACATCGGTGATCTCATGGGCGATCTCGTCGTTTGCAAGCCCTGGTCGAATTTTCTCTCGGTCGAAAGACCCTGCCCTCGGAACGAGAACGATCAGGACATCCGGGTTCGCTTCGAGGAACAGTCCGGAGTCGAGCGTGACGGTCCGTCCGTCGTCGGTGTCTCATGACCGCTGAAACCGCATCCGACGGTTATTGCGTCCACCGAAGATAGATGGTGGTTCAGTTTTTGCGAAGACACTGTCATCAGAGATCGCATCTACTTCTGTGACACCGAGTGAGATGGGTATATCGAGATGTGGTTTACGATTGTAATGCGGGCCGAGGGCTACGTTTGTTTTCGACGGGGCTGCCCCATCGTGAGCGGTTTTCACACCTTTCCGGTGGGATGAGCGTAACGGACGCCGAGTACCCGAAGCCAGTAGTAGAGAGGACGCTGCCGATCGTGATTCCACACGGTTCGTCCCGACGACGTGGGTGCGAGTTTCGCAGACTGTCCAGTACTTCGGCGACAGTCGAATCCGCGAGACTGTATAGCTAATCTGTATAGCTATACCGTCTGACTAATCTTTAAGTCGGCATCCGCCGAACGGTCACGTATGCTCACCTACACGGTGTACAGTGAGGCCGGTGGCGTCGGGAAGACGACGTTGGCAGGCAACCTCGCTGTCGCTGACGCGAGGGCCGGAAACGACGTCCTCGCGATCGATATGGACCCACAGGAGGGGAGCCTCTCGTATCTCTTCGACGTGGCAGACAACCGCACAGATTCGGACGCCGACAGTCTCGTTAGACACCTCGTCGAGCGGCCACGCGGCGAGTTTAGCGGGCTCATCGAGCGTTCCGAAGGTGTCGATATCGTTCCCGCTCACAACTCGCTGGAGGTCCTCTCGAAACACCTCCGCCGAAGAGAGGAGGAAGCGGCCGATTTCGGCGAAAACTGGAATCCGAACGTCCAGTTACTCCGTGTATTAAAGGAGGCCGGCGTCCCCGAAAAATACGATACCGTCGTCGTCGACCCGCCGGCCACAGCGGACGTAAAGCTATACAACGCTATCCACGCGACGCGGAACCTCGTGATCCCGTTCGAACCGAGTGGGAAGGGGCAACAGTCGGTAACAGGCCTCGCAGACCTCGTCGATGGGTTGGAGCAGACGCTTGACATCAACGTCGGCGTCCTCGCTGCTGTTCCGAACCGGTTCAAGGGAACCAATGACCAACAGGAGATGCTTGAGGAGCTTCGAAACCAAGACTACGATGTCCCTGTTGTCTTCCGCGAGCGGACGTCCCTTCTCGAAGGGTGTTGGCGTCAGCAGTGCTCTGCCTTCGAGTACGTCGAGACACACAGGTCCCGCAAGCGCGACTACGAACTGGAGACGCTCGAACAGTTCGAAGAGTTAGCCGCTCGGTTGCGTTCGCCGCAAGAACAGGAGGCAACAGCATGAAATCGGGCTCCGGTGACGATCCGTTTGCCGAACCGAGTACGGAGAGTACGTCGTCCGAGCCTGACCGGTCACCAGACTCGACAGGGACGGAGCCCGAGTCCGTCGATAGTTCACCGGAAATTCCGTACAAGTTCCGACGGTCGTCGGTAAAAGCCGACAGGAAACAGCGTCCGATCTTCCTCAGACCACACATCGAGGATCGGGAATCCTCGTTTATCAGGACTCTCGAAGACGAACTCGGCGAAGATGTCTACAAGACCGATGCGCTTGAAGCGGCGCTCGTTGTCGCGATGGACAATCCGGAGCTTGTCGTCGAAGAACTGCGGGAATGGGGCTACGACTGGGATTGACCGAACGCCGACTGGCTCTTTCGGCTCACTGAACTACTGTCAATAGTTCGCCCGATCAACTGACTAGAGTGCCTATATAACATAGCTATACTTTCTAACTATATCAGCTACACTTTCTGACTATTCTACCCAGCTGACTCGTACGCTCAATCTGACTATCCACTCTGTTTAGTGACCTCGCTGGGATGGGCAGGCCAGGTACACCGGCAAGAACGGGAATAGCAGTGTCATTGGACATGCAAAATGGCTATACTATTTAGCTAAAACGTATCGGTGTATTGTCCACGGGAATCTCAGCGATTGACTGAGGAGAATGGTGTGAGACGAGTTTCGGACGCGGAGGCAGATCTAAGAATACCCTTTGCAGTTCAACGACTCTCCAGTGTTCGCCGAACGCAGTCAGTCAAAGCCCGCTCCAACACGCTAGCCGATCAGAAAACCCGCTTCCCCGTGATTATCGATACGGATCTACAGCGGGCGACCACCCAATACCACGGCCAGTACCCAAGGTTTAATTCAGTTACTGGTGTAGCTATCAGTGTATGCTTGATGGCTATGAGATGTACGACCTGACACAGCCGTGGTCAGGAGATACCCCAGCGTGGCCGACCTACGACAACCCCAAAGTGTGGTACGAAAAAAGCCTAGACACCGAGAAGGTAAACGGGCAGAAAATCGAGTTCATGAACCACACAGGGACGCATCTGGACGGTGAGAAACACTTCGTCGCGAGCGGGCGTGACATCGAGGAAGTCCCACTCGACGAACTCGTCAGCGACGCTGTTGTCGCGGATATCTCCGACAAGGTCGGGGATTACGATATCTACACCAGCGAGATGATCGAGGACGTCGTCGATGTCCAAGAGGGCGATATCCTCTTTATCCACACCGGCTATCAGAAGCACGCGTGGCACCGTGAGGAGGCAGACCCACACAGGTTCTTCTGTAAACACCCCGGCCCGAACAAGGAATTCGCCGAGTGGTGTCAGGAGAAGAACCTAAACTACCTGATCCTCGACTGTGGGAGCGCGGATCACCCGATGAACACCGTTATCCGTGATATCCGTCCCGAACTGGCGGACGAAGCGGCCGACCACCTCGGTGTCGACGATCTCGACGAAGTATTCCCACCCGAGGGGTACCAGCTGATGCATACCGAACTGTTCCCCGAAGGCATCATCCACGTCGAGAACGCACAGGTGCCCGAGGAGTTGCTCAACGAGCGTGTCCAGATCGGTACGTTCCCGTGGCGGTTCCGCGGCGGCGAGTCGAGCGTCTCCCGTGTCGTCGCGTTCAAAGAGACGTAGGACTGCATCGCGGTCCGGCAGACCGATCACTCCCCGAATTATAACTGTTTTCTGTCACCACGGCCCCCGGTAGCGCCACGGAGCACGTGCGTGGGTCACTGACTGTGGATCTCCGCCACGAGAGACACAGTTGTGGGATGGACAGGCTACGCGGTCGTATCTCTCGGCGTGTGCGCATCAGCTGGTCACCCTCTGTCGGGGGCGGTTGCAGCGGTGTCACACCAGTGTTGATCGCTCCGCCTGGACCACTGCGTACGAGAACGAAAGCTATCCTGTATAGTGGGATACGAACGTTTTCGATTCGGTTGGTTATGTTACAGGGTGGGATCTATTTAGCCTGACTGAATGAACGTTCGGTCACTGGTTGCCCCCATCCATGTCAATCGTTAACCTGATTCGCTGGCGTAACAAACGTACGTCTGATATTCTGTTGAGCATTTCCGCTCAATCGACACTGAGAGGATAGCTTAACGGGAGACACGAGCCGTTAACCGGCAAAGTACGTCCCGAAACCGACGTATTTCATATGATGGGATACGAGGGTCACGAGTAGGCCAAGTCGAGTTCGATGACGTTCTTGATGTCGGAGAGTTTCGAGGGGAACGTCTCACGAAACCGATCGTTCTGGATACGGTTGGTCGGACCGGCGATGCTGACCGCACCGAGGACAGCCCCGTTCCCGTCAGTTATCGGTGTAGCGACGCTACGGAGACCGTTGAGCCGCTCCTGGTCGTCGAACGCGATACCCCGCTCGGCGACCCGGTCGAGTTCGTCGAACAGTTCGTCACGGTCCGTGATCGTGTTCTCGGTCAACGCCGGTAGACCACGGCGTTCGACGATATCGACGGCACGTTCTCGGGGGAGGGAAGCGAGAATAGCCTTTCCGAGTGCGGCACCGTGGAGAGAGATCCGCTGGCTGATGTAACTATCAATATGGACGGCTTGCTCGCCCTCGGCCCGGTGTAAGAACACGCCCAGTCCGTGCTCCTCGACGAGCAGTGCGGAGATCTCGCCGGTGTCTTTCGCCAGTCGGTTTATCTTCGGTCGGGCTACCTCGTGGACATCGTGGTACGAACGGGCTTTCGCACCGAGTTTGAGGAAGCGACACCCGAGACGGTAGGACCCGCCCTCGTTGACGACGTACTCGTTTTGTTCCAGCGTCTTGAGATGGTTGAACACCGTACTTTGGGGCAGGTCGATCTCGTCGGCGAGTTTCGTCACGCCGACACATTCGTGTTCCTGTAACGCCTCTGCGATCCGAAGCGTCGTTTCGACCGCGTTGACCGGAACGTTGGAGCCCATACAACCAGCTACATCTTGACGGGGTAAATAGCTTTTTCATAGAATGAAATGAGTATCCGATTCACAGGGACGCACCGGCCAGATAGAATAAATATTCTGTATGGCGGGATAGCGGGTGTGTGACAATCACACGGTCCCAATGGTGGTCGATCAGAACCAACGAGAGAACCGAATTCGTGGAACGCTGTCAGGTATCGGCTGTCAGGGCATCGGGACGCCGTCGGCATCCCGTGGGAGGTAGTCACGGCCGCCCTTTTCGACCTGCAACTGGCCGTCTTCGACCACGACCTCGCCGCCGACGATGGTGTGGGTCGGCAGGCCGGTAAGCTCGTCCCCGTGGAACGTCGAGTAGCGCGGCTCCATGGTGTGATAGAAGTCGTCGTCGACGACGGCGGACTTCTCTAGATCGACGAGTACCATATCGGCATCGGCGCCCTCGACGAGGGCACCCTTACGCGGATACAGTCCCCAGCGGCGGGCGTTGTTCTCGGCACAGACCTCGACGAGACGCTCCATGCTGATGCGGTTCTTGTTGACACCTTCGCTCATCATCACCGGCAGGAAGTACTCGATGCCGTTGTTGTCCCCCGGGATCGCGTCCCAGATATCGCCGTATTTCCCCTCTTCTTTCTCCTTGAACGGCTTCTTGTGCGGACAGTGGTCGGTGCCGGCGTAGTCGACGACGCCTTCGCGCAACCCCTGCCAGAGTTTCCGCTTGCTCTGTTCGCCCCGCAACGGCGGGGAGATCTTCCCCCAGACGCCGAGGTCTTCCTCCTTGGTGTGGGCGAGAAACGCCGGCAGGGTCTCCGCGTTGATGTCGACGCCCTGCTCCTGATACCGCCGACAGATGTCGACCCCCTCGCCCGTGCTCATGTGAACGATGTAGGCGGTCGAGTCGGTGTAGTCGGTGAGTTTGGCGATGTTCTCGATCTGCATCGCCTCGGCGACGTTCGGTGCGGACTCCGACCACGCCTGGAGGTCGTTGCGGCCCTCCTCCTGGAGTTCCTGGCGCCGCTCGTACGCGAGATCCTCGTTTTCGGCGTGGAACATGACGACGCCGTTCTCGATGTCGGCGACCCTGTCGAGTACCTTGTAGACACGCCCGGAATCGGAGTGGTTGATCCCCAACTCGGGTGAGGCGTGTTTGTACCAGTTGTAGAAGATCTTGAACGAGCGGATGCCGGCATCCGCCAGTCCCTCGATCTCGTCGACGTGGTGGTCCTTGTGGACGATCGCGTGGTACCCGAAGTCGATGTAGGAGTTCTGTTCGCCTGCCTCGATGAAGTAGTCCATGTCGGGCAGGTACGGATCAGGCTGGAGGAGGAAGTTCACCACGGTCGTCACGCCGCCGTGGACGGCCCCGCGGGTCTCCGTCTCGAAGTCGTGGGCCAGTCCCTCGTGGTATTCGTACTCGTAGCGCGAGAGGCCCCAGTGGACGTGCGGGTCGATGAACCCGGGGATCAGGTAGTTGCCGTCGGCGTTGATACTGCGGTCTGCCTCGGGGAGCGACCGGTCAGTGCCGACCGCGACGATCGATCCATCCGTCGCCGCGACACCGCCCAGAATCGTTCCGTTCGGCGTCACAACTCGGGCATTGCGTATCCGCAAGTCTGCTTGCGACATGCTGTTTCACATCACTCACCCACGCGACTTAGCTTTTCCTACCCGTCGCGAGAGCGACCCTCGATGCTATCGACGATCGTCTCGTGGCATTCGACCGGATACGTCGGATACACTGTCACGGGCTTGGATTCGTTTTCGATCTGGATGCGGAGCGCGTACCGGTTTCCGTACGTCCGGTACATGCTCAGCACGCCGACGACGGCGAACGCGATTCCGACCAGTGGGTTCCGGGTTATCGCGACGTAGCCGCCGACCCCGATCAGGAGGACGCTCATGACGGCGAGATCCCACCGAAGGGACTGGAGCGTCACCTTCCTCACGTGTTCGTTGGCGATCTGTATCTTTTCTCCGTCGCGTTCGATGTACACCGCATCGTCGGTGTATCCGATCCAGCCGCTGTCGCGAAGCGACATCCGCGTCACGTCGACGGCGTCGTTCGTCTGTGTCATAGTTCGAAAAGCAACGGGGTCCACTTTGCAGTTTGGACAGCGGGCGCAGTCGATAGCGTCCGGCACCGCCATCGCCACGTGCTCTCGGTCGAAGACGTGGCCAGTGGCGGAAGTTCGTTCCGAGCGGTCAAAAGAGTGGAGTCCAGCTCAAACGGGCGACCGAGGTTCAGTCGTCGGCGACTTTCGGTCCGGAGTCACCGCCCGAGAGCAACTGTTGGTGGAACGGTTCGAACTCGTCGGCGTCCTCGGTGATCTCCTCCCACTGGGTCAGTCCACGCTCCTCGTCGGTACCCGGGATAGTGTTGTCGAGGATGAAGGCGGCGAGTCCGCCGACGGCGATCTCCGTCCCCATGACGATACTGATCGTCTGTGCGACCTCCGGGATGCCCAGCACCGCACCGAATACGGGGACGTTGCTGAGCCCGGTCTCAAGTGCGCCGCTTTCGAGTCCGGAGATGTACTGTGGAATCGATAGGCCGGCGAACAGCCCGAAGCCGAGCACGAACACGTTCCTGTTCTGGTTCATGTCGACGTGCTGGAGCTGCGAGAGCCCGACACCCACGATCTGTGCGAACATCGCGAGGAACAGCCCACCGACGATGGCGTTGGGGATCGTGGTCACGAACGCACCGAAGGGGCCGATAAAGGCGACGAGAATCATCACGATCGCACCGACCTGGACGACGTACCGGGAGGCGACGCCCGTGATACCGATGGCACCGATGTTCTCGGTGTAGGACGTGGAGCCGTTCCCGGTACCCATGATGCCGGCGAAGACGTTGCCGATCCCCTCCATGCCGAGCCCGTGGTTGACGCGCTTCTTGTTCGGTGCACCTTCACCGGCCATACGGGCGACAGAGTGGTAATCGCCGAAGCTCTCGATGGCCGACGCGAGCATTCCCGCGAACATCCCGACGATGAAGGAGGTGGTAAACAGCGGCATCCCCCACTGGAACGGCGTGATGACACGCACCAACGGCGCCTCTGCAATCGGACTGAGATCGACGATATTGACGACTCCCGCGACCGACAACACCAGCGCGAGTAGGTACGCCCCACCCAAACCGAGCAAGACGGGGAATAACTTGAACACCTGGGAGTAATCGTCGAGGTACTGCGAGAACAGCGTGATCAGCACGAGCGTCAGACCCGCGAGGTACCAGTTCTGGTTAGCCGAGATGATCTGCGGGACGCTGATGAGCGCCAACCCGATGAGCGTGATGACCACAGCGATGACGATCGGCCCCATATACCTCTTCAGGCGACCGAAGATGCCGAGATAGCCGATGAGGACCTCGACAGCCCCGGCGACGATGATCGCCCCCTGGAGTTCCCGCATCATGACCGTCGAGCTCGCGCCGCCGTCAGCGCCTCCGAGGGCGGCGACGATCGCGATAGCCGGCCCGAGCATCGAGAACGTCCCCCCCTGGACGATCGGATACTTGTTCCCGATGGTCGTCTGTGCGAGGGTCGCGATCCCCGAGACCAGGAAGAACGTCGCGATCAGCTGGGCCGTCTGTCCCCCGTTGAACCCCAGGACTCCCGCGAGTACAAGTGGAATCGCGATCGTCGACCCGATCATCGTCAGCCAGTGCTGTGTCCCGAGCAGGACCGACTTCCCCAGCGGTGGCTTGTCTTCGATACCGTACGTTACCATGTTTCCGCCGTCGGTGCGTGCTTCAGTTGCGTCGTCTGGTTCTGTCATTAGTATCACCGGTTGCTGGAATGCTCGTCATGGCAATCCATAGCTTGCGATAGGATTGGTATATACTAACAGGGTGATAAAACTATTGATGGGTGGGGTTATTCACGGGCACCTCAAACCTGTTCTAGCGGTCAGTCCCACTCTCGCGAACGACAGACAGGGAATTGTCGGGCCAACTTATATTATGAACGCCCGTCAAGATCCGGTATGGGACAACGTATTCTCGTCCCCGTGGACGACTCGGAACGCGCGAAAGAGGGGCTCCGGTACGCGCTCGAAAATTTCCCCGACGCGGAGTTTACGGCCTTACACGTCGTCTCCTCGGACACTGGTGACCTCGGGGCGTTCTCGAGACCGTCCGGGGGGGACCAGGAGCAGGCGGACGAGGGAGACACCGATTCCGGTTCCGCTTCGGCGCCCGGTGACCTCGGCGCGTTCCCGGGACCCGGCGGGAAGTCACCGGACCAGACGGAGGAGGACGACACCGGCGACCCCGCTCTCGGCATGGCACGGGAGATCGCATCGGAGCACGGAGTCGAGATCCAGACCGACCGGATGCGTGGTCGCCCCGATCGGGCTATCGTCAAGTACCTCGAAGAGAACGAGTACGACCTCGTCGTGCTCGGGAGCCACGGGCGCGACGGCGTCGCGCGAGTACTGCTCGGGAGCGTCGCCGAGAAGGTCGTCCGCCGGTCACCGATTCCGGTACTGGTCGTCCGGTAGTCCGACCGGAACTACTCAGTCGTAGCGCTCTCGGAAGCAGCCGTCGGCTCGGTCGGTGCTCTCCCACCGGGGAGGACCGCGTTCAACACGACCGCGGTGAGACCACCGACGAGGAGCCCGGAGCCAAGCAGTACCTGAATCTCCTCCGGGAAGGCCGAGACCGCGTCCGGACGTACCTCCACGCCGACACCGAGGACGATGGAGACCGCGACGATGGTCAGGTTGCGCTGTGACGACGCCACGCGGTCGGCGAAGATGCGGAGACCGATCGAGAAGATCATCCCGAAGAGGACGATCGCCGCGCCGCCGAGAACCGGGTCCGGCATCGCGCTGATGACTGCAGCGACTTTCGGGAAAAACCCCAGCAGAACGAGAAACACCCCACAGATAGCGACGACGAACCGGCTGGCGACGCCGGTAAACCCGATCAGGCCGACGTTCTGTGAGAAAGACGTGTTGGGGAACGCACCGAACGCGCCCGCGACCATGCTCATCACGCCGTCGGCAAGCAGCCCGCCCTCCATCTCCTCGTTGGACGGTTGCCTGTCGACGACACCGGTCGTCCCCTCGATATCACCGATCGTCTCGATAGACGTGATGAGATACGCGAAGGCGACGATGAGAATCGCGGTCGGTTCGAAGCTGACGCCGAATTCGAGCGGGCTGGGCAGCGAGATCAGGCCAGCACTCCCGACGCCGGAGAGGTCGAGAAGTCCCAAGGGGATCGACGCGATGTAGCCGACGACGACGGCGACGAGGACACTCGCGACCGACAGGAACCCCTCGAAGAACTGGTTGAGTCCGATGGCCACCACGAACACGAGCAGTGCTAATCCGATGTTGACGAACGCGCCGTACGATTCCGCGCCCGGTCCGCCCGCCGCGTAGTCCATGGCGACCGGAATCAGCGTCAGTCCGACCAGCATCACGACGATGCTCGTCACGAGCGGCGGGAACAGTTGTCGCAAATCGTCGTAGAAATAGCCGATGACCATCTCGACCGGAGCGGCGACGATGACCGCCCCGAAGACCGCCGCGACACCGAAAGACGTCCCGATGCTGATGAGCGGCGCGACGAAGATGGCGCTGGTTCCCATCACGACCGGCAGCCGAGCACCGACAGGGCCGACGGAGTATACCTGTACCAGCGTCGCGAGACCGGCGACCAGCAGTGCCATCTGGACGACGTAGGTCGTCTGTGCACCGTCGAGGCCGATCGCGCCGGCGATGACTAACGGCAACGCGACCGTCGAGAGGAACATCGCTCCGAGGTGTTGCAACCCCAGCGGAATCGCTTCGCCGAGGGGCGGCTTGTCCTCGATAGCGTACTGTACAATACTGCTCTCACTATCTGTGGTATCAGTCTCCATGGTACCCCGTACGCAAACTGTTCGTAATAAATCATACTCTCGTGTCAGGAATGGCCGTGGGAGAAAATCGGTCACGACATCCCTGACAGAGTGAGATCACGGCGTGTCCCCGCCACGTGTAACCGAGGATCGCTCCGTACGTAAGTTATTTTACGCTCTTGGTGCTCGGTCGTAGCATGCGTAGCGAACCAGCGTACGGAGTGCAAGCAGAGCTGAACGTTTCGGTAGAGATGCGTGACGGCACGGTGTTGGCGGCCGATATCTACCGGCCGACAGACCCCGAGACGGGCGATCCGATCTCGGAGCCGAAACCGGCACTGCTCGACCGCACGCCGTACGGCAAGCGCGGCCGCATGGAGCGCCACGGCGAGTGGTACGCGAAGCGAGGGTACGTCGTCGCCGTCCAGGACTGTCGGGGCCGATTCGAGAGCGAGGGGGACTTCTACATCTTCAAGAACGAGGCCGAGGACGGCCACGACACCGTCGAATGGCTCGCCGACCGACCGTACTGTGACGGCCAGGTCGGCACCTTCGGCACCTCCTACGGGGCGTGGGTACAGTCGGCGTTGGCGACCCAGGACCCGCCACATCTCGAAGCGATGTTCGTCAACCAGGGTGCCGCGAACGGGCGGAAAGCGACGTTCCGGCACAACGGCGCCTTCGAGTTGCGCTGGCTCTGCTGGGCGCTGACCCTGGGCGGCGGGTTCGCCAAGCGCGCGCTCGAAGACGACGACATCCAGCAGGCACTCGCCAACGTCGACGTTCGGGAGGTGCTCGAAGACGGACCGATCCAGCCCGGCCAATCACCGCTCAAACACATCCCGGACTACGAGGAGTGGACGTTCGACATCATGACCTCGGGGAACGCCAACGACGAGCTCTGGCAGTCCCCCGGGATCAACTTCGAGGCCTACTACGACGAGAGCGCGGACGTGCCCACCGTCTACGCGGGCGCCTGGTACGACTCGTACACCAAGGCGACCTGTGACAACTTCGAGGCGCTGGCCGGGCGCAAGGACAGCGACCACTTCCTCCTCATGGGTCCCTGGACACACGGGTGGAACAGCTACCCGCTGCCGTCCTGGAACAAGTCCTACTCCGGCGAGCTGGAGTTCGGCGAGCAAGCGCTGATGGACTACCAGCAGACCCGTCTGGACTTCTTCGATCACTACCTGAAAGGCGCGGACACCTGGAGCGACCAGTCGACCGTCGAGTTCTTCCAGATGGGGGAAGGCGACGGTCACCAGTCCCGCGACGGTCGCCTCTTCCATGGTGGCTCCTGGCGGAGCGCGTCGGACTGGCCCCTTCCGGAGACGGAGTTCACTGCGCTCTACGCACACGAAGACGGTGTCCTCCGGCAGGAGGCCCCGAATGAGGCCGAGTCACACACGAGTTACGAGTTCGACCCCAAGAACCCCGTGCCGACGCTGGGCGGGAACTGCTCGTCGTATATCACCTACGAGCCACGGGAGGAGAGTATCCTGGAGTATCCGCTCTCCGAGCGGAATCTGGTAGATATGACCGGCCGTGGCGGATACGATCAGCGGACGAGAGCGGACACGCTCGGGGCCGAGCGAGCCGATAGACCGCTGGAGACCCGCGACGACGTGCTCGTCTTCCGGACACCGCCACTGGAGGAACCGATGCGCATCGCCGGCCCGATCTCCGTCACGGTATACGGCGAGACCGACGCGCCCGATACGGACTTCACCGCCAAACTGATCGACGAGTATCCGCCGAGCCAGGAGTTCGAGGACGGATTCGCGCTCAACCTGGCGGACTCCATCTGCCGCGGCCGCTACCGCGGCTACCGGGAGACCCCGGATTTCGTCGAGCCCGGTGCCGTCCACGAGTACACCATGGAGCCGTACCCGACGGCGAACGTGTTCAAGGCGGGCCACCGCATCCGACTGGACATCTCCTCGTCGAACTTCCCGCGGTACGACGTGAACCACAACACCGGCGGGCCGCTGTACGGCGACCGCGAGTACAACGTCGCCACGAACACCGTCCACCACAGCGAGGAGTATCCGACCCACATCGAACTCCCGCTCCAGCCGGCCGACGACTAGCTGGCCCGACGATAGATATTTGTGTGAACGGCGACCACGTTACGGTATCACACTGCGAACAGTGGCAGTCGCGACGGTTACGACCCACCGGATACGACAACTATGATACAGCAATCGTTTCACGACGGAGCGGCGACAGACCCAGAGACGGCCGGCCGACGACCAGGTGCAGTCGGAGGTGACACGGGCCGATGATGGAGTTCAGCGGCGAATTCACGGTCGACGGATCGCCCGAGGAGCTCTGGAAGTACTTCACTGACCCGGACATCCTCTTGGACTGTGCCCCCGGCTGTAACAAGATGGTACTGGAGAGTCCGTCACACATCGTCGCTGGGCTCTCTGTCGGTGTCGGGAGCGTCAAACCGTCCTTCGACGTCGAGGCCATCGTGACGGAGTGTGACCGGCCGAAACGACTAGAGATACAGGCGACAGGTGAAGCCAGTCGGAACTCCTTCGACGTGACCGCCTGGCAGGAGCTTCACGACAACGGCGACGGGACGACGACGGTGTCTTGGCAGGCCAACGCGGAGATCTCCGGGATCATCGCGAGCATGGGCGAACGCGCCATCGGGAGCGTCGCCGACAAACTAGTCAACGAGTTCTTCCAGGACATGGAGGCACACGTCAACGCGGGGACACCCGCGGAGTCGAGGCTCCAGGCGGCGAGTAGCGAGGAGACCGAGGCGCTCTCGGAGAAGGCGGCGGAACCGGCGACCGAATCGGCAGGTGGCGACGCTGTCGGGGCAGTGGTCGGCAAGGCCGTCTCGCTGACCAGTGGCGACGGACCGAGCAACGGCCAGTCGTTCGCTGCCGGTGTGGTTCTTGGCATCCTCGGATCGGGACTCTGGCGACGACTCCGGGGGAGCAACCGACAGCCGGTCCCCACGCGGACCCCGTCGACCGGAACCCCACGAGCGACGGAGCAACCGACCCAACAGCCAGCCTCGACCGAGGACAGCTCTTCACTGCTAGTGCTTGGACTGACGGCCGCACTGGGCGCTGCCGGTGCGATCATCTGGCAACAGTCCCAGTCGGCGGACGCGTCAGCGTCGGAGACGACCGATCCGACCCCGGCTGTGACGGACGAATCAGCCGACACCGTCGAGGGCGACGACAGTCAGACGGCTCCGGCGAGTACCGAACCCGAACCGATCACCGCCAGCGACGCCACGAGCGAGAACCCGCTCGACAGGCTGGAGAGCCGTCCGTAAGCCCCGACCACCCACACCGATCGAGTCCTGCCAGCCGATCGCTGACAGCGACCGTGGGAACCAAACCGCATTTACTGTGCAACGACATACGGCCAACAGGCCATGCCCGACCGATCACGTATGAAGGCTGTTGTACTCCCTGACTGGGGCGGAGAACTGGCAGTCGAGTCACGCGAACGACCGGACCCGGCACCCGACGAGGTCCGCGTCGAGGTCCGTGCCTGTGGCGTCACACGCACCGTCGAGAACGCGATACAGGGCGGACTCGACGACGACCCGGGGCTCGTCCCGAGGGTGCCAGGACACGAGTTCGCCGGTGTCGTCGACGCCGTCGGCGAAGACGTCACCGACCACACTGTCGGCGACCGCGTCGCGGCGTACTTCTATCTCACCTGTGGCCGGTGTGACGCCTGCCGGCGCGGGGACGCCAACCAGTGTACCGACTTCGGCGGGTGGCTCGGCGTGAATACCCAGGGCGCGTACGCCGAGTACACGACGCTCCCGGCCGCAAACGCCCTGCCGATCCCCGACGACCTCTCCTTCGGGGCCGCGGCGATCGCCGCCGACGGAGTGGCGACCCCGCTGCACATCTGTGAGCGGACCGACATCGGTGACGAGGATACCGTGCTGGTCATCGGTGCGGCCGGCCGTATCGGCGTTCATCTGAGCCAACTCGCTGCCACGCGTGGCGCGACCGTCCTCGCCGCCGACGTGCGGGACGAACGGCTGGCACACGTCGATCGGGTCACCGGGCCGGCGGTATCGACGATCGACGCGAGCCAACCCGAGTTCGCGGCGCGGCTTCGATCGGCGACCCGCTACGGCGACGGCCCGACCGTCGTCGTCGACACCGTCGGCGACGTTCCGACGCTCAAAGCCGCGTGGGACGCGCTCGCGATGGGCGGGCAGGTCGTCTCACTGACGACCCACCACGACCGGTCGTTCGCGCCGCCGCTGAAGGAGTTCGTCGTGAAGGAAGCCTCGCTCGTGGGATCACGGTACGCGACCAGACAGCAGGTGGTTCGTGCTGCGCGCCTGCTGGCTGACGGCCGTATCGACCCCGTGATCACGGACGAGGTTGGACTGTCGGCGGTGCCCGCGGTGCACGCGGACATCCGAGACGGGGACACGTTCGGGATGACGATTCTGGACCCCGCCCGATGACGCCTGTCCGTCTCCACGGCGAGAACACGCCAGCGGGGGAGTGTCGTCGCTGATGGCACTCCCGCGACGAGCGCTGACTGTCCTCGGCTGTGGGCTCTTCGGGATGGGGCTTGCCGTCGGCGGGTTCGGGACCTACGTCGCGGAACTCGTCGCTCGGGACTTCGCGCCCAGCGTCGCCGGCTTCGGGTCGACGCTGTTCCTCTTCGGGCAGTTCGTGATCGTCTGGCCGACGGACGTTCTCTCCCGACGCCGTTCGGTTCGTCTCGCCGCCACCGTCGGCCTGGGGGCCGGAACAGTCGGGACGGCCCTCGGTGGAAGCCTCTCCCTACCGCTTGCTCACGCCGGGCGTTTGCTGCTCGGGTTCGGGATGGGGGCGACGTTTCTGGCGTCGATGACCTACGCCGGGATGCGCGCCGACGACGGTGATGTCGCCCGAACACAGGGCCTCCTCGGCGCGACGTTCACGCTCGGTCTCGCGGTCGGTATCGCGGTCACACCGCGGGCTGTCGCGGCGGTCGGGCCGGTGGTACCGGCCCTCGCCGCAGCGGTCCCGGTCGCGGCCTCGGCGCTGTTCGCGCCATCGCTTCAGCCCGTCGCCTCCGGTGAACCGCGGCGGTTTCGTGACTACGTCGACGCGTTCTGGAGTCCCTCCGGGATGGGGCTCGGACTGGCCAACGCGGCATCGTACGGACTCCTCATCGTGGCTACGACGTGGTACACGGACGTGCTCTCCGGCGTTCCGGCGTTGCCGACGACGCTCGTTCTCGCGGGCTTTGCGACGGCGACGTTCCTCGGCCGAACGTACAGCGGGTGGCTCACGACGGTGACGACCGCGACACGCGCCGTCGAGGGCGGACTGGTCTTTCTCGCGGGGACGCTGGGGCTGGTTGCCGCCGCCCTGTGGCTCGGGGCACCGCTCCTGTTGGCCGTCGCGCTCGTCCTTACCGGGGCCGGGTTCGGACTGCCGTTCGGCCCGCTGTTCAGTCTCGCGTTCACCGACATCGACGCCGACGCCGGCGTCCTGCTGGTCGGGATGACCGCGATCGGCAACGTCGTCGCCCTGGCGTATCCGTGGCTCGTCGGGCAACTCCTGGAACTGACGGCGGGCTATACGGTCGGGTTCGTGGTGCTGTCACTGTCGACTATCGTCGTCGTCGGCGTCTGGCGACAGACCATGGGCGAGAGCGAGGGGTGAACGGTCGGGAGTCCGACTGCTGTGCAGTCCTGTGATCGGATGGGGTGCCGGTTCCACCCCGGGCCGCAGGCGGTACATATTTGAAACCGGTGAGTGTGTACGTACGTATGGCAGCGGAAAGCCCGATCCTCGAAGACATCACGGTTGTGGATCTCTCGACGTTCGTCACCGGCGGCTTCTGTTCGCTGATGCTCGCGAACCAGGGTGCGGACGTCATCAAGATCGAACGTCCGAACGTCGGTGACGACATCCGTCACTCCGGCCCGCCGTTTATCGACGGCGCGTCGCCGTACTACTGGACTGTCAACTACGACAAGCGAAGCGTCGAACTCGACCTCAAGAAAGCGGAAGGACTGGCGGCCTGCTACGATCTCGTCGAGAGCGCCGACGTCGTCCTCCAGAACTTCCGGCCGGGTACCGCCGAACGGCTCGGTATCGGCTACGACGACCTCTCCGAGCACAACGAGGAACTCGTCTACTGTGACATCTCGGCGTTTGGCAACACCGGCCCCTGGAGCGAACGCCCCGGCTACGATCTGCTCGTCCAGGGGATGAGCGGGATCATGTCCGTGACCGGTGAGGAGGACGGCGACCCGGTGAAAGTCGGGCTGCCACAGACCGATCTCATCACGGGTATGTGGGCGGCGTTCGGTATCATGAACGCGCTGTACCGCCGCGAGCGAACCGGCGAGGGGGAGTACGTCGAACTCGGGATGCTCGACGCGACGTTGCCGTGGTTGACCAAGCAGGCCGGCAAGGTCTTCGCCGGCGAGGAGCCGACACGGATGGGGACGAAAGACCCGGTGCTTGCCCCCTACCAGACGTTCGAGACCGCCGACGGCTACCTGAACGTCGCCTGTCTCAACCAGAAACTCTGGCGGGGCTTCTGTGAGGCGATCGACCGGCCCGACCTCGCCGAGGACGACCGTTTCGCGACCAACGCCGACCGCGTCGAGCAGATGGACGCGCTCGAAGCCGAGATCGCCGAGACGCTCACCGCCCGCACGACCGAGGAGTGGATGGAGATCCTCGTCGAGGCCGGGATCCCGGCCGGCCCGGTCCAGACCGTCGACGAAGCGCTGTCGAGCGAACAGGTCGAGGCCCGGGAGATGGTCAGCCACATCGACGACGGCGACCGGGAGATCCCCGTCATCGAACATCCGCTGAATTTCGGCAGCGCCGTCTCCGGATTCGACGCCGCCCCGCCGGACCTGGGCGAGCATACCGACGAAGTGTTCCGGGAGCTGGGCTACGACCAGGAACAGTTAGAGCGACTTCGGGACGACGGCGTCTTCGGTGACGAATAAGCTCACCGGCCCCGGAGAGATCGGCAACTTAACTGATCGGAGGACTAACGTGACAGTATGACACAGGCTACGTCCGAAGATCCCTGGAGTGTTACCGAAACGGATCTCCGGGAACAGATGCGTTCGCTCCGCCGGAACGACGCGGACGCCGCGGTCGTTACCGTCGCGGCCGTCGACGGGTCCGCGTATCGCCGACCCGGTGCGAAGATGCTCGTCCCGGCTGACGGGGAGGCCGCCGGTGCGGTCACCGCGGGCTGTCTGGAGGAACCGGTCGTCGATCTCGCCCAGGAGATACTCGCCACCGGCCAGCCACGGATCGAGGTGTTCGATCTGCTGGACTCCGACGACGACAGTTGGGGGTTGGGGCTGGGCTGTAACGGCGTCATCGACCTCTTCGTCGAACCGCTGGACGCGAGTGTTGACCGGCCGCTGGCGATGCTGGACAACGGCGACCCGGCGACCGTGCTCACGGTCGTCGACGGGTCGGGCGACACCCCGATCGGGAGTCGAACCGTCGTCGGAGCCGACGGGACACGCGAGGCCGTCCCCGACCGTGAACCGGTCCCGACGACACTCCTCGACGCCATCGGTGACACGATCGACCGAGTACACGGGACGGGGAGCACCCAAACGGTCGATATCGGGTCGGCGACCGTGCTGGTCGACAGCCTCCAGCCGGTCTCGGACCTGCTCCTCTTCGGGAGCCAGAACGACCTGCCGCCGCTGGCACGTCTCGCTTCCGATGTCGGCTTCCGCGTCACCGTCCACTCCCCCCGTGGGGGCGTCGACGAGTCGACGTTCCCCCACGCGGACACGGTGACGACTGGACACCCGACCACCATAACCGACAGCGTCGGGACCGACCAGCACACGTACGCGGTGGTCATGTCGCACAACCTCGTCGACGACCGCCTCGCCGTCGAGACACTCCTCACGGAGACCGAGGTACCCTACGTCGGTCTCATGGGTCCTCGCGAGCGGTTCAAGGAGCTTCGGGAGTCGATGGCGGAGGACGGCGTCAAACTCCCGAAGTCGGCGCTTGAACGGCTCTCGACGCCCGTTGGCCTCGATCTCGGCGGGGGCGAACCGCTGGAGATCGCGCTCAGCATCGTCGCGGAGGCACTGGCGGTCAGTAACGGCTGTGAGGGGGGACGACTTCGGGACCGCGACGGCCCGATTCACCCGAGGATACCGGAATAACGACAACAACACTTATTATCGCACTGGACGGAGTATCTTCATCGACAATATGTGGCCAGATAGCGCACCACGAGCGACTGCACGCGACCTGATCGACTGTCACGGCCACCCGGAGGTGCGTGGCACAGAATGAAACCCTCAGCGTTCGAGTACCACCGCCCTGAAACCGTCGAGGAGGCGGTGACGTTGCTGGCCGACCTCTCCGAGGCGGAACTGATGGCGGGAAACCAGTCGCTGAGTATCGTGATGGCCAATCGCCTCGCCAACCCGGACCACATCATCGACATCAACGCTATCGACGA